>CABYRQ010000032.1 GCA_902521485.1 uncultured Alphaproteobacteria bacterium | reverse complement strand
TTTTTGAAATTACCCTCATTAATCCTGGAGTTTTAATCAATACAGGGCAAATACCATTTACCCTAATATTAAACTCTCCCAATTCTTTACATAAAGATTGTGTTATTCCATTTAAACCAAACTTTGTTGCACAATATACGGAGTTATATTTTGTTCCTCTTTTACCAGCAATACTAGAAATATTAATTATATTACCATTTTTTTTTTGTTTAAAATGTGGTACGAAATTTTTTAATAAAAAAAAAATACTATATAAGTTTGTATGAAACATTTCATCTAAAAATTTTTTATTAATTTTCGTTATGGGTTTCCACATCGACTGACCAATATTATTTATTAGAATGTCTATTTTCTTATGTTTGCGTATAATTTTTTTAGTAAGAGCATCAACTTGTTTTTCTTTTGTTAAATCAATTTGATACCAATAAAAATTTTTTTTGAATTTTTTTTTTGGTGAAGATCTACTTAACAAAATAGTTTCGTAACCTTCAAGAATATATCTTTCAGCAATTGCTAAACCAATACCTTTGGATGCCCCAGCTATTATTACTTTTCTTTTTAAATTGTCATGCATGAAAAACCACCATCAACTATCACTTCTGAACCTGTAACAAAAGCTGAAGAGTCTGAACTTAAATATAATACAGCTGAAATTAATTCTTTAGGATCACCAAATCTTTGAAATGGAGTATGACTTATAATTTTATCTATTCTTTTTTTATCTAAAAAGTTTTTTTTGTTCCATTCTGTAGGAAAAAAACCAGGTCTTAGAGAGTTTACCCTAACCCCAGACATAGCCCACTCTCTTGCAAGGTTTTTAGTAAGATTGGTTATTGCTGCTTTTGAGGCAGAATATGCGTAAGCTCTTGAAAGAGGTGGATCGGCTGATGTTGATGATATATTAATTATACAACCATTATTATTTTTTACCATAGAACCGCCAATTAATTTGCAAGAGATAAATACTGAATTTAATTGAGATCTAATTACATCATCCCAATTAGCTAAGTCAATGTCTAAGAAATCTTTAGAACTATTAATACCTGAACCATTAATTAAAATATCAACTTTGCAAATATGGTTTATTTTGTCATTTATATCGCTAATAATTTCATAATTTGTAGTATCTACATTAAATTTATAAATGTTAGATTTAGTTGTTATAGACTTAATTTTATTTTCTAAAATTTCTAATTTTTCTATGTCTTTATCAATAAGGAAAAGATTTGAGCCTAATCTTGCGAAAGCTATAGCCATTTCACTACATAAATGACCACCTGCCCCGGTAATTACCACGTTCTTATTTTTAAAGTTAAATATTTTATCAATATATTGCATAAAAATTTATTTCAATGAAGCAATCGTGTTTTCTACTTGCTCGGCCCATTTCCATAAAGCAAATAAATCAGATCCAAGAACTATAAAATTAAAACCTAAATCTATATTTTTCTTTATATTTTCAGAGTTAACATCATTAATTTGTATTCCACAGCTGACATTATTCTTTTTACATATATCAGATACTTTTTTACAGTTACTTAGTACAATTTCACTGTCTAATTGACCAGGAACACCTAATGAGCCTGATAAATCATACGGGCCTATCATTACGGCATCAATGGTTTGATGGGATAAGATTTTTTCTAAATTCTCAACCCCTTCTTTATTTTCAATTTGTATCATAAAAGAAGATGTCTCATTCCAACTGGAAAAATAGTTATCAATTGAAATACCATAATTCTGAGCTCTATTTACTCCAAATGTTCTTTGACCGATTGGAGGGTATTTAAAACTTTGATATAAATAATTTACTTCTTTTACACTACTAACTGTCGGAAACATCATTCCATCTGGGCCTGAGTCTAATAATGGTTTAATTTGTTCAACAGAATGGGATACTATACGTGGTATGCATGGTACACCAAAAGATTGCGATGCAGCTATAATCCTTTGGGCCTCGCTAATATTAATTGTCGAGTGCTCCATATCGATTACATTGAAATCAAAATCAATATTAGAAAATATTTCTGTTATAGAAGGATGAGAAAAGGAAATCCAACCAACAAAAAGTGTTTTGTGTCTGTTTGTCAGTTTATCTTTAAGTTTTTTTC
>CABYRQ010000031.1 GCA_902521485.1 uncultured Alphaproteobacteria bacterium | reverse complement strand
TTGGAAATGATACAGGCAACGGGAACATGTTCAGGAATTGAGAATTATTCGAGATATTTAAGTGGAAGACAACCTGGTGAAGCACCACCAACTCTATACGAGTTTATTCCGGAAAACTCACTTCTTATAATTGATGAGTCTCATGTATCCGTGCCTCAAATAAATGGAATGTATAAAGGTGACCGATCTAGAAAAAAAACTTTATCAGATTATGGATTTAGACTTCCATCTGCATTGGATAATCGACCTTTAACTTTTGAAGAATGGAATATGATGCGTCCCCCCACTATTTTTTTATCTGCAACTCCTGGCCCATGGGAATTGAATGAAGTCGAAAATGAGTATGTTGAACAAATCATACGACCCACAGGTCTAATTGATCCTGAGTGTGTTATCAAAACAACTGTCAATCAAGTGGAAGATTTGATGGGTGAAATTAAAATAACACTCAATAATAAAAATAGAGTATTGATTACAACTCTTACAAAAAAAAATGCCGAGGACTTAACGAATTATTTAAAAGAACATAATTTAAAGGCTGAATATATGCACTCTGATGTTGAGACTATTGATAGAATAAAACTTATTCGCTCTTTAAGAATTGGGGAGATTGATATTTTAATTGGTATTAATTTACTCAGAGAAGGACTAGATATACCTGAGTGTGGTTTAGTCGCCATTCTTGACGCTGACAAAGAGGGTTATTTAAGGTCAAAAACTAGTTTGGTCCAAACTATAGGTCGTGCAGCTAGAAATATAGATGGAAAGGTGATTTTATATGCAGATGTGTTAACTAAAAGTATTAAAGCAGCTCTTGAGGAAACAAAATACAGAAAAAATAAACAAATTGAATTTAATAAGAGAAATAACATTACCCCTCAATCAGTGAAAAGAAATATTGGTGAAATTATCGAGAGCATCTATGAAAAAGATAGCTATACTGTGGGTACATCTGAAATTGATAAATTGAGTCCTAATAAATTTGAAAAACATGTTCAAAAATTAGAGAAAAAAATGTTATCTGCAGCTGAAAATTTAGATTTTGAAAAAGCTGCAATGTTCAGAGATGAGATAAGGAAACTTAAAAAAGATCAAATGGGTGTGAATTGATTGAGAGTTTATTAGGAGTATTAATAAGTCTTGCTCTATTGATATGGTCATGTGATTTTGCAATAAAAAATTCAATATTAGTCTCACACGTTTATAAAATTAGGCCAATCCTTGTTGGAATATTTATTATAGCTATTGGCACTTCCCTCCCTGAGTTTGCAGCAACATTTCAAGCATTAAAGTTAAATTCTGTGGGAATAGTAGCAGGTAATCTTATTGGAAGTAATATTGCAAATATTTTATTGGTAGGGGGTATCATGTTATATCCCATTACTATGTTAGTAACTGATAAAAGGGATAAAAGTACTTTTTTATTTTTTTTAATTTTTTCAATCGTTTTTTTTATTTTCATAATATTTAATTTTAATATTGGCTACACATACGGTGCTTTACTTTTTGGATTACTTTGTTTTTTTATTTATTTTGAATTAAAAAAACCAATTGATGAAACTAACACAATATCCGAGATAACACATTCTTCATCTTTTTTTATTATTTTAAAAATAATATTAGCATTTATAGCTTTATTTTTTAGTTCTAAGTATTTTATTGTTTATGCAAAAGATTTAACTAGCATATTTGGTGTTGCAGAAACTACGATTGGAATAACAATTGTTGCTTTTGGTACTTCTTTGCCTGAGGTAATTGCAACAATTTTATCAATTGTGAAAAAACAAAATAATTTGGCAATTGGAAATATTCTCGGATCAAATATAGCCAACATATTTGGAATTACGATTATTGCTGTGCTAATCAATGGGAGTATAAATTTTTATGAATTACTTAGTCAAATTGATAAATGGCTATTTTTAGTGACTTCTTTATTATTTTTTATAATTATTTCTTTAAAATTAGCTGGAAAATTAATTTCTCTTGGCTTTATATTAGCCTATATGATCTATTTTGTGTTCCTATATTTGTAGAATGAACAAATGAAAAAATTAAAAGTCCTAATACCTATAGCAATACTTTTAATTTTGGTGATTTTATTTGGACTTAGTTTTCTAAGATTGCCTATTAATATTTTATCTCAAGAAATGGTCGAAAGAGAAACTAAAGGTTTTGTTACCTTGAACAGTTTATCAAATCAAACTTTAAAAATTATGCCTAAACCAATTCTCTCTATAGATAATTCAAATTTCAAAATTAATCATGATTTAATCCAAACTGATTTTGCAGCATCTGATATTGAAATATCTAGATCTATTTTTAATGCAGATGATATTTCAATTACACTCAACCAAGCAAGAATAGAAAATATAAATTCAAATTTTGTTAATAATGCGATTTTACTAGAGGGTGATATCGATAATTTAAAATTAAGGATCTCTAACGAGGGCAATAATACAAGAATAATATCAAATAAATTTAATTATAAAGGCTCTGATTTATATTTT
>CABYRQ010000030.1 GCA_902521485.1 uncultured Alphaproteobacteria bacterium | reverse complement strand
AATAATAGTTATATCTCTGTAACTATCTTTTTTCCCCTGAAATAATTCAATCAGCCTGCTTGCATTATAAGAGGGAATACCTCCTTTAATATCCTTAAAATTTAATTTAGATGAAAGGTATTTTTTATATTTTGTATGAGATATCTTCTTTTTAGTGATATCTTTTCCTCTTTTAAAATAAAAATTAGTTGGAGCAAATATACTTATTTCGTCTAATCCATCATCTGAGAAAAAAATTGTAGAATTTTTATTATCAATTTTAGATAGTATTTTTAACATTATTTCTGCTGAGTTTTTATTCACAGTACCTAATATTTGATATTTAGCGCCTAATGGATTTAATGTAGGGCCCATATAATTAAATATCGTTTTTATACCTAATTTTTTTCTAACTTCTCCAACTTTACTAAGATTTGGGTAAAAAAAAGGCGCATTTAAATAGACAAATTTATCATTTGTTATTTTTTTAATTATTTTCTTCGAATCTTTTTCACTAGATATATTCAATTCAGAAATAATATCAGAAGAGCCACTTAATGAGCTAGCAGCACGATTACCATGTTTTGCAATTGGAATATCAACAGATGATAACAATATAGCTACTGTTGTTGATATATTTAATGTCTTTAACCCATCACCTCCAGTCCCGCATGTATCCAAAGAATTTGAATATTGATTTATTTTATTAGAATTTTTAAAAATAAATTTTCTTAAAGATAGAAGTATATCGCTATTATTTATTAATTTATTTAATTGATAAATAATAATCGCTTGATGAGAAATGTTATCTGTGTCAAATAAATACTTAATAGCATATTCAACATTTCTATTGGTTATTGAGTCTTCTAATTTAAATTTCATATACAATCCATAAAATTTTCTAAAATCTTTGAACCCATAAGAGTTTCAATACTCTCAGGATGATATTGCACACCATAAATAGAAAATAATTCATGTTTAAAACTCATTATAATTTTATCATCCTCTGAAATGCTTGTTATTTTTAAATTTTGAGGAAAATTATTTTTATTTAGGTATAAAGAGTGATATCTAGTTGCACGAAACTTTTTATCAATATTTTTATATATCTTACATTCATTTATTTTTTTTAAATTTGATACTTTTCCATGCATTGGTGTACTTAATGTGTCTATTTTAGCTCCAAAATAAACTCCTAAAATTTGATGACCTAAACAAACACCTAATATTGGTATAAATGAGTATATTTGATGAACTAAACTAAGACATTCTCCTGCATTAAATGGATTACTAGGTCCAGGTGATATAACAACTCCTTTGCTATTAATAATTTTATCAATATTTTTTAAAATCATGTCATTTTTGATAACTAAAACTTGATCTCTTTTACTTAAACAATGATACAAATTATATGTGAAGCTATCGTAATTATCTATAAGAGTGATCATTATATGTTATGAGCTAAATTGTAAGCTTCAAATAAAGCACTAGCCTTATTGATACACTCAATATGTTCATTCTCAGGTATGCTATCAAAAACAATACCTGCTCCACTTTGCGCATATATTTTTTTATTTTTAATCATTGCAGTTCTTAGATTAATACAACTATCCATATCTCCATTTGCATCTAAATAAAAAACCGAGCCTGAATAAAATTCCCTATTAATATCCTCATGTTTTTCTAATATTTCTAGTGCTCTAATTTTAGGTGCTCCAGAAACAGTCCCTGCTGGCAAGCCAGCAAAAAGAACATCTATAGGTGTTAAATTATTTTTTAATTCTCCAGTAACATTACTGACTATATGCATTACATGAGAATAATACTCTATTATATTTTTTTCAGTTACTTTTACAGTATTATTTTTTGAAATTTGACCAACATCATTTCTACCTAAATCAACTAGCATTAAATGTTCAGCTAGTTCTTTTTTATCCTTAAGTAATTCATTTTTTAAATTATTATCTTCAATCTCATTTTTACCCCTTCTTCTAGTTCCGGCAATAGGTCTAAGAGTAATTTCTTTATTTTTTACTTTAATCATAGTCTCAGGACTAGAGCAGATAATTTGATAATTTTTTAGGTTTAAAAAAACAAGATAAGGTGAGGGATTAATTGATCTTAATGCTCTATAAAAATTAAATGGATCAATTAAATAGTCATTAGAAAATCTTTGAGAAAGAACAGCTTGAAATATTTCACCAACTTTAATATCTCTTTTTATTTCCTTAACTCTTTTAATGAATTCCTCTTTCTTAATATGGTTTTTAAATTTTTTAGGTTTACTAAAATTTAATTTTTTATTTTTGGAAAAAGGTTCTTTAAGTATTTTTTCTAATTTTTTTAGTGATTTTACTGGATTTTTCTTGATATTTGAAACTTCAATTAAATGTGTCTCATTAAGAACATTATCTATTATTATAAGATTTCTTGGTTTTACAAAATGCGCTAGAGGTATTCCAATTTCATTCTTATCAGGCTTATAACTTAATTTTGGAAGGGTAAACTTACACAAATCAAATGATACATTACCAATAAATATGGGTAGAGGTATATTCTGATCATATATAGTTTTAATTTTTAAATTTTTATAAATGTCCTTTATAAAAGAGTCTGGTGATTTAATTTTTTTCTTTTGATTATTTATAAGCACATAGTTATGAAAAATTTCAACATTTTGTAATATATTAAAAAGAATAATAGAGTATCTTCCTTTATTATCACCCCCAATGACTGACTCTAAAATGGAGACATCTTTAAATTTATTTGCAAGTTTA
>CABYRQ010000029.1 GCA_902521485.1 uncultured Alphaproteobacteria bacterium | reverse complement strand
ATTGTGTTTACAATAATTCAAATTCCATTGCTGAAAAAACATTTTATTAGTCAGCCATAAGGGCTTGAATTCCAGGAAGATCTTTGTTCTCGAGCGCCTCAAGAAAAGCACCGCCAGCTGTTGAGACAAAATAAAAATTTTCAAATTTTTCCTCAGCCATATTGATTGCTAAAATTGTGTCTCCACCACCTATGACTACATCTGATTGAGATTTTGCAAGGAGATGTGCTAAATTTACTGATCCCTTTGAAAATTTATTGTCCTCGATCATTCCCATTGGTCCATTCCACAAAACGATATCACTGTTACCTATCAGTTTTTCTAAAACTGCGTGTGAAGAAACTGATATATCTAGGATTTTAAAATCAGAGCTTGTAGGAAGCTCATTTATTAATTTATTTTCATTTGAGTCAAGTATAACATCTGATGGAAGATGAATTTTACAATTTTTTGATTTTGCAAAATTGTAAATCATTTCAATCATACTCTCTGTCCCCTCTTCAATTAAAGAATTGCTTACATTTATACTATTATATTTAAAAAAATTATTAGCCATTGCCCCTCCAATAAAAATATTTGAGCAAGAAGATGTTAAAGATAGAAGTGTTTTTATTTTAGTTGAAACTTTTGATCCGCCAATGATCGCTAATTTTTTCTTTGGAGATTTTTTTATATTATTTATTGCTAAAATTTCTCTTTCAAAATTAAATCCAGGTGCTGACAATATGTTTTTAGCCATTTGATTAACTGATGAGTGAAAACGGTGAGAGGCAGAAAAAGCTTCATTAACATATAAATCTAAATTATCTGTAATAGACTTACTAAATTTTAAATCATTTTTTATTTCTCCTTTAAAAAATCTTATATTCTCTAAAAGGCTTATAGTTGGCTTATCAACATCTATTTGATTAAGACCACTATCTAAAAAACTATCATAACTAATAAAATTTAATTTTAACTCCAATATATCCTCTAACTGGTCAATTAAATTTGAGAAAGAATACTTCTCATCAAAATTTTCTTTTGGTCTTCCAAAATGTGAAATAAGAAAAATATTACATTCTTTATTTTTAATAAAATCGATCGTCTCCTTAGATCTATCTAATCTTGTTTTGTCTGTAATTCTAAAATTTTTATCTATAGGAACATTGAAATCGACTCTAATCCCTACATTTCGGATTTTTTCAAAGTTCAAATCTTTAAGAGATTTCATATTTATTCACATTTTTTTAATCATTTTAGGCTAGATTACTACTACTATATATAGTATAAAACAACCCATATAAGGAACTAAATAGAGTAGGTACACAAAAAATGTCTTGGAATAACCAAAAAGTAGAAGATCTTAAAAAACTTTGGAATGAAGGGGTTGCCACTAGCCAGATTGGCGTTCAGCTTGGATTTACTAAAAATGCCGTTATTGGTAAGGCTTTTAGACTGGGTCTTGAAAGACGTCAAAACTCCAGAAAAAAATCAACTCAAAATCAACAGTTTTCTTCTGTCACAATGTACAGAGAAACCAGTAATTCATCTTCCAAAAATACAATAAGAAAAGAACCTGTTCGAAGAAGAGAAAAATTTAGTTTTAAAAAAAGCATTGTTGGTACAGGTAACTTTAAATCTTGTCAATGGCCAATCGGAGATCCACTTGAAGAGGGATTTCACTATTGCGGTGGTCAAAATATTCCAACAAAACCATATTGTATTGAACATTATAAAAAAGCATATAACGTTGATGAAAAATATTTAGATAGACTTTTGGACTTTTTACACGAGAAAAACTAATTGTTTATATAAATAGTTTTTCCAGATCCGTTTATCCAATTCCAAATTAACTTTTGTAATGAGGTGCCCTCAAAATCTTTATAATATAAATCAGTAGCTGTCATAACATGCCCCCACTCAATATTTCCTTTTAACTTTCTTTCTTCAGCATTAATTGAAAAACCAGCATTATAAAAATTTGAGTCTTCATTAATAGATTGTTTTACTTTATCTAAATTACCTTTCATGTAAGGATCACCTATATTCCAAATAAAAAAAACATTATTCAAATTATTTCTTTCAAATAATGGTCTTGAAGAAAAACAATTTGCCCAATGAGAGTCTTTACAATGCTCGACCCTGTCATTATATAAAAATTTTACAATTTTAGGCCATGGTCCATCATTCCATCCTAAGCGAACATTTAAAGACTCTGCGTCTAACCAAAAA
Organism: uncultured Alphaproteobacteria bacterium; assembly: GCA_902521485.1. Taxonomy (GTDB): domain Bacteria; phylum Pseudomonadota; class Alphaproteobacteria; order HIMB59; family HIMB59; genus HIMB59. The sequence goes on along the minus strand of CABYRQ010000029.1, from coordinate 710 downwards.
CTATCAGCAATAATATATGGATTTTTATATCTTTTAATTAGATCAACGTTTAAACCCAAAGCCAAGGACCCAGCACTATAACCTGCAAAAATTAATTTATCTGCTTTTTTAAACTTTTGATCATACTGATTAAAAATGTCCTCGATAATGTATCTACCATGAAAATAAACTTTTTTTCCATCAACATTATTTACATGCGTGCCTTGATGTATGTCATTGCTACAATAAGGAATGTAAATGACGTTATAGTTGTTGTTAATAAAGTCCTCGACCATATAAGTTTTACCTCTTTCATTTGAAACTGCAGGAGATTTCAATCCAATATTTCTTGATCTGTATTGGTCTTCGTTTGCAGCCAAACCCCCTCCTTGAATATACATTAACCAATTATTTGAATTACCCTCAAAAAAGGTAAATGTTGCTTGTTCACCGTTGGAGCATAAAGCTTTAGGGTCTTTTGTTTCTATTAGCTGGGCATTTGAGAAAGATGTAAAAAGTATAAAATTTAATAGTAAAAAAATTTTTACCATAAGTTATTTATAAAAATTTATTTTTAATATGTCAAAGTTATTGGCGCGCTTGGCAGGAATCGAACCTGCGACCCCCAGATTAGGAATCTGGTGCTCTATCCTACTGAGCTACAAGCGCCTTTGTTTGTATACTTCATAATAATAATTCATAAAATATAAACTATGAAAAAAAAGGCTGAT
>CABYRQ010000028.1 GCA_902521485.1 uncultured Alphaproteobacteria bacterium | reverse complement strand
CATATTTAATACAAACAAATAGTTTAAATAAGTCAATTCGATTACTAAAATTTTTAAGAAACAAGTACTTCGATAATTTAACAAGTTTTGAAATAATATTTCCAATACCTAGCTCTTATTTATTTAATGAAAGTACACATCACTTCAATTTAATCATAGAGATACAATCTAATATTATTGGTAATTACAAAAAAGACTTAAAAAAATACTTTAATTTAAATGAATTTAAAATTAATAAAATAGAACATGATAAATCGAAATCGTGGATATGGAGCAAAAGAGAAGAGTTAGTATATAATCAGATAAAATATAATTTTACTGAAAAATTTGATATTTCTTTACCCATTGATAAGTGGTCTGTCTTTATTAAGAAGGTAAATACATTTGTAAAGGATAATAAAATCTTTACTCCTTATTTTTTTGGGCATTTGGGAGATGGTAATTTGCATTGCAATTTTAAAGTACATCCTAATTCAAAGAAGAATTGTGCTTACCTCTCAAAATTTATTTATGATTTGACTATTCAAAGTGAAGGTAGTGTGGCAGCAGAACACGGTCTTGGTTTGAAAAAAAATTATCTATTAAAAAAATATAAACCTAGTGAAAATTACCTTTTTATTAAAAAATTAAAAAAACACTTAGATCCTAACTCTAGATTAGGCAAAAATAAGTTATTTCAGGCTTAATTGATCTTTTAATTTAAAATAACTCATTGCTAAAACTAATAATGGCTTATCAATTACACCAAAACCAGGAAAGTTTTTATGTCTAAACTTTTCAAATAAGCTCAAATTATTGTTCTGATTAGTTATTGTTTCAGCAAGCATTTTTCCAACCATAGTTGTTATTGCTAAACCATGTCCTGAATATCCTTGTGCAAAAAAAATATTATTATCAATACTACCGATATGAGGGAATCTGTTTACAGTTATGGCGACGTGCCCACTCCAAGTACACCAAGCTTTGAACTTTTCTAAACCAGGAAGTATCTTTTTTATACTTTTTTTTAAAGATAATTCCAAATTTATCGGATCTATATTAGAGTAACTTACACCTCCACCAAAAATTAAATTATAATTAGAGTCCAGTCTAAAATAATTTAGCACAAATAACATATCTCCCACTGTGATAGGTTTTCGAAAATATTTACTCAATTCTGTATTTGGAATTTCAGTAAATGCTGATACATAAGTTTTAACAGGCATTATTTTTTTTCTTAAACTTTTATTCAAATTATCAATATATGCATTACAGCAGATAATTAATTTATCAGATTTAACAGTTATATTTTTTTCAGTTTTTATTGTTACTTTTTTTTGAGATTCATATGATATCACTCCTGTATCTTCAAATATTTTACAATTTTGATTTTTTAATAATTCTCTTGCTAATCCAAGGCAATAATTAAGTGGATGAATTTGACCACACTCTGAGTCATACATTGCAGATTTGTAATAAGGGCTATCAAAATACTGGTCCATTCTATTTTTTGGTAGATACTTCACTGATTCATAGTCAAATTTTGTTTGAAGCCTGTCTACGTATTTTTTTAACTCCTCATCATGGGATTTACTTACTGCGGCTAAAACATAACCCTCGATTAAGTCACATTGTATATTTAAGTCTTTGATATTTTTTTTTACCTCTCTAACAGCGTCTAATGTGAATTGCCATAATATCTTAATTTCCTCTTGAGTGTGTTTTTGACTAGAGTAATTCTCTGAGGAAAAACCATGTAATAATTGCCCACCATTTCTTCCAGATGCGCCCCAACCAACTTTATTTTTCTCCAATATGACTATGTTTAAATCTGGATTTAATTTAGATAAATATAATGCTGATGAAATTCCTGATAAACCTGCACCAATTATACAAACATCACATTGTAAGCTCTCATTTAATTTGTTAGAATTAATACTGAATGCTTTTGTTCTTACGTAATAATTATCTGAGTAATCCATCAGATACATAAATATCAAATTTTAAAGGTTAGTTATAGCTATGAATGATTATGTCGATTGGTTAAAGAAAAATAAAATAACAGAGGTAGAATGTATGATTCCTGATAATTCAGGTATACCAAGGGGAAAAATATTACCAACAAAAAAATTTTTAAGCTCTATTGAGTCAGGTGGATTAAGATTACCTTTAGCCCTATTCAAATTAGCAGTATCTAGAGATGTGACTTATTCAATAGATGATCAGATTTTAAATCCTACAGATGGCGATTTTATATTAAAGCCTGATTTTAATACTCTGAGAACTGTTCCATGGTATGAAGAACCAACCGCACAGGTTATTTGTGATGCTGTTGATAACAATGATAATGTTATAGAGGTCCACTCTAGAGGTATTTTAAAAAAGGTAATTGGTCTTTATGAAAAAATAGGCCTTGAACCAGTAGTTGCTCCAGAAATTGAATTCTATTTAGTTAAGAAAAACAATGATCCAGACAATCCTTTAGAGACACCGAGTGGGCAATCTGGAAGAATTGAAAAAGGAAATCAGTCTTACGGTATTGACGCTGTTAATGAATTTGATCATATTTTTGAGGATCTATATGACTACTGTGAAACTCAAGAATTAGAGGTTGAGAACATTAATCATGAGGATGGACCAGCACAAATGGAAATTAACTTCAAGCATGGTAACCCTCTTGACTTGGCTGATCAGGTTTTTTTATTTAAAAGAACTCTGAGACATACTGCATTGAAGCATAATTTGTATGCAACTTTTATGGCTAAACCGATGGAAGATACTCCAGGAAACTCGATGCATATACATCAATCAATTTTAAAAAAAGGTAAACCAATATTTGTGGATAAAAATCTTAAAACTACAAAACATTTTGATAACTATTTGGGTGGATTACAAAAGTATTCAAAAGCTTTTTTACCTCTTTTTGCACCAAATGTTAATTCCTTTAAAAGGCTTAGAGGTTTTTGGGAGGAAGGTACACCTTTTAACCTAAACTGGGGTTTTGAAAACCGTACCTGTGGTTTTAGAGTCCCAAATTTTAACTCTGCTAACCAAGCGAGAATTGAAAATAGACTTTGTGGATCAGACGTAAATCCATACTTAGCTATAGCTGCAACTTTATCTGCGGGATATCTAGGTTTGAAGAAAAAATTAAAAGCAACCCCGGAGACCAAAAAAGCTGCTTATAACGTAAATGTTTCTCTGACAGAAAGCATCTATCAATCAATAGATACTTTTTCTAGATCTAAGGAGGCAAAAGAGATATTTGGTGAAACATTTATAGAATTATTTTGTTCAATCAAAGACTTAGAGGTAAATGCCTATAACAAAATTATTACAGCATGGGAAAGAGAATATTTACTTCTTAATGTTTGATCTATTTATTAAGTAAACACTAATTGCTGCTAATATAACAATTAGCATTATTATTGCGGAAAGAGCATTAACTTCTGGACTCAATCCCAATCTAACTTTAGAAAAAACCACTATTGGCAAAGTGTTAGCTCCGGGACCGGTAGTAAAACTAGCAACGACAAGATCGTCCAAAGAGAGTGTAAATGCAAGTAACCAACCTGATAATATTGCAGGTAATATTACAGGAGCAGTTACTTTCCAAAAAATCATATTTGGAATTGTCCCAAGATCCTGAGCAGCCTCTTCTATATTTTTATCGTAACTACTCAACCTTGACTGGATAATAACTGCAACAAAAGCTACAGA
>CABYRQ010000027.1 GCA_902521485.1 uncultured Alphaproteobacteria bacterium | reverse complement strand
TCCATATGGAATAGAGTAATTATCTTTTACAGCAATGATTGTCATATCTGATTTTTTATCAAAGTGATTTTTCAAAACATTATTTAGATTATATGAAATCAAAGTATCACAATTTGAAACAATAATAGTTTCTGTAGACTTCTTGATTTTTTTAAAAAAACCTAACGCTCCTATTGTTCCAAGAGGCTCTTTTTCAGAATATATTTTTAGATCTTTTTTAAAGTTTGAATTTATAAAGTTTTTTGTAATTTTATCTTTCGAATTAATAGATATATGGAAATCTTTAATACCTAAATTACTAAATTTCTTCATAATTATGCTTAAAATTGGCTCTCCATCGATAGGTAAAAGAGACTTGGGAAGGAAATTTGTTATTGGCTTAAGTCTTAAACCCTTACCTCCTGCCATTATGAATAAAGATAATTTTGAATTGTCTTTTAGTTTATCAATCTGTTCTTGCGTATCAAAAATAACCTCTGACCAATGAATAATCTCAACTATATGTTTGTCGTGATCAACAATGGGTATAATTTCGTATTTGTTGTTTTTGAAAATATTTATTAAATTTAATTTCTTTTTTTCTTTTTCTTCAACATAAAAAGGTTTTTTATTGTAAATTTTTGTTATCTCTGAAGTTAAAGAAGTGTTTTGGAGAATTGCTCTACGAATATCACCATCACTCAAGGTACCTTTAAATTTCGAGTTTTTATCTAAAACAACTAAACACTTTGAACTATTAGTTTTCATTGCTTTCAAAGCATCAATGATAGTATTGAAAGTAAAAATACAATTTTTTTTTAATTGCTTCATGAAAAATTATTGATTATTGAATTTGCTTGGATCAATGAAAACATATTTTTTATTAATTTATAAGATTTATTATGACTTAAATCATTATATTTTTTTTGTATTTTTTTACCGTCAAATAAAGATGAATTTAAAAAAGATGGCTCATTTATTTTAAAATCTACATAATCACTCAAGGACTTAATATACCAGTTTTTTTGGGGACTAAATCCTTGTTTATTTTTTCTATTGTATATAGATTTTGGCAAATTATCTTTATATGTATCTCGTAGTATTTTTTTTGAATATCCATTTTTAATTTTAAACTCAGGTGGTATTGATAGTGCAAAACTAATAACTTCTTTATCGTAAAAAGGAGGTCTTATTTCAAATCCATGTGCCATAGATAGCCTATCAAATTTTTTATTTAACGTTTGAAAAGAGCCATGAAATAGTTGATCGTAAAGCATTGAATTAAACTTATGCTTAGTTTTATAAATATTTTTATCTCGATGCTTATTTTTAAGATTGGGTAGATCAATCAAATTAGACTCAATTTTTTTATTATTCTTTGAATTTATATTTAAGATATTTTTTATTAGAAATTTAATTCTGGAGGATTTTTTATATTGCTTTTTTTCTAGTTCATCCATCATTTCATACCTAGAATTATCCAAATCATCCCAATATTTAGAGAACAATAATAAAAAATTTGAATTTATTATTTTTTCAGGATGGCTTTTGTATCCAGCAAATAATTCATCAGCACCATGCCCGTCTAAAGAAACCTTGAAGCCTTTTTTTTTCATATATTGAAATAAAATCCAAGGTCCAATTGATGGTTCTGTAATCATTTCATTATGAAAAGATATTTTGTCGATTAAATCGAAATCGATATTTTCGTGATTTAAATATAAAATATCATGATTTAAATTGTTTTGAGATGCTAATCTTGAGGCATTATCAAATTCAGGATTTAAATCATTTTTGTAGTTAATCGAAAATACAGTCTTATATTTTCCGCTAATAAATTTTTCATTACTTGAAATGGTTGTAATTATTGATGAGTCTAAACCACCACTTAAACTTGAGGTTAAATTAACATCAATTTTTGATCTAAGTTTACATGACTTAGTTAAAAGATAATTTAAATGATATTTTGACTCCTCATAGTCTTTTACCTCTATTGTTTCTTTGAGAAAAAAATATCTTTTTTTTAATAATTTTCTACTTTTAAGGTCAAATATATAGTTACTGCCATTATCCGAATTAATTACATTTCTTAGAAAAGTATACTGATCATTCTCAGAGTCATTAAAAATTTTATTGGTAAGAACTTGGTTGTCAATTTCAGGTTTTAAATGAATTGGTAAATATTTGAAAGGCTTTAATTCCGAAGAAAACATAAAAAAATTATTGTATTCGTAGAAATATAAAGGTTTAGTTCCTAATGGATCTCTTGAAAAAAAAATTATTTTTTTTCTTTTATCAAATATTGCAAAAGAAAAATCGCCATTTAATTTATCACTAACACACTCGCCCCACTCAATGTAGGAATTTAGCAATACCTCGGTATCGGATGTAGTAGAGAAGACATATCCTTTAGATGTTAACTCCTCCCTTAAAGCTTCAAAATTATAAATACCACCATTAAATATAATTGTGTAATCTTTGTTTGATGTAGAAAGAGGCTGTGAACCATTTGTTAAGTCAATAATTGATGTCCTTGTATGTCCAAGAAATACACCATAGTCATTAAATGTTAATGAGGATTGATCATCTGGTCCTCTATGGATTAAACTATTAATTAATTTATAGTTAATTTCATTTTCAAAAAGTTTGTCATTCACATATCCCACTAAACCACACATTAAAAATAGTCTTTCAGTGAATTGCATATAAACTTGATTTTTGATTCAGTTAATGATGTGCTTGAAGGTAGGCAAATATATTTCTTATAAACACTGCTTGCATATTTTAAATTATATTTTTGGTATTTATTTGTAAATTTTTGAAGATGCAAAGGATACCAAACTGGCCTGATTTCAATATTTTTTAAATTCATATAATTTGTTAATTTTACAGTATTTATCTCTTTAAATATTTTAATAACAATAAGCCAATAATTTGCTCCTGTGTCATATTTAATTGTCTTAAATAAATTTTTATCAAGATATTTATTATAATTTTCAAATATTAATTTTTTTTTGGATAAAATACTTCTGAATGACCTAGCTTGATTAAAACCTATAGTTGCATGAATATTAGATAATCTGTAGTTAAAACCAATATCATTATGCTGAAAGGTTATGGCATTTGATTTTGCCTGGTTAGAATAATGATCAATTGTTGACTGATCTTTTTTTAGATTTGAAAGAACGGCTCCACCTCCAGCAGAAGAAATTATTTTGTTTCCATTAAATGAAAAACATGCAAATCTTCCAAAAGAACCTGAAAAAAATTTTTTGTTTTTAATCTTTACATATGAACCAAAAGACTCTGCTGCATCTTCAACAATACTTATATTCTTTTTTCTAGAAATATTTAAAACCTTTGAATAGTCTACTATATTACCAAAAACATGAATTAAGAGTATGCATTTAATGTGTTTTTTAGTTTTTTTATTTATACATCTATTTTTTTTATCCTGAAAAGTATTTTTTTCTAAAAAATCACATAAATCCTGAATATTTAAATTTAGATTAGTGTCTACATCAATGAATATTGGATTAGCTTTTGTATATAAAATCGCATTCAGTGAGGCAATAAATGAAATAGCTGGTAAAAGTACCTCACAGTTTTCGTCAAGTTGATTACAAAACAATGATAAATGTAGAGCAGCTGTTCCCGAAGATACTAAACTACAAAATTTAGCTTTATTAATATTGATAATTTCATTTCTAAAATTACCAATGTTATTGCCAATTACTAAATTATTTTTAATTAATTCGTTTTTTATTAATTGGTAATTATTTTTTAATTTTGTAGGTTCATGTAAAAAAATCTTATTTTTCATATATTTTTTTTATTAAACTATATAGACCAGTACAATTTTCAATACCAATTGAGGGGTAAGTGTGCTCTTTTCTGATCAAAAGTTCATAAAAATTTACTATTTGTAAATAAAATCCTGGTTTGAAATTTTTATCATTATTAGACATTTTAATTTCTTTTGATTTAAATGATCTATTTTTTACCACACTTACCTCTAATGGATCAATGATTACATAGTATTTATTATTTTGTGCTTTAATACTCCAACCGCCAGGAGAATTCCAATTAGATGTATACGAAAAATTAATGCCTGATTTTGATTGGCCTATAATAGAGTATACATTTTTATTTGTTTTAACTATAAAAGTTTTATCAAGCATTCCACAAAAAAAGAAAATTAAATCAAGTGTATGTATTGAATTCAATATTAACCAATTTTTTTTTCTAAACGTTGTAATACTTTTTTTTTGCCAAATTCTCTCGTTCCCTTCAATTTGTATACTTTGTAGACCTCCAGAATTATCAAATAAACTCTTAATCTTTAGAAGGTTAGAATAATGCCTTCGGTTTAATCCAACCATATTTAATATTTTATTTTTCTTGATATAATTGCAGATAGATCTGTATGTATTCAGATTTACTATTGGTGGTTTTTCTATAAAAA
>CABYRQ010000026.1 GCA_902521485.1 uncultured Alphaproteobacteria bacterium | reverse complement strand
TGATATTGAGTACAAAATATGTTTTGTTTTTTATGACATATAGATTGAATAGAATGATTATTCTCAGAAATTATGTCAAAGTCCTTGGGAAGAGTTTCTAAACTATCGTAATGATGACCAGGGGCAGTAAATAAATTTTTTTTATTTTTATAAACAAAATGATTTTTTATAATTTTTATTTTTTCAGAATATCCAAACTCTGGACTCATAGAACTTGATATTTTTCCTCCAAATGCTGTTACAACCACTTGAAGACCCCAACAACTTCCCCAAATTGGTCTTTCTAGAGTTGCTATTCTATCAAAGATCTTCAACTGATTTTTATTGTGATCATTGTCATCATAAATATTACCGAGACCTCCGGTCCATAAAAAGGCATCATAATCTTCAAAACTAAATTTATTTACATCCTCAATGTAAGGTTTATAAACCGAGATATTTGAGATGGGATTTTGCTTTTTAATAATTTCTTCAAAAAAACTATATTGATAAGAAGAATTTGATTTAACATGTTCATTATCATGGTTTTTATCCATGCCACTGATAATTAGTAAATTCAAGTTTTCTGTTTATTTATGTCTAGAGAATTTCTTTTTTAAAATCAATTCGTTATCTTTTTTTGCAATTTTTCTTAAAATAAAAATCATAAATGCAATCCAAATAACTGCTGCTATTAGTTTATTTTCAGCTATTGATTGAATGAGATTTTGAAAAAAGAGATTTGAAGTGTTGTAATCCATTTATTATAAGGCGGGGATAATTCCCCGCCTTAAATTATACATTATTTTGTTTTTTTTGCAGTATCAGACTCGTGTCTTGCTGTTGCCATAGTGACTAGCACGCATAGAGCAATAACAAAAAGGGTCCAAAATATCAGTGCACCTTCACTGTTGGCATATGTGAAATAAGCGTCCACACCTTCCCAACTATTCTCAGGTCCTGGAAATGTATTCATATTTTCTCCTTCCTTATATGTTACTGATATGCCTTGAGATTTAACTCAGCGCTATCAATACCTGCTTTTTGAACTGCATCTGGTACACGTAACCAATTCATCATTTTCATAATGAATGATAAACCATAACCAGGTACAAATCCTACTAAGAACATGACTATACATCCAACTAACTGTCCACCAAAACTTGTTGGAGGAATATCACCAGATGCTGGATAGCCTGATGCAAATAATCCCATTGCAATCACACCCCATATACCGGCAACTCCATGAACAGATATAGCTCCTACTGGATCATCAATCTTGAAAACACTGTGTAACCAATTATTCGCAGGAATAATTATAACACCGCCAACAAAACCGAGAACAAAGGCTAATCCTGGATACCAAACATCAAGCCCAGACGCACAGGAGAATATACCTGCAAGACCACCTGACATCATCCAGAATGGGTTACCTTTACTCATCCAGAATGCACCAATCATTCCTCCACCTAGACCCATGAGGGTATTGAAAGCGAAAGATGATAATGTTGCTGGAGCACCGTAAATGTTTATCCATCCACCAAACTCTGCACCTGCCCAGATTAAACAACCACCGAGGAATCCGAAGAAACCAACAATAATCATTAAAAGACCAATAAATGAGAAACGAAGATCATGACCCTCAATCTCATTCGCAGAACCGTCAGCATTGTATTTACCAACTCTAGGTCCTAAGTTTAAGACAACTCCGAAAGCAAACCAACCTGCTACCATGTGAACAACACCAGCTGCTCCAACATCATGATATCCGAATTGTGTTACTAACCAACCATCAGGATGCCAGCCCCATGAAGCGGCTAAGATCCATGCTACAGACCCTAATACAACAGCCAAGAAAGTAAATGAGCTAATTCTTATTCTCTCAAGAACAGATCCTGAAAAAATAGAAGCTGTAGTACAAGCAAATAATGTAAATGCCGCCCAGAAAACACCTGTGGCTTGGTCACTTAACATTGGCCCCATAGATACATTCCATGGAGTACCATAACCTTCAAGTGCTATTGGAGTAAATCCCTCTGGAAATGCAAGATAAATATACCAACCAAATAACCAGAAGGTTGGTATCATAAACGCGAACGCTAAAAGGTTTTTTGTGGCTGAAGAGACCGCGTTTTTAAAACGAGACGATCCTACTTCATACATCAAGAAACCTACGTGAATTGCAATCATTAACGCAGTACACCACCAATAGTAAGCTTCCATACTGACGTTCGCTTGCATCATCACGTACGATTCAAGTTCTTCAAGTGTCATTATATGACCTCCTTATTAATTATTACTTTTTATTTTTATAAAAATAAAAAAGAACAGAGAAAAAATCTTTTTACAACTTTTTAGAATCTTCTTTCCTGTACTTTTATGTATTTTACTTTTAATTGACTTAATTATAAAATCAAAAGAAGTTAATTAATGTTAAAAAAAGATTGAGTTCAATTGTTTTTTTAATGGTATGCACGATTTGCATATTCAGATAGAGGAGATATATAATGGCAACTAACCTTCACCAATTTGCAAAAAAAAATGGTGTTAAATATTTTTTTGTAAGCTTTGTAGATTTATTTGGAGTGCTCAGATCAAAGCTTGTACCTGCAACAGCTATAGATGAAATTCAATCTGAAGGTGCTGGATTTGCTGGTTTTGCAACATGGCTTGATATGTCTCCAGCTGACTCTGATATGTTTGGTATGCCTGATGGTGATAGTGTTATCCAGCTTCCTTGGAATAAAGAAATAGCTTGGGTTGCCTCAGATTTGTTTATGGATGGTAAACCAGTAGAAACCTCACCAAGAATAGCCTTAAAAAGACAAATAGAAAAAGCAGCTAAAAAAAATCTTTATATGAAGTCAGGTGTTGAGTGTGAATTTTTTCTAGTTAATGAAGACGGGACATCTTTATCAGATCAAAGGGATACGCAAGCAAAACCATGCTATGACTCCTCTGCATTAATGAGAAGATATGATGTTATTACCGAAATATGTGACTCAATGATCTCACTTGGATGGAAACCTTACCAAAACGACCATGAGGATGCGAATGGTCAATTTGAAATGAACTGGGATTTTTCAGATTGTTTAGTAACTGCAGATAGACATGCTTTTTTTAAATTCATGGTCAAATCTATTGCTGAAAAACATTCATTAAGGGCGACTTTCATGCCCAAACCTTTCACAAATTTAACAGGCAATGGATGTCATTGTCATATTTCTATTTGGGATAAATCTGGCAAAAAAAATATGTTTTTAGATAAAAAAGATGAATTAGGTTTATCCAAAACTGGTTACAATTTCTTAGGTGGAATAATGGAAAGTGCGGACAAAATGGCTGCTGTTTTTAATCCAACTGTAAACTCATATAAAAGAATCAACGGTAGTGTTACAACATCAGGTGCAACTTGGTCGCCAAGTTCGATTACTTGGGCAGGTAACAACAGAACACATATGGTAAGGGTTCCTGGAGCAGGAAGATTTGAATTGAGATTAATGGATGGAGCTACAAATCCTTATTTACTTCAAGCAGGTATTTTACTTTTGGGTTTGGATGGTTTAAATAATAAAAGAGACCCTGGAAAACGATTAGACATTAATATGTACACAGAGGGTCACAAGGCTGGGAAAGTAAAAAAATTGCCATTAAATCTTCTTGATGCAATACGTGATTTTGATAAATCAAAAATCATTAGAGCAGGTTTTGGTGATGATTTAGTCAATAGCTATGTAAAATTAAAAAATCAAGATTGGGGTACTTTTAATAAACACCTTTCTAGTTGGGAAAGAGAAACAACTCTAGATTGTTAAATTATTAATGACACCTGAAGTTTTACAAGAAAAGTTTCTTGATTGGCAATGTCAATCTAGAATTCAGGCATTTAGAACACAAAATGGTAGACCAAACTCATCTATGGCACCAATATTGCTTGATAAGAAAGGAAATGAACTTCTAAGAATTATTGTTGTAATTTCAGAAAATGACCCTGTAAACACAACAAAACTGTTTGAACACACTTTTAAACGAACTTACGATCCTGCTGATCGATTTGATAAAATGAATAAATTTTTATCTTCTGAATATTTTATGGATAAAGATAAATTTTCAGACTCTTTATTTGCTACTTTTCCAAAAAACTCAAGTATCTCAAAAAAAGTAGTTAAAGACGGCTCATGTATCTTAGATTTTATTCACCTTTCTACAAATTATAGATTGTCATGCTCTCCTTTTATTCTCGATAAAAATGAAGAACATTGGGAAAATATTTTTTGGCATAATAAAAATTTTAATCCTGGTTTGGGAAATGACATTGATGTTATAAAATTTATTCCGAACTGGAAAAAATCTAAATTAATAAGAATTAAAGATTAAAATATTTGAAAGAATAAGGGAGCAAAGGCTCCCTTATTTATAAAATTTTACTCAACTAACTTAAAGTTCTCGCCCTTAGCGTATGTTCTTTTTAACTGTACCAAGGGATGATTAGGTGACATTTGAAACTTAATTAAAAGTTCTCTAGCTAACATATCTCTATCTTGTTGGTTTTTTGGAAGTTTAATCTTCTTTGGTAAAGTTATCCAAGCGTTTGCATTTCTGTCAAACACAGCAGGGGTATCACCTTCAAAACCCATATGGATGTCCTCTAACCAATTTAAATCATCCCAACCCATAATTTCGATATATTGTTTAAGAAATGGTGTTAAGTGCTTGTAATCAGGAATTAAGTTAACATCATAACGATAGCCAATATGCTGGCCAATCATTTTTTCTCTTGATGTTTTAATTTCCTTATCTTTTAATTTAGCTCCGCCGACAACTTGATAACCTTTTGACTTAGTAAGTTTTTTTGATTTTGCAGAAGTTGATTTCTTTTTTGTAACTTTCTTTTTAACCATAATACTCTCCTAAATTGAGTGGTAGTTATCTACACCTACTGTTAAATCTGTACCAGCTAATGGAACTTTAGCCATTGCTGATGACTCCATTGTCAATGCAGCTAGATCTTCTGGCTCAAGTGAGTGAATGTTTGTCTTACCACATGCTCTTGCTAACATTTGGCACTCAAGAGTCATAGTGCTAAGCAAATTATAAACTCTTTCTGCTGCCTCTGTTGGGTCTAATCTACTTCTAAGAACAGGATCCTGTGTGGCCACACCAACTGGACATCTACCAGTGTGACAGTGATAGCAGTAACCTGCCTCCACTCCCATTTCTTTTTCATAATCAGCTTCTGGAATGTCTTTGTTACAGTTCAGTGCTACTAATCCAGCTGTACCGATAGCAATAGCATCTGCCCCAAGAGCTAAGGCTTTAGCCATATCAGCTCCATCTCTAATACCTCCAGCAAATACTAATGATATTTCACCAGTTTTTCCCACATCGTCCAAAGCTCTTCTTGCTTCTCTAATTGCACCAATACCAGGAATACCAGTATTAGCTGCTGCAATGTGTGGACCAGCTGCTGTTGAACCTTCCATAGAGTCTAAAAATATAGAGTCAGGGTCACATTTTGCTGCCATTCTGACATCGTCATAAACTCTTGATGCACCTAATTTCAATTGAATTGGCACTTGATTGTCAGTTAATTCTCTTAATTCTTGAACCTTAAGAGCTAAATCGTCCGGTCCCATCCAGTCTGGGTGTCTAGCAGGAGATCTTTGATCAATACCAGCAGGTAACGATCTCATCTCAGCTACTTGGTCAGTAACTTTCTGGCCCATTAAGTGACCACCCATCCCAACTTTTTGACCTTGGCCAATGAAAACCTCAATAGCGTCAGCTAATTGAGCATGGTGTGGGTTGAAGCCATACCTGGATTGAATACATTGATAATACCATTTGTGAGAGTACCTTCTCTCATCAGGTATCATACCCCCTTCTCCAGAGCAAGTTGCACTTCCAGCCATTGATGAACCTCTAGCTAAAGCAGTTTTTGCTTCATAAGAAAGAGCACCAAAACTCATACTTGTTATGTAAACAGGAATATCAAGTTTGATAGGATTTTTTGCTCTAGGGCCTATTATTGTTTCAGTTAGACACTTCTCTCTGTAACCTTCAATAACAAATCTTGTTAATGTGCCTGGTAAAAAAACTAAATCATCCCAGTGAGGAATTTTTTTCATTAACGCCATACCACGCATACGATAACGACCAAGTTGTGATTTGATATGAATGTCGTCCATTACCTCGGGGGTAAAAATTGAGTTTTGTCCTAATAATTGTGTATTACGTTTTGCCATTAGCCTAATATTCCTTTCTTTTCTGCTGGCTCTAGATTGTCATAATTCCAGAGCATTCTTCCTGCAACGTATTTCTTAAATTTTGAAGCTGGGACCTTGCAATCAATCTCAGCATTTTTAATTTTTTGTTCTAGCCATCTAACCTCGTGTTCATTCATTTCACCAGGTACGCAGTCTGTTCCAAGCGAATGAGGCTCCCCTCCTACAAA
>CABYRQ010000025.1 GCA_902521485.1 uncultured Alphaproteobacteria bacterium | reverse complement strand
CATATTTTTAGTAATGTTAAAATATTTTTTGGCGTTTTGTCGTGTACATAATTTGAAAGAATTTTATTATTATTTTCATAATTCCTGTAATACTCTTGTATTACTAAAAACAAAAAATTTCTTTTAATTTTTGGAAATTGATTTACGACGTGATCAATACTACTTCCCTGATCAATTTTTTTAATTGAGATAAATAAATTTGTGATATCAGTTGGTTTAGATATTTTTAGATCCGTCTATTAATGATTGGACAACATTAGGATCCGCCAATGTTGATGTATCGCCCAGTTGATCTTCTTCTTTTGAAGCTATCTTTCTTAAGATCCTCCTCATTATCTTTCCTGATCTCGTTTTTGGAAGTCCTGGTGAGAATTGCAATTTATCAGGTGTTGCAATGGGACCTATTTTTGTTCTAATCCATTGAACAAGTTCTTTTTTTAAATCTTCACTAACCTCAACCCCAGTATTTGTTGTAACATAAGCATAAATACCTTGGCCCTTTATATCGTGAGGATAGCCTACTACTGCAGCTTCAGAGACTAATTCATGTTCAACAAAAGCACTTTCGATTTCAGCAGTTCCAAGCAAATGTCCAGATACATTAATACAATCATCAACTCTTCCAGTAATCCAATAGAACCCATCTTTGTCTCTTCGACACCCATCTCCAGTAAAATATTTTCCTTTGAATTGACTAAAATAGGTGTCAATAAAACGCTGGTGATCGCCATAAACTGTTCTCATTTGACCGGGCCAACTGTCTAATATACATAATTTACCCTCACATTCGCCTTCCAAAATATTTCCATCATCATCAACTATTGCTGCTTCAATTCCAAAATACGGTTGAGTTGCACTTCCAGGCTTAAGTTTTGAAATACCAGGTATTGGAGAAATTAAATGTCCACCTGTTTCTGTCTGCCACCATGTGTCAATAACAGGACATTTGTCCTTTCCAACTATCATTGAGTACCAATTCCAAGCTTCTGGATTTATTGGTTCACCGACTGTCCCTAAAATTCTCAAAGAACTTAAATCGCACTTGTTAATATAAGAGTCACCCTCTTTCATTAATGATCTTAATACAGTGGGTGCGGTGTAAAAAATATTAACTTTGTATTTATCACAAACTTCCCAAAAGCGAGAAAAATCTGGATAGTTAGGCACGCCTTCAAACAACAGAGTTTTACCTCCGTTAGCTAACGGCCCATAAACTGAATAAGAATGACCTGTGATCCAACCTGCATCTGCTGTACACCAATAGGTATCCCCAGGGTGATAGTCAAAGGAATACTTATGAGTAAATGATGCATAAACTAAATATCCCCCAGAAGTATGAAGAACACCTTTTGGTTTACCAGTAGAACCAGATGTATATAAAATGAAAAGAGGATCTTCTGCATTCATTGATACACATTCACATTGATCATCAACTTCTTTAACTAATTCATCATAATAAAAATTATTATCTTTATGTAATTTTTCTTGAGTATTGGTGTATCTAATAATAAGAGTTTTTATAGAACTATCGCAACTCTCTAAAGCTGTATTAATATAATTTTTAAGTGGAATTATTTTTCCACCTCTAACGCCTTCATCAGCAGTAATTACATATTGAGATTTACAATCTTTGATACGCCCTGCAATTGATTCTGGTGCGAAGCCTCCAAAGATTACTGAATGTATTGCACCTATTCTTGCACAAGCCAACATAGCGAACGCAACTTCAGGAATCATAGTTAGATAAATTGTTACAACATCACCTTTTTGTACGCCAAGTTTTTTTAAAACATTTGCAAATTTACTTACTTCTGATTTTAGTTCTTTATAAGTGTAAGTTTTATTTTTACTAGTATCATCTCCCTCCCAAATAACTGCTATTTCATTTGGTTGTGTTTCTGCATGTCTATCTACACAGTTATAACAAACGTTTAATTCACCATCCTCAAACCATTTTATAGATATGTCACCATCGTAGTTGGTGTTTTTAACTTTAGTGAAATCTTTAGACCAAGTTAGTTGAGATTTTGCCACTTTAGACCAGAATTGTTCTTTATTGCTAAAAGACTCTGCATACATCTCTTCATATTGTTCTTTTGATAACAGTGGATTAGATAATTTAAATTCTCTCATTTTTTTCACTCATCTTAATTAATTTCTTCCATTGCTTCAATGTTACAGGCATCACACTTAATCTGGCTTGTTTTACAAGCGGAAAATCTTGGAAAAATGGGTCTGCTTTTATTTCTGATAAGTAAACTTCATTTAGATCTTTTAAATAGGTTACGTCAACCATTCCAAATATTCCTTTTTTATCTGTGTGATCTGGATAATATTCCTTAGTAACTCTAACTATTCCCTTAATGGCTTTTTCTGTTACTGAGTGATAAAACAGACACTCATCTCCTTTCCTCATCTTTTTCATATTATTTGCTGCCTGGTAATTTCTTACACCGTCCCAATGTTCAGTTTTTTTCTTTTTTTGTTGTTCCCATGACCAAGAGCTAGGCTCTGATTTTAGGAGCCAATAATTTTTAGAAGTGTTCATGAATTAATATATTAGGTGATGGTCTAACATTGTAATTATTTAATTTGGTTTTTCTAGTTTTCATATATTCAATAGCGTTCCAACCAATCATTGCAGCGTTGTCGGTACATAAAGATAAAGGCACTTGATGAAAATTAAGTTTCATTTTTGAAATAAGTTTTTGAAGTTCAGTATTTAAATATTTATTTGCCGCTACTCCACCACAAATAGAAAAATCATTAATTTTAATATTTTCTTTTTGTAAGAGATTAATACTATTTAATATCTTAATTTCTAACACTTTAGATACAGTATGTTGAAATGAAGCCGAAAAATCTCTTAGAAATAATTTTGTTTTTTTATTATTTTTGATGGTATTTAGCGCTGCTGTCTTTAAACCTGAAAAAGAAAAATCACAATTATTTTTCTTTGTTAAAGGCATCGGGAGTTTAAACTTCTCAATATTGCCACCTAATGCTAAGTGTTCTATTTCTGGCCCACCGGGGTACCCTAACCCTAACCCTTTAGCCACCTTATCAAAACACTCACCCGCTGAGTCATCAATTGTTGATCCAAGAGTGATAAAACTTTTTGAATTTTTAACCAATACTAATGCAGTATTTCCTCCAGAGACGAGTAGACATAAATATGGAAATTTAATTTCAGATACAAGTCGGGGCGATAATAAATGCGCTTGCAAATGATTAATTGGAATAAGCTTTATATTTTTAGATATTGACAAACCTTTTGCAAAAGAAGATCCCACAATTAATCCACCAATTAGCCCAGGGCCAAATGTTGCGGCAATTGCTGAAATTTTTGAAAAATTAATTTTTTTAATTGATTTAGCCAATGTATCTAAAATTTCTAAATGTTGTCTTGCTGCCATCTCGGGTATAACACCACCAAGATCTTTATGAAATTTTCTGTGATTAATTGTTTCAAGAAACTCAACACTTTTATCATCATTAACAACGGCTATAGATGTATCATCACAAGAACTTTCTATTGCTAAAACTTTCATTATTATAAAAAAATATAGATTCTTATTGAATGTCTGAAAATCAAAAAAATGACAGTAAAAAAAGCTTTCTACAACGAAATCTTTTCCTAATAGTTATATTTCTAATCCTTATAACTGTAGCAGGAGGCTTCTTGTATCGAAATAACCTTTTAATATTTGATGAGGCTCAATTCAGTAAATTAAATCAAGAAACTCAATCACTAAATGTTCAAAAAGAGATAACTCCAGTTAATGACTTAAACAACAAAGAACTTGAGGATAAAGTAGATCGTCTTGAGTCTCTTATACTAGAGTTAGCAAAAAATGTTCAAGAAATACCCCAAACTACTGTTGTTGAGCCAGAGCCACAACAAATTACATTATCTAATGATGAAGCATATGAATTAATTTTGTCCATAAATCAGATTATAGTTAATATTGATCAACAACAAATTCGAAATAAAAATATTCAAAAACTTCAAAATCAATATTTATTTTTTAATGAAGAAAAATTTAAAGAATTACTCACTATCCCAGACTATACATATTCATTACAGCAATTACAAATTAATGAAAATACATATGTACAAAATGAGTTTATGAAAAAAAATAATTTTCAATGGATTAAAAGAATTATTGAAAATATATTTGAAATCCAGATAACAAAAAATTCATTAGAACCCTTACCATCATTTATTAATGCAATGTATAATCGACAATATACAAAGGCGATAATTGAATATGAGAAATTAAATCCCAACCAAAAAATATTTTTTAAATCTTCTTATGAACTAGCCCAAGTCTACAACGATAATCAAATTTTTCTGGAGAATATGATTTAATGATAAGACTTCTAGTAATTTTAATAATTTTTATAAGTGGTTATGGTGTTCTTTTTTATCTGTTTAACAATGCTGGCAATCTTTCACTCGTTTTAGGAATTTGGCAACTGAGCATTCCCATTGTCCAATTCCTTTTTGTCTTAATAACATTTCTTATTCTTTTAATTTTGTTTTCCTATGCATTTACAAAGCTTTTTATTTATCCACGAGCTGCATATATGCGCTACAAATCCTCAAATGAGCAAAAAGGTCTTGAACATTTAAGAGAGACATTAGTTGCGATAACTGAAGGTAATACAGATAAAGCTACACAAAGTCAGAAAAAATTTAAAAAATACCTAGGTAAGGATCCTTTAAACAAAATATTACAAACCCAAATTAAAAAAACAAAGGATCTAAAAATAGTCAACGTTGAGAAAGGCTCGGATTAATTTAAAAAAATTACTCCTGCTCCAAAACAAGTTAGAGTAGCGCCTATTACTGCTAGATGCCCTGCATAATTTTTAGTAACAATCCATAATATCGGTATTATCATAATTGGCATTGTGCTTGATAAAGTTGAAATAATTCCAGGATCTCCATTTTTAAGAGCAATTATTAACATAGTCATTCCAACGCCCATTCCCATAAAGCCAAGAAAAATACTATAAAAAGTTTTTTTAACATCTTTCATTCTTTCTAAAAGATTATTATTTTTCAGAAATCCTAAGCTAAAAAACATCAATATCGCTGCTATTAAAACTCTTACATAAGACACAATGATTGGGTCTGTTTCCTCAAGCGCAGGTTTCATAAGAATGATTCCAATAGCCTGACACAGTGCTAGACCAACACCAGCGATCAGTCCGATATATTTGTTTCCTTGAATATTCTCTAAGTCATCATCAGGAATTGTTCGATTAAATTGTATTGCAACTATGATTCCAAAAAAAATTAAAAAGCATCCAAAGAGCTCGACCACAGAGGGAAGTGTTTGTAAAAATATTTCTGCTAAAATGATAGTAAATGGTATTTGCAAAGAAAATAATAAAGCTTGCCTTCTAGGCCCAAGCCTTTTTAGGCAAATAAATAAAAATGTGTCTCCTATTATAATGCCAATTACCGATGATAAAAATATTGCTATAAAAATTGATTTATTAAAATAAATCGGATCCCAATTAAGTACAATGTAGGGTAAAAAAAGGACTACTATTCCTACTAATCTTAAAAGATTATAATTGTAACTTCCAAAATATCTGACAATTCTAGTTGCTGATAAAGCAACCATAGACCACGTAGCTGCAGCACCAATTGCTAAGATGTATCCGATCACGCGAGGATCTTAATGGCTAAATAAAAAAATGATATGTTAAATTAGTAAAAAAAAGGGGCCAATAATGACCCCTTATAATTAAATATGAAATTTATTTATCTTCTTTGACCAAATAATTGCATCAACATTATGAATAGGTTTATAAAGTCTAAGTATAATGTCAGTGCGCCCATGATGGCAGCTTTTCCTGCAAAAGCAGTTCCAGCAACTTGATAATAAGTTGATTTAATTCTTTGAGTATCGTAAGCAGTTAAACCCACAAAAACTAAAACACCCACACAAGAAATTACAAATTGCATCGCTGAACTTTGTAAAAATATATTTACAATACTAGCAATAATAATTCCAATGAGCCCCATTATAAGAAATGAACCAAACTTGGTTAAATCTCTTTTAGTTGCATATCCATAGATGCTCATCGCAGCGAATGTACAGCTTGTGATTAAAAATACTCTAACTATGCTGACACCGGTGAAAACTATAAATATATAAGACAGTGAAATTCCCATCACAGCAGCGAAAGCCCAAAATGTCATTTGAGCTGCAGAGGTAGACATTTTTTGTAATCTTGCACCTAAAAAGAAAATAAATCCAAGTGGAGCGAGCATTACAACCCATTGAAGTGCTGTGCCATAAATAGCCCCCATTAAAGTAGGAGACTGAGAAAATCCCCATGCCACTAAACCACTTATCGCTAAACCAGAGGTCATGTAATTATAGACTTTCATCATATAATCTCTTAAGCCCTGATCTATAACTGTAGATTGTGACTGCGAATATGTATTTTGTTTTAATTCGACCATTATTTCTCCTTAATTATTTTTAATATGGCTATTATCTTGATATTTTTCAAGTAAAACCGTATGAATCTTTTATGAAATTCAAACCCTTAGGAAATACTGACCTTAAAGTTAGCCTTATTTGCCTTGGTACAATGACTTGGGGAGAGCAAAACACAGAAAATGAGGCATTTGAGCAAATGGATTATTCTATGGAAAAAGGAGTCAATTTCTTTGATACAGCAGAGTACTATTCAGTTAAGGGAAAAGAAAAAACATATGGTGCCACTGAAAAAATAATTGGTAATTGGTTTAAACAGAAAAATAATAGAGAGAAAGTAATATTAGCGTCAAAGGTCGCTGGTCCTGATGTAAGATGGATTAGAGGTGGTGGCCTACAATTTAATGAAAAACATTTCACCGAAGCATTAGAGGGAAGTCTTCAAAGATTACAAACAGATTACATTGATCTTTATCAACTACATTGGCCAGAGAGAAAAACAAATTTTTTTGGGAGACTGGGATATAAAAATTATAAAGAAGAAAAAGAATGGACTCCCTTTGAAGAAATTTTAGAGACAGCAAAAAAATT
>CABYRQ010000024.1 GCA_902521485.1 uncultured Alphaproteobacteria bacterium | reverse complement strand
TCAAGAGAGAGATTAACGAAGAATAATTTTTTTTATAAAACCATTAATTCTGACGAGGATAATGATTATAAATTTGAGAAAGGTAAAAAAAATGTAATAACTAATTTTTGTGATGATTATAAAGAATTAAATTTTGATTTTCATGATCCATACATAAATAGATTATTAATTTCATTTTTTATCGAAAAAAAAATATGGCTCAATTTCTTCAAAAAAAATCAATCCAAAATTTATTTCACTAACTATAAATGGAGCAAGCATGTTGAACCAGCATGTTCTGCAATTGAAATGCTGGGAGGAATTTCTCTTTTATCCTATCATTCCTTTTATGAATTTGTATCTACTTCTTCTATAGTTACTTCAGACATATTATTAAGTTTTAATTATAACTTTCAAAATATTGAAAAAGAATATGGTAGTCTTCATAAACTAAATATTCCTGTCGGGTATCCTACAAAAGTCATTAATGACTCCAATATTATTCAAGAAAATATCAAATCATTCTTTAATAAAGAAAAAGTTGAAAAAATAATTCTATTTTTAGACCAGGGAAATATGACAGATGAAAGATTCGATCTAGGAATTAATGAATCATCAAAAGGTTTTAAAATGGTATTCGATATATTATTAAATAATAGGAATATTGGTTTAATAATTAAGGCAAAGAAGCCAAAATCAATTATTAAAAAATTAAATAAAATAGAAAATTTTAAAGAGGCTTTAAATTCAAACAGGCTCTACATTGATACTGATTTCTCAGAAAATAATTCTAAGAACTTAAAGTTTCCTCCATATGTTCCAGCTGGTATTTCAGATCTTGTAATTCATGATCATCTAGTTGCTGCTACTGCTGGACTTGAGTCATATACAGCATGTAAACGAGTTGTTTATTTCGACCATTATAATTTCATTCAAAAAAGTCTTTTTAATAAATTTAAAAATAAAGAGAATATAATTTTTAACGATTGGGAAAAATTAAAAATGGCTATAGAAGAATTTATAATTAATGAAAAGAGCATTCTAGGTATGTGGGATAATAATGATTATTTGAAAATTATTAGAAATAATAATTCTTATCCCAAAATCAAAGATATTTTAATCAAAATTAACGAAAATATAAAAAAAAACATATCAAAACCTGAAATTTTAAACAAACTAAAAGATAATTATGATGGTATAAGTTAAGCGTTGTATCGAGAATTTATTTCTAAGTAATATTTAAAACTCCCTTTTTGTTTATATGTTTAAAAAGCCTAAAGACAAATTTATGGCTATCAATTGAATCAGCGTAAGTTGGCAAATTACACTTATCATCTAACAATAAATTTCTGTATATCTCTTTACCAATAATACTTAATTTAGGGAACATAAATGTATTTTTTTTGAAATTCCAATTATTTATATTTCTAGTTAAAATTTTGTTATTAGATATAATGTAGTGGTTCTCTTTTGTAATTAATTCTAACTCTTTTGGCCTTTTAGATTTGCTGTCTTTAGAAACCTCTAAATAATGATTATACTTTCCTTTAATGTAAACATGTCCTTCTGCCTCATTGAATTTACTTCTTTTTTTTGAATGAATATTTTTTTTATTAAATTCTTGATAAAGAATTTCTAATTTCTTGGAACCAGTGATGTAGCTAAACAAATCTAAAGTATGAATAATATTTGAGGCCATAGACCAATTACCACCTATTGATCGGAAAATAAATATATCTTTATTATTGATCTCAGATTTTATTTTAGAAAAAAAATTAACTTGCCTAAATGGTAAATGCACCCATGATTTAATCTTTTTTTTATTTAAAATTTCATTTACTTTTTTAAAATTTTCAAGTTTTTGAAATAAGAATTTTTCGAATAAAATTTTACTAACTTTGGTTTTACTCAAAATATCAATCAATGTAGTGTATCTTCCGTCCGCAGTTGTGGAAAGAACCAAAAGATCAATTTTATTATCTATGTCTGTGATATTTTTACAAATAATTGTTTTATTAAAATCATTATTAGTAAATTTGATTGATTTGGTTTTGGATTCAATTTTATCAAATAAATAAATACTTTTTTTTGTTTTAACCTTTAAAATGGCTTCATAATGAGCTTTTCCCATATTCCCTAGTCCAACTATGAGGATATATTTCATTATTTAGGCTTTATTACACCTTTAGGTTTGCCAGACACTTTTTTGGAATAGTATTTGTTTAATTTTTCATAAATTTTTAAATTTCTAATAAAAATATTTCTATATTTATACATTTGTGCCTCACCCCAACTACCAGCAAAATGAAGGAAATAATTATTAAGCATTGATGCCTCTATACAACTTGATATATTTTTTTTATTAGCGAATTCTTTTTGATAAAGAAATGGATAGAAATTTGCCATTTCTAATTGCCATAATGCTTGGAATCTATAATCAAGCCACTGCACTTTTTTTGTCTTCAATATATGATAATTTGTATGTGTTTGATCACCATCACCAGTAATTGATTTTGTATTTTTATCATAAAGGTGAAACCACTTTTTCATCATTTTTGAGTGTTTTTTTACATTAAATATAATAAGACCTGAGCAAGCTTCATCATTTTGAACTTTAAATTTATGATAACTATATAAGTCCTTTAAAGAAATAAATATTGCAGAGTCTAGGGGATAACTTGATGAATAATATCTATTCCTAAAAAAAGAAATTCTTTTTAGAGTATTTTCTCTTGAAAAGTAAGGAAGTTGTTTTCGTTTTGACACTAATCCAAATTTATTTTCATTATATTTATAAAAAATATTAGGAGAAAAAGGGTTGATTAAAAAATCTGAGTCAATTGAACAGACATTATCTACTTTAATATTTTGATTCAATAGCGAACTTCCAATTAACCATTTATGCCAAGTAGCCTTCTTAAAATTTTTATGACTTTTATCAATTAGGTATTTATCTATAACAATAAGACCTAAATTATTTTTTTTACAATAGATACTCCATGTTGGATAACAAAACTTCTTCCAAACATCAAAATATTTTTTTCCAATTGCAATCGTAACTAAATAATTTTTTTTTTTACCACTAGGTTTAATTAAAACTATCATTGAATTATAATTAGTATTTTATACCAAGTTGTCTTAACCAAAATATTGAATTTTTATCCCCTTTTTTGGCCAACTTCTTGTAATAAGAGATTGATTTGCTTGGGATATAAAATTTTTCTGAGAGACCTTCGCGTTGTATAAATTTCGTAGTAAAATTTTGTTTTGTGTCATTTAAACCATATTGATAAATATTTTTTGGATCTTCTTCTAATTTCTTTCTAAAAACATAAGTAATGTAGATACTCTTTACATTGAATAGATTAATTGCATTTAATAAATCTTTGTTACAAGGTATTAGGAATTGGTCATATTGACCAACATGAATTACATATGCTGAATATACTATTGATAATTGATTATATGCGGCATATGTTTCAAAAAAACTTTGATCAAAATTATAAAAACCGTTACCCCTAAATACAGATTGAAAACACCAAATTATTCCATCTTTTTTACAAACTTTATATAAAGTTTTATATGCTTCAGATAAATTATAAATGTGTTCATTATTTCCAAAATCTGTAACTAAATCAAAACTATTAAAAAATTTTTTATCTAAGAAAGGATCATTTAAATCATAATTAAGAGATTTATGTTGTTTATTTATATCAAAACTAAAAATTTTATTAAAACCTAAATCCTTCCATAAAATTTTTGTAGAAATTCTTTTACCTTTTGGAAATTTTTTCAAAACTTGATATTTCTTTAGGATTGATTTTGGTTTACCAATTTTTAAGAATAAATTTTCAAGTTCACTAAAAGTTATTCTTAATTCTTGAGAACCAAAGTCTAATACAGAGTCTAAATTATCAAATATACCCCTTTGTTTAAGTTCAAATGCGAGTTCAATTAATCCGTTCCTCATTCCCATAGTGATAATTTATAAACTTTTTAAAAATAATTAACATAAATTAAATATATTTATTTAAACTTACATATTTTAAATATACTAATAATTTAATATGGCAAATATAGCAATCATAGGAGCTGGTTTTTTTGGAACCACCATTGCTATACGAATAAAAGAAAAATATCCAAATTTCAATATAGATTTATTTGATAAGAACAAAGAGATTTTGTTTGGTACAAGTGGTAAAAATCAATTTAGATGCCATCAAGGATATCACTACCCTAGATCTATCAAAACATTTATTGAATGTGCTAGTAGTTTAAACAGTTTTGATAAAATGTTTTCTAAGACTTATATGAAGTCAAATAATTTTTACGCTATTTCAAAATATAACAGCATGACCAGCTTTGATAATTATATTAAATATTTAGATAATGTAGGTTTGTTTTATAAGATTCAAAATAATCCTTTACTAAATAAAAATATGATAGATGGCATAGTTAAAGTGAAAGAAAAGATATTGAATATTAATAAAGCTAGAAAAATTTTAAATAAGTCTCTTATTAATCATAATATTAACCTATATTTAAATAATGATATTGATTTAAAAAAAGAATTTATGAACAAATATGATAAAATCATTATTGCAACATATGAAAATAACAATCAAATAAAAAAAAAATTAAATCTACCGAGAGAAAAGTACTTTTATCAATTAGTTGAAAAAGTCATTGTCAAAACACCAAAACATTACAATCATTTTAGTTGCGTTGTTATTGATGGTGATTTTATGTCAATTGATCCGTATTTGAAAAAATCCTTTCATGTATTGGGTCATGTAAGGAAGTCTGTCATTACAGAAAATATTTCCAAATCAGGCCTGAAAAGCAATGAAATTGCTCAAAAATTGTTAAATGAATACAAAATAGTTAATTCAAAAGATACATTATTTAATAATATTAAAGCAGATTTTTTAAAATATTTTAATAATTTTGAAAAAACAAAATATTATGAGTCTTTTTATACGGTGAGATGTACAAAAAAAAATAAAAGTGATGAAAGAACCACCTCCATTGATTTTCATGGAAAATTTATTTTTGTTCATTCAGGCAAATGGATCAATTGTGTTGAAGCTGCAAATACTCTAACAAATACGCTGTGACCGATACTATATTAATAGGACCTGGTAAATGGGGTAAAATAGTTTTAGAAAATCTTAAGAAATGTTCGAAATTAAAAGGAATTTTTAATTCTAAATCTAATCTTGAAAATGAATTAATTAACAAAATAGATTGGGCAATTATATGTAGCAATAATAAAACTCATTACAACATAATTAATATATTATTGAATAAAGGTATAAATATATTTTGTGAAAAACCTTTAACACTATCTTCAAATCAATCAACTGAAGTTATTAATAAGGCAAGTAAATTAGGATTAAAAATCTATGTAAACCACATAGAAAATTTTAAAGAAATTAAATTAAATATTCAAAGAGAAAACAAGATTTATAGATCAAAAATAGCTTCAAAAAATTTTGAACAGATTCTATATGATTTAGCTTATCATGACATATATTTAATTCTTAAATATATTGACATTGATAATGTTGATATTAATTCAATTAAATTTTTTGATAATAAGCTAAATTTTACAATTCAATCAGATAATATAATTTTCAAATTTTTCTATGATTTAAGTTCAGAAAAAAAAACATGAAATTAATAATGTAAATATTATATCAGATAAAAATTTGCTCCCAAATATATTTAATAAAGTTTTTGCATTGGACGTTAACTTTGATTTAAATAATAAGGAAGCAATTAATTGTAATTTAATATTAGAAAGAATAATTGAAAAATATTATTTATAAATTTTATAATGACCACCCGTCATCTATTATTATATTTTGCCCGTTAATGTAATTTGAACTATCTGAAATTAAAAATTCTATTGTTCCTGATATATCTTTAGCATCTAAAAGACCTTTTGATAAGCAACTTTTTCTATAGTTTGAAATAAATTTTTTGTCTTGATTGTTTTTAATTCCGCCTATCACAACATTATTAAATCTTATTTTTTTATTAGTTAGAAATTTTGCTAAATATTTTGTCAACCCATTCAGAGAGTGTTTGATCAAAGTATATTCAAGAGAACTAATCATTTTAGTTCCTTTATAATGTTCAAATTTAGGTGCAGAAATTCCCTGAATTGATGAAATATTAATAATTGAACAACTTAATTTTTTTTTTATAAGAAAATTTACTAACTCCTGAAGAATTAAGATATTATTTGTTAAATTAATTGAAAAATAATGATCTAATGATTTTTTATTTAAATGTAAAAATTTCCTTTTTTTATATTTGCTTTTTGGGTATAAACAATTTACGTATCCAATAATATTTAATTTTTTTAAATCAGTTAAATTTGATTTAAATTTATTCAAATTTAAACAATCAAATGATTTAAGTATCAGGGTATTAGACTCAATATACTTTTTAAATTTTGATGGGATATTTTTATTTAAATCAAAGATAATAACTTTATAGTTTTTTTGTAATAAAAGGTTTGTCAAAGACATACCAACTCTACCCAGGCCGCCTGTTATTAAAACATAATTATTTTCCATTAAATAAATACCTAGCCATCTTTAAATCAAAATTTGTATCTATATCAATAGCTCTTTCTGATGGAATTAAAACTGCTTTAATTTTCCCATTCATAAGTCTATCCGAATTCTCTATATATTCCTTTTTTGCTATATATACAACGGTGGTCATATCGTAAGTTTTTGGTGTATTTTGTCTTCTGATATAATTTTTATAATTTTTTTTATCTTGAATTACTACAGAATGATAACCTGATTTATCAATTTTTGTCATATTCCAATAGGGAGATCTTGTTGAATTTGTGACAGATATGACAGCATCACAATTTGTATTTGACAGGCTGATAGCTTTTTTTATATCAGTAGCTTTCCTCATTGGTGAGGTTGTTGGCAATGATAATATTTTTTTAAAATTTATATTTTTTTTCTTTAAAAATTTAACAGCATGTTTCCATGAGTTCCATTCTTTTGAATTATCTCCACAAAGACTATTAGGTCTCACGATATAATTAATCTTATGTTTGATTGCAATAGCAATCATTTTTTTTGAATTTGTTGATATATAAATATTTGAATTAGCAAAAAATTTTTTTGCCATAAAAATACTATGTTCTAAAAGTGAAAAGTTATCTAATAATTGAATATTTTTATTTTTGATTGTTTTAGAACCTGCTCTTACGAAAATTACACAAATTATATTTTGGCTCATTGTTTATTCAATTTAGTTCTTATTGTATTGAGTGTATTAGAAACTTTTATACCATTAAAAAAATCACAATTAAAAATTGATGAATTACTAGAATCTCTAAAAAAATAATTCAATTGCCTTTTAAATCTTATATTTCTTCCTTCAGTGCTTGTAAATTTTTTTATTTTTAAAGAACTGTTATTCAAAAAAGTTATTTCGTTTTTTAACAAATTTATAATTAATTGACCATTTTCCCCCTTAATGATCAAGACTCTTCTTTCTTCAACGCAATTAAAATTGATATTTAAAAAAATTTTAGCTTGAGACTTTACTTTACCAAAAAGTTTGTAGCCTTCTTCAACATTAGACTCAAAGATTTTTTTAATATTGAAAACTTTAATAATTTTTAGTGAGCCAAATAAATATATGACTAAATCAATCTCATGACTTAACTCATTAATTGCACCTCCACCTTTTTTGAAATCTAAATATGATAAACGTTTACTTTTAATATTCCAAAATTTTACATATGACGAAGACGAAAATTCAATATCAATAATTTTTCCAATCGAATTCATATCTATAAGTTTTTTTAATTTAATTATAATTGGATGGAATCTAAGAACGTAACCAACGGTGACATTTTTTTTGAACGAGTGCCTAAAATTTCTAGTTTTTTTAATTTCGTCATATTTGTTAAGAATAGGCTTCTCTACAAAAACTTTAGCTTTGGTATCTGAAAATAAATTAAGGTATAAAAAATGAGTATTAGTATTTGAACAAATAAATACAAAATCGTAATTTAATTTATTGATATCA
>CABYRQ010000023.1 GCA_902521485.1 uncultured Alphaproteobacteria bacterium | reverse complement strand
CTTACCTGATGTAAAAAAAGTTAGAAAAATAAAAAAGGATTTAGAAAAAAAAGGAGTAAAATACATTTATTCTAATTGGATTGATTTTCTGGGTAGTCCAAAAACTAAGCCTATGCCTATATCTGATTTTGAGGATCTTTGTATGGGTAAAGGCCCTCAATTTGCTGTTCATTCTGTTTCCTTTGTTCCAGAATTAACCCCAGCAGATAATGATCAAATCCCTGTGCCAGATTTGGATAGTCTTGTTATATGTCCATGGGATAAAACATGTGCATGGGTTTTTGCAGATTTATATTGGAATGACAAACCTTACGATGTTTGCCCAAGAATGACGTTAAAAAAACAAATAAAGGAAAGCGCTAAATCTGACTTGAAATTTTTTGTTGGTATTGAACCTGAATTTTTCTTAATGAAGTGGGAGGGCGACAAACCAGTTAAAGCAATTGACAGAGATCCTATAAATTTGAGAAGACAAGCTTTTGGGTATGACTCAGAGTACTCAATAGATGGAATGCATTTTTTAAAAGAAATAATAGATATTTTAAATAATGATTTGAAATGGGATCTCCATGACGTCGTTGCTGAGGGCGCATATGGCCAGTATGAATTAGATTTCGGTTACACAGATATTTTAGGGATGGCTGATAGATTTGTATTTTTAAGAGTATTACTAAAGGAAGTTGCGAAAAAATATGGATATTTTGTATCATTTATGCCAAAGACAACTATTAGTGATTGGAGAGCTGGCGCTCACATCAATCATAGTGTGGCATCAATTAAAAAGAAAAATAATAACATATATAAGAATGGGAATAATTTCTCTGATAAAGCCTACAATGCTGTCGCTGGAATTTTAAAACATGGAGCAGCGATTACAGCTCTAGCGTGTCCAACTGTTAACTCATATAACGGATTTGTTCCTACTGTTGAGGGCCTTGATGGTGGCCGTCATACATGGGCTCCTACACACATGACTTACGGCAGTAATAATAGATCAGCTATGATAAGACTACCACAAAATAGATATTGTATAGAAAATAGGGCGTCTGATTTAACTCAAAATCCTTATTTAACCTTTTCTTTATTAGCCGCAGCTGTTACAGAGGGTATCGACAAAAAAATGAAGCCCCCAAAACCAACTAATAAAAGTCTTTATGATTTGACCGAGAAAGAAAAAAAAGAGGTTACTACACTGCCAAGAAATTTATTAGAGGCAGTAGACGCTTTTGCTGCTGATAAATTAACTAAAAAAGTTTTTTCTGAGGCTATGATAAACAATTTTATTGGATATAAATATGATGAGTGGTCTAGATATCATACAACTACAACTGATTGGGAAATCAAAGAATATCTAAAGTTATTTTAATTGATTAGTAAAGAGGAACTACATAAATACCAACTAAATAATTTCAAATTAAAATCAGGCGACATAATAGATTTACAATTAAATTATTTAGCATTTGGGAAACTAAATTCTGACAAATCAAATGTAATTTTATTTCCTACTAGGTATGCTGGTACACATCTTGAACAAGGATATCTGATTGGTAATAATTTTCCCATAGATCCAGATAAATATTTCATCATTATTCCAAATATGTTTTGTAATGGTGTTTCCTCCTCACCCAGTAATACAGAAAAACCCTTTAATGGACCTAATTTTCCCTTAATTACAATATATGATAACGTGCAAGCACAATACACACTTCTAAAAGAAATATTTAACATAGAAAAAATTAAATTAGTAATAGGTTGGTCAATGGGAGGACAACAAGCATTTCAGTGGGCGTCATATTTTCCAGACATGGTAGAAAATATGATTTCTATGTGTGGTCATGCTAAAACCACAGAGCATACATATGTATTTTTAGAGGGCGTATATGCTGCTTTGACTTCAGATCCAAACTGGAATTCTGGAAATTATGAAAAACAACCTCAAAATGGAAAAACAACAATGGCAAGAGTATGGGCTGGATGGGCGCATGGGCAAGACTGGTTTAGGGAAAAAAAATATATCGACGATGGTTACAAAGATGCAAAAGAAGTTTTGGATAAACTTTGGAATAGAATTTATTATCGTAAGGATGCAAATGATTTATTAGCGATGATAAGAACTTGGCAAGAGCACGACATTAGCAACAATAATAAATTTAATAATCAATTTGATAAAGCTCTTAACTCTATTACTGCGCGATGTATTTTAATGCCAGGTAAAAATGATTTATACTTCCCCCCAGAGGATAATGAAATTGAATTAAAAAATATTAAAAATGGTGAATTACGTATCATTCCTTCAAGCTACGGTCACTATGCTGGAGCAGGTAAGTCCAAAGATGATTTAAATTTTGTTAATGATGCTATAAAAGAAATATTGGTTACTTAACAATAATTTTAAAATATTTTTTTTTGCCAATCTTGAGTATTTTATTGTTATAAGACTTATCAATCGTGAGATTAATATCGTTAATTTGGTCATCGTCAATTTTTATACCACCACCCTCAATTAGCCTTTTTGCTTCAGATTTTGATGAGACCGTACTATTTGATGTTAGTGTATCTATGAGTTTTGAGTCTATTTTAAAGTTAATTTCATCAATATTATCGAAAGAATTATTTTCAAAAATTGATCTTGCTTTTTCTTCAGCCTCTTGTGCTGAGCTTTCTGAGTGACAATCTGTTGTAACTAAATATGCTAATTTTTTTTTCGCATTATTGATATCTTCTTTAATTAATATTTTTATTTCTTCTTTGTCTAAGTCACTGAAAATAAGTAATAGTTTTTCCACATCATTATCATCCACATTTCTCCAATACTGATAGAAATCGTAAGAACTGTATTTATTTTGATCTATCCAGACAGCGCCTTGCTCGGTCTTGCCCATCTTCTTACCTGTAGAGGTAGTTAAAAGAGGTGTAGTCAGACCAAAAGCATCTTTTTTGTTTATTTTTGATATAATTTCCATACCCAAAACGATATTACCCCATTGATCCGAGCCGCCAATTTGCAACTCACAATTTTCATGTTTATTTAAATGAAGAAAATCATAACTTTGGAGTATCATGTAATTAAATTCTAAAAATGATAATGATTGCTCTCTTTTTAGTCTCTCTTTAACACTCTCAAATGTAAGCATACGATTGATTGAAACTTGACTTCCCAAATCTCTCAATAACTCTATGTAATTTAATTTATCAAGCCATTGATCATTATTTATAAATTTTATATTTTCTTTGAAATCTCTAAAATAATGTTCAAATATTCTTTTAAAATTCTCAATATTTTTTTGGATTGTTTCGTAAGTTAAAATTTGTCTTGAGGCATCTTTGCCAGAGGGGTCACCAATTTTTGTTGTGCCTCCACCTAATAGTACTATAGCCTGATGACCATGTTTGATTAGAGTCTTAATAGCTCTTAATTGAACAAGACTACCGGCATGTAATGCATCAGCAGTAGCATCAAATCCAATATAAAAAATAATTTTTTTCTTATTGAGTAAATTATTAAGTTCTATTTCATTAGTGCATTGATTGAATAGATTTCTATCTTTAAATAACTGTATATAATCTATCATATATAATAATTAACATAATTTTATAGATATCAAATGGAATATATCGCCCTCGGTTGCATGTCTGGTACTTCTTTAGATGGTATTGATTGTAGCTTGGTCAAATCTGATGGAGTTTCATATGTGACTGATATATCAAATGAATTCATTCCATATAGTGATGATCTGCAATTAAAATTACGTAATGTAATTTTGAAAGGATACTTAGACGATACCAAAGTTATAAACCAGCTAAATCAAGAATATAAGGATTCTATAAACAATTTTATTAAAAAAAATAATTTCGAAATAGACTTAATTGCAATGCATGGACAAACAATATATCACGATCAAAAAACAAAAATTTCAATACAACTATTTGATAAGAGTATTAGATTTAACACTAACTCTCCTGTTATATGCAACTTTAGAAAAAATGATTTGTTAAATGGTGGTAATGGGGCACCAATAATGCCAGAATTCCATCGAGTCTTAGCTAATCAACTAGATTTAAAAAAGATTATTTTTGTCAATATAGGAGGTGTTACTAATATAACTGTAATTGATAACCAAAAAATTACTGCTGGTGATAGTTCTTTTGGTAATGCCATCGTTAATGATTTAATTTATGAAAAAACTAAAGAAAGATTTGATGTTGATGGTTCATTATCTAATAATGGTCAAAAAATTGATGTTCTATTTAAGAGAATAATAAGTGACAAGTATTTTTTAGAAAAACTTCCTAAATCTTTAGACAGAAATTATTTTCATAAATATATAGATAATTCTATTAAAGATAAAAATTTAAATGATTTAATTTATACATTACTTGAAGTTATTCCATTTGCTATTAATTCTTTGATTTCCTCGCAATCAGAATTCAAAATTATTTTAATGGGTGGTGGAAGAAAAAATCTAACTTTAAAAAAAATTTTCAGTAATTATTTTGATAATATTTCTTTAATTGATGATTTCCAAATAGATGGAGATTTTATAGAATCCCAAGGAATGGCATTACTTGGTATAAGATATATGCTAAAAAAACAATCTACATATTATGAAACTACAAAAGTTTTAAAAAATATTTACTTAGGTGAAAAGTGTTAGCTTTTGTGCTTTTGAATATACTTATTTAAAGTATTCATAAGAGGATCTAGCTTTCCCTCAAATAAGTGATTTGATTTTGAGATAGTTTCCATTGAAACTTCTGCATTTTTTTGTTTTTTAAATGTTTCAAAAAATTCTTTTAAGTTATCTCTTTTTACTATTTCATCTTGTTCAGCTCTAACTATCAATGTTTTTATAGGACAGGGTGATAAAAAATTAAAATCGTACAAATTTACAGGTGGGGCTATTAAAATTAATCCATCTACTTCTGGTCTTCTCATTAGAGTTTGAAATCCAATCCAAGCACCAAAGGAGAATCCTACAATCCAACACGACCTAAAATCTTCATTTTTTTTTTGGAGCCAATCTAAAGAGACACTCGCATCATTTAGCTCTCCCTCTCCCTCAGTGAAGGCACCATCACTCTTGCCAACACCACGAAAATTTATTCTTAAAGTTGAAAAACCAGCATCTTTCATCACTTTAAATGCAGCATAATTAACTTTAGTGTCCATAGTTCCACCATGTTTAGGATTAGGATGGAGAATTATAGCTATATTTGGTTTTTCTTGCTCACTAGGTGAGTATTTGGCTTGAAGTTTACCTTCGCCACCTTGTATAAATACTTCTGGCATAATTAAAGAAGAGATCATAGATTACTTTTGATAAAAAAAGCAAGTTATAAATGAATTCATTAGGTTTTAATAAAGATCCATCAAGCACAACAGTGGTGGTTGCTATGTCTGGTGGAGTGGATAGTTCTGTCACAGCTGGTCTATTAAAAAAAGAGGGATACAATGTTATAGGTATAACTCTTCAGCTCTATACTTCTAATAACTCTGCAAAAAAAGGTTCTTGTTGTTCAGGTCTTGATATTTATGACGCTAGAAGAGTTGCCCAAAAATTAGATATACCCCACTATGTATTTAATTATGAAAAAACATTTAAATCAGATGTAATCGATTACTTTATCAACGCTTACGAAAATGGTGAGACACCCATACCTTGTGTTAAGTGTAATGAGACTGTTAAGTTTAGAGATTTAATGAACTTTGCAAAAAAATTAGAGGCAGATTGTATGGCAACAGGTCATTACATTAGAAGAAAAGGTAATATTAAAGATGCCCATATGTATAGGGCCGAGGATAAATCGAAGGATCAAAGTTATTTTTTATTTGCAACAACACAGGATCAGTTAGATTACCTACGATTTCCACTTGGTGAGATATCTAAAGCAGAAACTAGAAAAATAGCAGAGGATCTTGGTCTTATCGTTTATGACAAGAAGGATAGTCAAGATATATGTTTCATTCCAGATGGAGATTATAAAAAATTTATTAAGTCGAATAAGAAGAAAGGTGAAATACTAGACCTTTCAGGTAATGTTTTATCTTTTCATGACGGTATTCAAAATTTTACAGTTGGTCAAAGAAGAGGCTTAGGTATAGCAAATGAAGACCCACTTTATGTTGTTGATATCATTAAAGATAAAAACCAAATAATTGTTGGTGATAAGAAAGATTTGTTAGGTAAATCCCTTTTATTAGGTGATTTGAATTTTATTATGCCAGAGTACGACCTTTCCAAAAAAACTGTTGAAATCCCTTGTAGTGCAAAAATTAGATCTTTATCTGAACCAAAAAAGGGAAAACTTATTAAACAATCTACTTCCTACTCTTTTGAGTTTGATGAACCTGCAGAGGCAATTACCAAAGGTCAAGCTTGTGTTTTATATGATAATGATAGGGTTTTAGGTGGTGGGATTATTAAACAGAAACTGAACTAATTAGGGTATTTACTCGTATTTTCTTGTAAAAATCCTTATTTATCATATATATCGAGACCTATGGCAGCTACAGAAAAAACAATTAAACAAGTAAGCACACTGGGTAGTAGTGATTACAAATATGGTTTTTCTACTGAAGTAGACGAGATCCGACCTCCAAAAGGTTTAAATGAAGAAATAATAAAATTCATATCTGCCCAAAAAGATGAACCAGAGTGGATGCTTGAATGGAGACTAAATGCATTTAAAGTCTTCAACAAATTACCGAAGCCTCAATGGGCTAAATTGAATATTCCAGAAATTGATTATCAAGATTGTTATTATTACTCAATACCTAAAAGTTTAAAAGATAAACCAAAGTCACTTGATGAAATAGACCCAGAAATATTAAAAACTTACGAAAAACTTGGTATTCCATTAAAAGAACAAAAAATGTTATCTGGTATAGCTGTTGATGCTGTTTTCGACTCCGTATCAGTTGCCACGACATATAAAAAACAACTGAGTGACTTAGGTATAGTATTTTGTTCAATTTCTGAGGCAGTAAAAACTCACCCAGAATTAGTAAAAAAATATCTAGGAAGTGTAATTCCAGTATCAGATCATTCTTTCGCAGCATTAAACTCTGCCGTTTTCACTGATGGATCGTTTATATACATTCCTGAGGGAGTAAGGTGCCCAGTTGAATTATCAACATATTTTAGAATTAATGCAATGAATACAGGTCAATTCGAAAGAACGCTTATCATTGCTGATAAAGACAGTTATGTGAGTTACCTAGAAGGCTGTACTGCACCAATGAGAGATGAAAACCAACTTCATGCTGCTAATGTAGAGTTAGTTGCCCTAGATAATGCTGAAATTAAGTATTCAACAGTTCAAAACTGGTACCCAGGAGATAAAGAGGGTAAAGGAGGCATCTACAACTTTGTAACCAAAAGAGGTGCCTGCAGAGGGAAAAATTCTAAAATATCTTGGACTCAAGTCGAGACAGGATCTGCAATTACATGGAAATATCCAAGCTGCATTTTACAAGGAGATAACTCAAAAGGAGAATTTTATTCAGTAGCCATAACTAACAATATGCAACAAGCTGACACTGGCACAAAAATGATACACATTGGTAAAAACACGTCTTCTAAAATCATATCGAAAGGCATCTCAGCTGGAAAAGCTAATAATACATATAGAGGCCTTGTAAATATTTTGTCGAAAGCCAAAAATGCGAGAAATTTTACTCAATGTGACTCTCTATTAATAGGTAATCAATGTGGAGCTCATACAGTTCCATATATAGAGTCAAGTAATTCCGACTCAATGGTTGAGCACGAGGCCACAACCTCAAAAATTAACGAAGATCAATTATTTTACTGTCAGCAAAGAGGATTAAACAGTGAGGATGCAGTGGGGTTAATTGTGAATGGTTTTTGTAAAGAGGTACTTCAACATTTACCAATGGAGTTTGCTGTTGAAGCTCAAAAATTAGTCGCAATTAGCTTAGAGGGAAGCGTTGGATAATGTTAGAAATTAAAAACCTTCATGTCTCTATTGAAGAAAAAAAAATAATTAAAGGTTTGGATTTATCTATTAATAAAGGTGAAGTGCACGCACTTATGGGCCCTAACGGTTCTGGTAAAAGCACACTCTCTTACGTGCTATCCGGTAAAGATAAATATGAAATAAATGATGGAACAATAGATTACAATGGTAAAAATTTATTGGAATTAGATGTTGATGAAAGAGCAAACGAGGGATTATTTCTTGCATTTCAATATCCAATGGAGATACCTGGTGTGCAAACTTCATTTTTTTTGAAAACAGCAATCAATTCTAAAAGAAAATATTTAGGTCAAAGTGAAATGGACGCATTGGAATTTGCTAAATTAATGAAATCAAAAGCAGAAGAATTGAATATAAGTACTGAAATGCTTAAAAGAGATCTAAATGTTAACTACTCTGGTGGTGAAAAAAAGAAACAAGAAATTTTACAGATGTCTATGTTAAGTCCCAAAATGGCTATTTTAGATGAAACAGACTCCGGTTTAGATATTGATGCCTTAAGAATTGTCTCTGAGGGAGTAAATAAATTAAGAAATAGTGATAATTCTTTCTTAGTTATCACTCATTATCAAAGACTTTTAAATTATATAAAGCCTGATTTTGTTCATATTATTGCAGATGGTAAAATCGTAAAATCCGGTGATTACTCTTTAGCTTTAGAGCTAGAAGAAAAAGGTTACGAAGAGATATCTCAAACTGCCTAATGGAACTTGTATTAAATTTAGACAAGATACAATCTGAAAGTGTATCTCAATATGCTAAAGACATCTTAGATAATCAAAACCCATATAAAAATTTTAAAATTGAAAATTATAAATACGCTCAACTTCATAAAGATGTCAAATCTGAAATCTTACTTAGAGATATAAATT
>CABYRQ010000022.1 GCA_902521485.1 uncultured Alphaproteobacteria bacterium | reverse complement strand
AGGTCAAAATATCTCTTCAGATAATTTATTTCAAATGATTAGTAATATAAATATTTTCAATGAAATTATATACATTCCTCAAGGAATAATTGAAACTTTTGATTTAAACTACAATTTAAATAATTTAACTATAAATAAAATCTTGTATGTCTCTGATCAAGGAACAAACTTAGATTTAAACGGAACTATTGAAAATTTTGATTTTTATAATACTAACTTTAATGTTAGTTTTAACTCTAGTTCCAAAGATGACTTATCAGTATTATTAGAATTTTTACCTTATTCGGAATTAGTAAAGCAATTTGAATTTGATGAAATTGAATTATCCAGCAATTTCGCAAATAATATTTTTACAATTGATCAAATAAATATAACTAATAAGGATGAAAATATTATTCAAATTAGCGGCACTTATGGGCTTGATGATATCAATAGTCTACAATTAGATATTCAATTAAACCGGTTTAGACAATTTGAGTTAATTCCATCTAACTCATTAATTAGATTATTAAAAAAATTAAATACGGAACACATCAACGCGAGAGGCCTTATAAATGGCTCAAATTTAGCTATTGAAGATCTTCAATTTATTAATTTGGAAGGTTCGAATTTATTGATTGACGGTAATTTAGATCTTAATAATTTTAATAATGCCTCTTTGAATATTGGAATTGAAAATTTAAACAAAACAGAACTATTAAATATCATCTCTGAATTAACTGAAGAAGATTTTACAAACATTGTGGATCTTGTTGACTTTGATTATTTAGAGTCAAACTTATACGTTGATCCAGTCAGTGATCTATTTTTGATAGAAAATTTAGATCTAATAAATAAAGATAAAATTTCTAATATTTCTGGGTCAATTAAAAATCAGATGTTTACTGGTACAGTCAAATTAAATGATTTAAATTTATATGATTTTGATCGTTTATTTTTAAATACATCTCGTATTAAAGGAAAAATTAATCTATCTTTAGATATTTCTGAACCTGTTAATCTTAAAAATATTAAAAATATATCTGGAAACATAGATGGTGATATTAATGTTAATATTACTGAAGAGGAATTTGCACTAGTTTTATTTATTCAATCTCTATCTCAAGACATTGAGGATTTTGAACAAATTAATGAATTATTAAACACATTAGCAAATTCTTTCATTAATCAAAGTAGTTCTATTTCTGGACAAATTTCAAATAATAATTTGAATGAATTGAAAATTAAAAACTTAATTTTAACATCACCAGACGGAGAGACTTTAGAGGCAGAATTAGAATTAGCTTTGAATAATTTTAAAATTACAATTTTTGATATTATTGACAATGAGGATTTTGTTATAAAATATCAAAATGGAAATTATTCCTATGAAAGAGTCATACCTGATGGGACTGTAAAAAAACCTATAGAAGATTTAATTCAAAAAAATATAAATAAGCTTTTTGAAAATTTATTTCAGTGATCTTAAAACAAAATCAATAATATCTTTTTCAATCTTACTTTTATTTAATCTGTTGATTTCTTGAATTCCAGTAGGAGATGTAATATTTATTTCTGTTAAATAGCCATCTATCACATCAATACCAACAAAAAATAATTTTTTTTTCACCAAAAATGATTTTATTTTTTTACAAATGTACTTATCTTTGTCAGTGATATTGGTTTCTACTGCCCTTCCACCTGCATGAAAATTTGCCTTTATGCTATTAGTTCTAGGCACTCTTAATACAGCTCCAGCAATGTCCCCGTTTATGAGAATAATTCTTTTGTCTCCTTTTTTGAAATTTTTAAGGAATCTTTGAATAATTACTGGGCAATTCGAAAATTTTTTTATGTAATTTTTTAAGAACGTACTGAGATTAGTCTTATTATGGCTAATTTTTTGAATTCCTAAACCTCCATTTCCATAAGCGGGTTTTATAATAACCTCTTTATTCTTCTTTATAAACTTTATGATGGCTTCTGTATTTGATGATATTAACGTCGGGGGAGTTAATTCTGGGAAGTTCATCATAATATGTTTTTCTGGGAAGTTCCTAATCTCCTTTGAATTATTTAAAATTAAAGGTTTTTTTAATTGATCTAATAAATAGGTATTAGAAATATAATTTAAATCGAAGGGTGGATCTTGTCGAATAAAAATGGCATTCATATGTTCTAAATCAATTTCTTTTCGGATCTTTCTTTGATACGAAAGCTGATTATTTTTTTTCAAACTTAATCTAGAAACGTGAGATTTAATTCTATTAACTTTATTAATCTCACTAAATACCCATCTTGGATCATTGTAATAACAATCTATACCTCTATTTAAAGACTCCTTGATTAACATATAAGTAGAGTCCTCGTTAATATTTATTTTTTTGGGATCATCCATTTGAAAAAGAAATTTCATAGCAAATTCAATAATAGGTATTATTTAATAAT
This sequence comes from uncultured Alphaproteobacteria bacterium, assembly GCA_902521485.1. GTDB lineage: Bacteria > Pseudomonadota > Alphaproteobacteria > HIMB59 > HIMB59 > HIMB59. The sequence goes on along the minus strand of CABYRQ010000022.1, from coordinate 7,002 downwards.
GATAATATATCTTTTTTATTCTTAAACTCTTCAATTAACAAATCTGCAGGATTTTTTTGTTTTTCAACAATATTATATAATTTTTCAAGATGAATACTTTCATCTCTTCCTTCAGAATTTAGATAACCTCTTTTTTCTAATCCCTTGTTAGCGAGGTTAAGAAGGTTTTTACCATGCTCATATAAGGGCGAATTAATAAAGTTACTGTTAAGTCCTTTATAAGGAACCTCTAGATACAAATTTAAAATATCATTCTCTTGCCACGAACTAGTTTCTTTCCACAGATATTCAAGATTTTCATCATCATAAAGTATACCAACCCAAAATGCTGGAAGAGCGCAAATCATTTCCCATTTCCCAGCGTCTGCACCTCTAAGTTCTATATATGACTTTAATCTTACCTCTGTAAAAATTGTGGAGAGATGGTTTATCCAATCTTGTATTGATATGTTGTAATTTGAAAGGTCTTTATTTGCAGTGTTTTTAGTTAACAATTCATTAAAAGTATAATCTGTTGTGTCATATTGTTTTCCATTTATCTTTAAAAAATAGTTTTTTACTTCCAAAACAAAGTCAACATATTCCTCAATAGAAAAACTCTTGTTCAGAAATGATCTTTTTATTCCACATCTTTGATCATCAGTGTCTTGCCATGTATAAATTCGATTACTCACTAAATTATTATATTTCGACTCACGAAAGGGCGAATTACAAAATATACCCATAACTATTGGTTGAATTCTATTAGAAACAACAAATTTTTTAATTAGATCTGTTTCATTAAAATAATCTAAATTTGCTTGAACAGTACATGTTCGGGTCATCATATCTAATCCTCTTGAGCCAACTTTAGGCATATATTCACTCATAATTTTATACCGCTCTTTTGGAATAAAAGTTAAATCCTCTAATTTACTTATTGGATCAAATCCCAGTCCTAAAATGCATAATTCATTCAATTCGGCATATTCTTTTAATTCTCTTAAATGTTCATAAGACTCCGTACATGTTTGATGAACATTCTTTAAAATTTTACCAGATAATTCTAGTTGACACCCTGGCTCTAAAGTAATGCTAGCACCATTTTTAGACAAAGATATTAATTGATTGAAACTATTGTATTCTTTTTTTTGCCAACCTTTTGATAAGAAAAATTGAAATAAATTTTGTATACTTACCTCTCCATCAAATTGAAATCTTTTATTATCTTTATAAAAGATAAATTTTTCATGTTCAGTTCCAATGCCTTTATACTCAGGATCAGTAAAATTGGAGTAGAAATAATTTATAAGATCTGATTTTTGTAACAATTAAAACACACTATTTTTATGAAAATTACATTTTGTTATTTGATTAGAATACTCTTTAGCTTGACGTTCTACTTTTTTTGCCACCTCTAAAAGCCATTCTTTTTTGTTATAAGATTTTTTTTGATACCCACCTTTTCCCTCATGATAAGCAAGGTAATGATTGTAAACATCACTTTTATCAATTTTCAACAGACGGTAACTTCCATCAACATACCAACCTATAAAATCACTAGCATCTCTAAAATTTTTTCTATCGGCATTAAAGTTTTTTGTTGAAACTTTATACTCCTCCCATGTTCCATCTAAAGCCTGACTGTAACCATAAGCGCTTGATGGCCTTAAACCAGGTATAAAACCCAATACCTTTTTCCTCGGAGGCCTTGCAGTTCTTTCAAAAGAGGACTCTTGTTTAATAAAGCTTAATTGCAAACTAACTGGGACTCCCCATTTTTCTTTTGTTTTTTCTGCATATGATTTCCATTTAGGATTTGTTTTGAAAATATCGCAAATATTTGCTGTGTTAAAAGACCTATCGGTTGTAATACAACCTGATAATAATAGAAAAAATATCAGTAAGTACTTCACTAATTAAAATTTTTCCTTAAAAAATCACTCATTATATCTAATCCCTGTAATGCAGCTCCTTTGGAGTCTTGAGACCAAGCAAAGGTGTCAAAGTGAAACCAAGGTATATTGGGAGATTTTAAAAATTCTTGAAGAAAAAGTGCTGCCGTAATAGAACCAGCCATACCATCTAAAGATGCATTACTAAGATCTGCTACTTGAGATTTAATTTTAAACAAGTAAGGAGAGTACAAGGGTAATCTCCAACATCTCAATTTTTCTTTATTTAAATTTTCGATTTTTTTTGCATATGTTTCATTATTACAAAAATAAGCAGGAAGGTCTTCACCCAAAGCTACTCTTGCTGCTCCAGTAAGTGTTGCAAAGTCAATAATCATACATGGGTTATAAGAAGAAGCTTTTTCTATTGCATCTGCTAACAAAAGTCTTCCCTCAGCATCTGTATGAGCAATTTCGACAGACTTTCCTGATACAGATGAATATACATCACCAGGTCTCATTGATTTGGATGATATTGCATTTTCAGCGATTGGGGCAATTAAAACAATTTTAGTTTTTTTTAAAAAATAATTTGCTAACAAAAATAATGATATAGCGATAGCAGATCCTCCCATATCTTTTTTCATATTTCTCATTGAACTACCTGGTTTTATGTTTACACCACCTGTATCAAATGTAACGCCTTTTCCAATAATAACCAATGGTTTATCTTTTTTTGAAATTATTATTTTATTAGGTCTAAAGTTTTTTAAATAAAATTGTATAATTAAAGAGGTTAGGTCTATATCATCTTCAAACTTTTCAGAATAGTAAATTAAATTCCCGCCAAGATATCGCCCATACCTAATGAAACCGATGTATATTGAGAAATGTTTTTTATCATCAATATGGATATAGTCATAATTTGTATCTTGAGTACTGATTTTCACTTCCTCTCTGATGATAAAATTTAAAGATTGTATACTATCTCTTAGCTCTGCTGCCTTTTCATAGTTCTGACTTTCACTAAAATAAACCATTTGTTTTTCTAATTTATCAAATATTTTTTTTTGACCTCCTTGAAAAAATTTAACTGTATCATCAACTTGATTTTTGTATTCGTTTTGACTAACTTTATTTACGCATGGAGCTGAGCATTGTTTTAAGTCATAAAGTAGGCATGCCCGTTTTCTATTTTTAAACTCTAAGTCACTGCAACTCCTTAACTTAAAAGATTTCTGCAAGATTTTTATGACTTTGTCTGTTTTTAACGCAGAGGTAAATGGACCAAATACTTTATCTTCATTAGAAAATTCATTTCTAAATCTTGTCAGTCTTGGAAAGTCACCTTTAGTAATTTTAATTAATGGAAAGCTTTTATCATCTTTTAAACGAATATTATATCTCGGTGAAAATTTCTTGATAAGTAAAGCCTCTAATAATAATGCATTTCTTTCAGACTCTGTTAGCTCAAAATCAATATTTACTGTTTGTGAAACCATTTTTTGAAGTCTTCTTGGAAGTTTCGGTAGATTACCGTAATTAGATAATCTCCTTTTGATATTAACAGCTTTTCCTATATAGATTGGGTTATCTTTTTTATTTTTAAAAAGGTAAACCCCTGAACTTTGAGGTGCGTCTTTTATTCTGTTTTTGAGAATTTCAAGCCCAATCATAAGTCTATATTACAGACATTTTATAAATCACAAAAAAAATTAATGAGTTTCTAATCAAAAAATAGATAGTATAAATAACTAAATTATCAAATTAAAACATGGACTGGGATAAACTTAAAATTTTTCATAATGTTGCACTAGATCTTAATATCTCAGAAGCAGCTAATAAAATGAATATAAGTCATTCATCTATAAGTAGACAGATTAGTTCACTAGAGAGAGATTTGAAAGTATCACTATTTAAAAGACATGCTAGAGGACTAACATTGACTGAACAAGGTAAAATTTTATTCAAAACAGCACATGATATATTTGGAAAGATAGCTCTAACTGAGTCTCAATTAACTTCTTCTAAAGAAAAACCTACAGGCTCACTACACATAGCTGCTACTGTTGCCTTTGGTACCACATGGCTTGCCCCAAGAATAGCAAAGTTTTCAAATTCATATCCTGATATTGATATTTCTATAAGAATTGAAAATAAATATACAGATCTTTCCTTAGGTGAAGCTGATGTAGCTTTACGATTAAAAGAGCCTACACAAATGGATTTAATTCGTTTTCCTTTGTATGAGTTTCAATTTAAAATTTACTCCTCACCAGAATACATTGAAAAATTTGGTATTCCAAAAAGTGTGAGTGATTTATCAAAACATACAATAATTGCTTTTGGTCATGATGTTGAGCCATCTATACCCGATGTAAACTGTATTTTGGATTTAATTCCTAAATCAAAAAAAACCAAGACTATTTATATATCTAATATGTATGGAGTTATGAGAGCAATTGGAGGAGGAGCGGGGATTGGTGCCTTACCAGAATATATGAAAATATCTAATAACAATCTTGTTCCTATTTTACCTAATGCAAATACTCCAAAGACAATAATTTATTTTACTTATCCACCTGAACTGAAGGGTTCTAAAAAAATAGAAGCCCTTAGAGATTTTTTAGTAAGAGAAGTAAATAAAGAAAAAAAAGTTTAGTCTTTTTTTATAAATTTTTTATTACAGTAGTTACACACAATTTCTTTTTTTTTACCAAATTTAAAATAAACAGCTGGATGACCTAAATCACCACTTCCACCATCGCACATTACTATATCAGTATTTTTTGAAACATATTCGATTGGGTCTGCTATTTTGTTTTGATCGCTCATAATGAAACGAGTTCTGAGACCAAATTCGTATATTTTTTTGGGTCATCAAGGCTTTCACCTTCCATTAGCTTTGCGTGATCGTAAAGAATTTCACAGAATTTGTCTTTTTGCTTTTTATCTAAAGATTTTAATTTATTAACTAATTCATGATTAATATTTATTTCTAAAATTCTTTTTTCATCAGAAATGTTTTGATTATTAGCAGCCATCAGTTTTTTTAAATGCATATCCATATCATTCTCATCAGCTACTAAACATGAAGCACTTGTAGTTAGTCTTTTAGAAATCTTTACATCTTTAACTTTATCTTTAAGATTGTCTTTTAAAAATCCAACAAAATCTTTGTCTTCCTTTGGGTCTTCTTTGTCTTTTTTTGACTCTTTTTTATCCTCAATATCTACTTCACCTTTAGTAATAGATGCGAACTCATAATCTTTGAATTTCATTTTCATTGGCATCCAGAATTCGTCTACTGGATCAGTTATTAACAGGACATTTATTTTTTTATTTTTAAATAGTTCCATTTGAGGGCTATTAGTGAGGTTTTCCTTTTTTTCACCTGATATGTAATAGATTTTCTTTTTATCATTTGAAAAATCAGTTACGTATTGATCTAAAGTTATCATCTCCTCTTTTTCAGAGCAGTTAAATGTTGAAAACTCAAATATTTGATCATGAAAGTCATTAAACTCATAAAGTCCCTCTTTTACAACAGGTCCAAAATTTTTCCAAAAATCTTTAAATTCATCTGGTTTCTTTTTTTTTAATTCTAGAATTTCTTTTAGAACTCTTTTTGTAATAGCAGTAGATATTTTATTAATTACGGCATTATTTTGTAAAATTTCTCTTGAGATATTTAAACTAAGATCTTCTGTGTCTACCACACCTGGCACAAATCTAAGCCAAGCTGGAATTAATGCATCTAACTTATCAGAAATAAATACTTTATTCACATATAGCTTTAACTTGTTTTTGCGATCTGGATGGTAAAGATCTTGAGGCTGCGATTTTGGTAAATATAAAAGGGCAGTATAATTTACAACTCCCTCGGCTTTAAAGTGAATTGTTGTTAAAGGCTCATCATAATAGTTTGAAACTTGATTATAAAAAGAATTGTAGTCATCTTTTTTAATTTTTGATTTATCTTTTAGCCAAATGGCTTCAGCAGAGTTTACTTGTTCTTCAGTTTTATCATCTTTTTTCTTGTCATTTTTATCTTCTTCGGATGTTACAAAAATGGGGAAAGGAACAAAATCAGAATACTTTTTTATTATTTCCTCTATTTTATATTTACTTAAAAAATCTTTCTCATCCTTCTTAATTGATAACGTAATTTCAGTACCAATTTCATTGTATTCCGTTTCCTCAATAGAAAATGTACCTTTGCCATCTGAAGTCCAAAGGTATCCACTGGATGAGTCATATTTTTTTGATCTAACTACTACTTGATCTGAAACCATAAATGATGAATAGAAACCAACTCCAAATTTACCAATTTGATTGATATCTCCCTTTTTATCACCCATCTTTTTAATAAACTCTTCCGTGCCAGATTTAGCTATTGTGCCTAAATTTGATTGCATATCTTTATCATCCATGCCAATCCCATTATCTTTAATTGAGATAGTTTTATTTTTTTCATTAAGATGAATTCGAATTTGGAATTTATTTGTTTTAGGAGCTTTGGAGTCAGTCTGACTAATATATCTAAGTTTTTCGCAAGCATCTGATGAATTTGATATTAATTCACGTAAAAATATTTCCTTTTCGGTATAGAGTGAATTAGCAACTATATCTAGGAGCTTTGATACTTCAGTTTCAAATTTTACAGTTTTCTTTTCCGCTTGTTGTTTAGTCATTTTTTTTTAATATCCTTATTATAAGTAATGTTTACCAATGATAATACAGAGTGTTCTACAAAAATTTCTGTCATTTCACAAAGTAAATTTGATAAATGGTTGTTAACACAATCATCTTTTACTAAAAATTGGGCTTTATCTAATAATTTCAAGGCAGAATCAGGAAAAATTCTCAAAATTCCCTATGAGGACGGAAGATTGAAAGAGGTCATATTAGGAGAGGGTGCAGATAAAAACCTAGAGGCAATTAGTGCTTTTTCTGCGTCTAACATTGGTAACTATTATATTTCTACTAAATTTGCCAAATCTAAGGATTCTGAAATATACAAAGCATGGGCTTGGGGCAACTATAAGTATCAGTCTAAATCCAAAAAAAATTTATTATACGTAAAGGAACAAAAGGAATTAGAGTTTTTAACTTTTTACTCAGATTG
>CABYRQ010000021.1 GCA_902521485.1 uncultured Alphaproteobacteria bacterium | reverse complement strand
ATGTGTTAAATTCTTTTTATCTATAATAGTGTTTCCAAAATTCCCAATAATTTTCGTGTTATATTTTTTTGAGAGAATTTCCGAAATATAACTGCAAGTTGATGATTTTCCCTCTGTGCCTGTTATACCAATTATTTTTTGTGAAGATATTTCTAAACTTAAAAAATCTAAATCAATTAAAATTTTGTTTTTGTATCTGAATAAAAAATGATTTTTTTCAATTTTAATTGATGGGGATACTACAAAATAACTATATTCATTAATTTTATTTAATAAATGTCTTTTACTGATTACTTTTTTATGACTTAGTTTTTTATGATCATCATATATATTGTAATTACAATTCTTATTAATAAAGTACTTCTCAACAGATTTTCCACTTATTCCATAGCCATATATTAAAAATTTTTTTTTTAAATCTATCAATTATCTTATTTTGAGAAGAGATAAGGCTAATAAACAAAAAAGAAAGCTTAAAATCCAAAATCTAATAACTATTTTTTGTTCTGATAGCCCTTTTTTTTCATAATGATGATGAAGGGGTGCCATCAAAAATATTCTTTTGCCTTTTGAAAGTTTAAAATATGAAACTTGCAACATTACTGATATTGTTTCAATCACAAAAAGTCCACCAGCAACAGCCAATACTATTTCCTGTTTTAAAAGTATAGAAGTTACTGCAAGTGAGGCCCCTAATGATTGTGATCCGGTGTCACCCATAAAAATAGATGCAGGACTTGAATTGAACCATAAAAACCCAAGCAACGCCCCAATTGCTGAGGTACAAAATATTACTATCTCCCCTGATCCATTGATATAATTGACTAAAAGATAATCAGAAAAATTTATATTACCTAATACATACGCAAATATAGCGAAAGTAAGAAATACAAATATCAAAGGCATCGAAACCAAACCATCCAAACCATCAGTTAAATTAGTTGCATTAGTTGAGCCAATAACAATTAATAAGATTAAAATAAAATAGAAATAACCTATTTCAACTGAAACATTTTTTAAAAAAGGAATGCTAAACTTATTAAGATCAAATCCATTATATTTAATTGTAAAATAGATCACTAATGTAGCTAATAGTTGGCATAAAAATTTGATTTTAGAAGAAATTCCATCTCCTAATTTTACTTTTTTATAATCATCAAAAAAACCAATCAAGCCAAATAAAATTAGCGTCAAGATTAAAATATAGTTGAAACTTGAGAAATTTGATGTCCACAAAATTGAACTTAAAATGATTGAAAAAAGTATTAAAACTCCGCCTAATGCTGGTGTTCCTTTCTTATGATAATGTGTTTGTGGGCCATCATTTCGTATAGGTTGTCCACTTGGAAAGATTCTACATTGTAGTTTGATCCAGTGTGGCATTAATATTAAAACAATAAAAAATGATGAAACTAAAGATAAGCCTGATCTAAAAGAAATATAACCAAATAAATTAAATAAGAATTCTGAGTCTTTAAAAGAAAATAATAGATCACTTAACATATTCTTTTATTAACCTATCTAGTTGATTTGATCTTGACCCCATAACAAATATATTTTTTATATTGTCAATTTCTTTATTCAAATATTTAACAGCTGGGATGTAGTTTTTATAAAAAATGAGTTTATTAAATCTTTTTTTGAACTTATAGAATTCTTCTCCTATAAATATAATTTTCGTTAAATTTAAGTTGATAACTAATTTAATTATTTGTATGTGAAAAAAATCAGATTGAGACCCCAGTTCTTTCATTGCTCCCAAAATATAAACCTTTTGTTTAATGTTTCTCTCATTAAATATAAGGATTTGTTTATTAAGAGAAAATGGACTAGCATTGTAACTATGATCATAAAAACAAACCCTTTTATTTCCAATAAAGGTTTGAACTTGTTTACCCCTAAACTCAATAATTGATTCATCATAAAAAAAGTTATTAAGTTTTATTTTTTTAATGAACGATTTAATAAATAAAAAAGAAATTATAGCTATATTAATACAAAAATCTCCCTTAGACGAGTTAATCAAATATTTTTTTTTATTATACTTAAAATCAATTGAGAAATTTTTTTTATTTTTGCGTATATATTTGTTTAAATTATTAACATTTATAAATCTTACTTTAGAGTTAATTTTACTTTTTATATATCGGGAGTCGTAATTATAATTAATTAACCCCATAATTAGTCTTTTTGAGTTAAAAATTTTTAATTTATTATCTATAAGATGATTAAAATTTCTGAAGTTACCAATATGAGAATTTTCAATACCTGTTACTAGGCAATAATGTGGTCGTAAAGTTTTAATTAGATTAGTCATTTCATTGGAGCCATTAATACCTAATTCAAATACAGAGTAATTGCTGCTCAAATTCATATTCATAATAGAGAACTGTAATCCCTGAATATTATTATAATTTTTATAAGACCTGTATGTATTAAAATTATTATTTTTTAGTATATGATAAATATTTTCCTTGAATGTTGTTTTACCTACTGATCCGGTTATAGCAACAATTTTACCTTTATAAGAGTCAATTACAAATTGACAAAAGTTTTTGATAAATAATTGAGTATCTTTTGTATAAAATAATTTGGGGTGTTTGTATTTTACATTTACAATTACCAAAGATGCTTTTTTTTCAATAGCATCATTATAATACAAGTTACCATCATTATTTTTAGTTTTTAGACCTATAAAAATATCATTTTCTTTTAAAAGTCTTGTATCAAAAACTATGTTGGATTTGTATTTTGATTTTAACTGATAAATAATTTTATAAATTTTTCGCATATTTAGATGAAATTAATCTGTCATTAAATAAATAGTGTTTGTCTCTATAATTTTGTGTATCCTCGTGTCCCTTACCAGCTATAATCAAAATACCATCATTTTTTTTTATATAACTAATACCAAATTTTATTGCCTTTCTTCTATTTGGCACCTCAATTGGGTTAGATGAGTATTTCATAAGTGACTTTCTAATAGAAGCCGGGTCTTCATTTCTTGGATTATCATCTGTTATAATTTGTAAGTTAGTATATTTTGAGACAACTTTAGCAATTTGTGGTCTTTTAATTTTATCTCTGTCCCCACCACATCCATAAATTATAATTATATTCATATCTAAAAAGGGTAATTTGCATAATAAATTTTCGTAAGCATCTTTTGAATGAGCATAATCTACAATTATGATTTTGTTTTTTTTATTGAAAACAACTTCTGATCTTCCAGGTGGAAATACTGATTTATTCATCTTTAATGGGAGTTGTTTAAATATTTTTTTATATACCATGAAAATAGTTATAATATTTTTGATCATATAATCGTTAAAGGTATCAATTTGATAGGATCTATTTTTTGTAGATATAATAAATTTACCTGTTCTTTTATGGACTATTGAAATTTTATTTTTTGATAAAAAGTTACTTTGAGTAAATATTTGATTATAGTTTTTAAATTTATTTTTTAAATAATCATCTTGAAAAAACAAAATTGAGTTTTTTGAAATATGATTTTTAATAATATTAACTTTTGCTAAATGGTAGCTTCTTAAGTTTTTATGATAATCAAGATGATCAGATTTTAAATTTGTTAAAATACAGTAATCAAATTTTAAATTTCCAATTCTACCTTCACTATACCCAATGCTAGAAACTTCGATAAATACGAATTTAACTCTATTGTTAATTGCTATTTTAAGTAAATTAAGAATTTCAAAGTATGATGGTGTAGTGTTTTTTAATTTCTTTATTTTTTTTGAATTAATATAAAAACCTAATGTTCCAATATAACAGGACTTATTACCGTTGATATTAAATAATTTATTTGCACCGTAGGCAATAGAAGTTTTACCATTTGTACCTGTTACAAATACGATTTTAAGATTATTTAAACTATAAAATATTTTTGCTATTTCAAACAAATCATTTTGTTTTTTATAAAAAAAAAATTTAATTTGTTTTTGTTTTATATTTTTTTTAAATTTAATATCACAAATAATATATTTACATTTCTTTTTTGACGCTAAACTTATATAGTTTAAAAACTTTTTAATATCATTAGTAATTAATATGAATATAGATTTTGTGTTACATTCCTGCCAATTTGTGGCAATATTATAGCCACGATCTTTTAAATCATATAAGTTCATTAAATATCTGTGCCCTTAGTATTAACTATAGATAAATCAAGGTACATATAAATTTCTTTCAAAATATTAAAAAATGCAGGTTTTACTGTATTTCCGGCAGTCATGTATTCACCATACTTTTCTTTAGGGTTTTGCATGAATATTAAATTTAAATATTTTGGATTATTGTATGGGAAAAAGCTAACGTACGTAACATTTTGGATTTTTTCTCCGTTAGAAGTACTTTGATCAGCTGTACCTGTTTTACCAGCAACTAAAAAGTCATTATAAAGATCATTGTTTGTATCATTAGCATAAAATAGTAATTTGTTTATAGTGCTAGAAATTTGATTATATTGATTTTTATTTCTCTTTTTTTGTTTTTCAAAAGTAGCTTCAAAATTATTTCTACCAGTTATTATTTTTCCATAAGCATTTATTAATTGTATAGGAGTTACAGATAAACCATAACCAAAAGGAATATTATCACAGTATCTTCCTTTAAAATTATTTACAGTTGGCTCAACAGATATTAAGCCAAATCCAATTCCTGCAGATTTTAAAAGACCTATTTGATCTAAATCAAATTTAAATTCATTTTGACAATCTAAATTTCTTCTTATTAAAATCGCTCCCCTGTTTGAAGATTTTTTTAATATATCTTTTACTTGCATTGGTATATTACTGTTTCTTGGATAGTCATTAATTATTTTATCTCCAATATATACGGGTTGATCTACATCAAAGTACTCATTTAATTCGATTTTCTGATTTTTTAGAGCAGAATAAACTGTAAATGTTTTAAAAACAGATCCAAAATCATATTTCAAATCCTTTAATGGTAATAGTGTTTGATCAAACATATTAGAGTCCCTGTTATCTAAAAAAACATTACTAACAATCTCTTCGGAACTTAGGTCGATTAAAACATTCATGGCATAATCTGGCCTTAAATTAATTATGTCTTTAGATAAAGAGTCATATATTTTCTTTTGTATCTGAATATCTAAAGATAAATCAATATCATTATTATATTTGTCTATATATTTTTCAATTAAAGATACTCCTTGATGTTCGATATTTGTATGGCCGATTATATTGTTAGTTATAGAACTATATGGATACTTTCTAGTGAGAATTTTTTCAAACTTAATATAAGGATCACCTTCATAAATTAATTTTAAAATATCTTTTAGTGGTACATCTCGTTTTAAATATTCTACTTTATTTTTAATATTTTTGATTGAATAATTAAAACTTGAGTATGCTAAAGTTTTTTTATTGTAATCGTAAATAGTCGGTAATTTGTTTAGAGATGTATCTTTTAAGCTAAATTTAGAATTATATGTTTCATTATCTAAACTTAAAATAATTAATCGGACAAAAACAGCAATAAAAAGGAATAAGATTGTTGAAATAAAGAAATTGTAATAATTTTTTGTTTTAGAAAGTAATTTATAGTCTGTCTCATTACTCAGGTTGAACATAATTGACCTTTATAATGGTAAAGTCGTCAAACTCATTTCTATTGAATTTAATAATTTTATTATCTTCAGTAAACTTTAGATTATTAATATCATTTATTTTTAGTTTATTAATTTGTTTAGTTAAAAGTATTTCCTTATCAATTAGGATTTGAAGTTCTTTGTCATAATTTTTTTTTAGGTTAGATAAATCATTTTCCATTATTTTTGTTTGATTTTTAAAACTTAAAAATAAAATGATAAAAATAAATATCAAAAAGAATTTAGTAATATAATTAATCAATTTATAAATCTCCCAACTCTTAACTTTGCAGATCTAGATCGATTATTTTTAATTATTTCATGCTTTGATGCAGTAATTGGTTTTTTAGTTAAAATTTCAAAACCCCAATTTTCATTATTATGAAATTTATTATTTTTTTTTACTTTATTATCTCTGAAAAAATTTTTAACTATTCTATCCTCTAGGCTATGAAAAGAAATTATTGCTAAATGTCCATCTATTTGCATGTATTTATGTACCTTTTTTAAAAATATTAGAAGGTTTTCTAATTCATTGTTTGCTTCAATCCTTAAAGCTTGAAACGCTTGGGTTGCGAAATGTATTTTTTTTGACCTAAAATTAACTCCACTATCTCTCAAAATTTCAATAAATTCAAAGTTAGTTTTAATCTTTTTAATAGATCTTTGTTGAATAATAAATTTGGATAACTTTTCAGCTTGGTTAATTTCACCATATAAATGAAATACTCTATTAAGATCTTCTTCGTCATAATGGTTTAATATTTTATATGCATCTAAATCGCTACAAAGGTAGTTCATATTCAAATCAGCATTTATTTTGAATGATAAGCCAATATTATTGTTGTCCAATTGATTAGATGAAAAACCAAGATCAAGAATTATAAAATTAAATTTTTTGAATTTAAGCTTCAATAAATCAATATCTTTAAAATTTGATTTATGAAAAGAAATATTTGAGAAATTATTCTTTAACATATTTGCTATCTTTAATGAATTATTATCTTGATCGATAGCTGTAACAAAATGACCTTTTTCTAAAAATATTTTTGAATGCCCACCTCCTCCAAATGTACAATCTAAAATTGATAAATTTTTTTTTCCATCAATGAATGATAAAATTTCGTTGGTCATAATAGGAATGTGATTATCAAATATCATTTGAATTTTGCTCTAGAAATTTTTTTATGATTTTCTCCTAATTTTTTTTCCCAAATTTCAAAGTAATTTCCTTTACCTATAAATATGATATCTTTTGACAACTTAGAAAATTTTTGAAGGTTTTCTTTTACTATAAATCTACCCTCTTTATCGATTGTAATTTCCTCTAAATCAGAGAGTATAGCAGTTTTAAAATGATCATTTTTTTTTGAAAAAAAATCTTTTTCGTCAAAACTTTTTACTAATGAATTAATTTTGGAAGATAAATGTATTTCAAGACATTCATACTTCAAACTTTTAAATATAAATGTTTTTTCTTTGGTGTTTTTAATTATCGATCTAAAAGAAGATGGAATAGCAACCCTATTTTTTGAGTCAATAATGCCATAGAAAGAAGATAAAAACATTAACATGGTATTTTATGGGATTATATGGGATTTTTAAATAATAGTAAATAGTAATGGGTAGCTATAAGCTGAGTTCTGTATTAATGAAAATTGCAGTCATTTATCTAGATTAACTATTACTAATTAATTCTAGCGATCAACCCAGGCCAACTGTAGAAATAGTTTTAGCCTCTATTTGATCTTACTCGTGATAGGGTTTACATATTGCGATATTTTTTAAATATCCGGTAAGCTCTTACCTCACCATTTCACCCTTACCTTACGGCGGTTTATTTCTGTTGCACTTTCCCTAAGGTTACCCTCGACGGATGTTATCCGATACCACTTTCTACGCGAGCTCAGACTTTCCTCTTTGACAAACAAAGCGACTGCACACTACCCAAATATATAATACATAAAATTAACAAAATAATAAATTATAAAAATCTTTAAGAAATTTTTTTGACTGGGTAGATGTGATTTTTTCATAGTTTAATGATCTTTTGACTGCACAAATACAAGATTTTTTATATTTTTTTACATAGTATTTGTGGAAACCATATAAAATTAATAATTCATAAAGATTGTATTTTTTTTCTAAATTTTTTTTGTAATTAAATCTATTAATGCCAATTTTTTTTATAAAAAACTTTTCCCCAGGATCTTGTTTTCTATTTGGGGCAATATCGGAATGAAAAATAATATTTTCGTCAAATATATTAAAATTTTTCTTTATAAAATTTATTAATCTCTTCAAAGATAAATATTGGTTATTTGTAAAATTTGCATATCCAAATTCATGACCTTTATTTTCAAGTTCAATTCCAATTGAATAATCATTAATATTATTATTTTTTTTCCATTTGGATTTTCCACAATGCCAAGCTTTTATACTTGGGCATAGTAAGTTGAATATATTACCATTCCTTGAAATCAAGTAATGCGCACTTACATTGGATTTTTCACTTAACAGTTTTTGGTATGCTAAATTAAGACTTTTCATACCAGTGTAATGAATTACTACATATTTAACTATTTTATTTTTTTTTCTAAAGCTATAATTCATTCGTGAAAAAACAGATTCTTGTATTTATCTCAGTATTTATAGTTTCTTGCACTTCATATGATAATGATGAAAATAAAAATGATCAAAGTCTTTATGATAATAATTCACTTAAGGATTATGAATTATTTAACTTAGCTAATCAGCATATTGAGTCTGGACTGCTTGATTTAGCACTAATTGAACTTGACAAAATAGAAGTTCTTTATCCAAGTAGCTCATTCGCAAAGAAAAGTATTCTTTTAACTGCTTATATAAACTTTTTAAAAAAAGATTATGAGAAGACAAGAGTTCTTGCTGAAATGTACAAAAAATATTATCCAGGTAGTAAAGATATAGTTTATGCTAATTATTTAGAGGCAATGTCATATTACGTTGTAATGAAAAAGACTAGTTACTCACAAAAAAACTCTGAAATAGCATTAAAAAAATTTAATTTTATTTTAAATGCATATCCAAATAGTAAGTATGAGATAGATATTATTACCAAAATAAGATTAATTAATGACAACTTGGCTGCAAATAAATTAAAAATTGCCAAGTATTATTTCGAAAGAAAAAATACTAATGGATCATTACTATATTTAAATGATATATTCGAAAATCATAGTTCAAGTTTTTCGATAGAAGAGACATTATTTTTAATGAGTAGGATATATTACTCAATCGATGAGTATGAATTAGCTAAAAAGTATTCTTCAATTTTAGCATATAATTTTCCAAATAGTGAGTGGTATGAAAAATCATATAATATCATTGTTGGCTTAGAGGAAATAAAAAATGACGAAAAATGGTTTGAAAAGTTGAATCCCATTAAAATTATTCGACAAGAAAGAAAAATGAATTCTGATGATTTTACAATTCAAACTATAAAATAATTTAATGTTAGTATCGCTAGAAATTAAAAATTTTCTTTTGATAAAAAAAATATCTATAGATTTTATTAATGGTTTTAATGCATTTACAGGAGAAACAGGTGCAGGTAAATCTATTATTATTGAAGGACTAAAATTAGCAGTAGGTGGAAAAAATTATACAAATCTTAATTTAAAAGATAATGAAGTTTCCTCCATAAAAGCAGTCTTCGAAATTAACAATTCAATTAAAAAAAATCTTGATGAATTAAATATTAGCATAGATGATGATTATTTAATTGTAGAAAGACAAATAAACTCTAGTCAAAAGTCAAAATTGTTAATTAATGGTGAGATAAAACCTCTCAACAATGTTAGAGAAATACTAAAAAATGTTATTGAATTTCAAGAAAATTTTGAGCAGCAAGAACTGTTTGATAACAGATATTTTCTTAAATTTATAGACAATATAGGAAGTATTAAAAAAGATAATTTAAATTTAGAATTTGAAAAATTTAAAAATTCAAAGAATATCTATTTAGCTCATTTAAATAATGAAAAAAATATAAAAGAGAAACTAGAACTGCTAAAAATTAAAAATAATAAAATTAAAACTTTAAATCCAAGTGAAAATGAATACGAGGAACTGATAAACAAAAGAAATTTAAATAAAAATATAAAAAAATATAGTGAAATTTCTGACGAAATTAAAAATTTGATATCAAAATTTATTTCAAATGATCATTTAAATTC
>CABYRQ010000020.1 GCA_902521485.1 uncultured Alphaproteobacteria bacterium | reverse complement strand
ATTTTAATTTTACTGGATATTTTTTTCTTAAGTACAAAACTAATATCTTTATTACTATTTACTATTAATAAGTTTTTATCTGTCACCTAATTGATTTAAATAATTTTTTTCAGAATTGACAAGGAGTCTTTTGTGCGAATTTCTAAATTTGCAAGAGGATGTCTTGAGTTTAATAAACCAATTTTATTCCCTAAAAATCTTCCATCCCTTATAAACTCAGGTCTAGTCAGCAAGCCAAGGCCATGCAAACCTATAATAGTTTTATTTTGATATACTCTGGGAATGTCGCCATAATCCATTCTTTGGTACTCACCATTTTTTTCAGCCCAAATCCAGTTATTTTCTGACTTTGTTAAAATTACACTATCAAAGTTATTTTTTACTAACTTTAAAATTATTGAATTTATGTCCTCTTTAAGTCTAAATGGATATGTCTCTTCAACATGTAATATCAGATCTGGATAGTAATTATTTGACTCCAGTTTATTTAAAGTAAATTTTTGAACAATTTCTAAGTTTACATAATTTTCAGAGAGTTCCTTTGGTCTATAAATTACTTCATCAACTCCTGTTTTTAATGAGTAAGATCCTAATTTTTTATTATCAGTACTTAATACTATTCTACTTATAAATTTAGATTTTTTTAAAACATCAATAGTTAAATCAATTAATTTTTTTTTACCAATTTTCTTTGAGTCGCCCCTAACAGGTATGACAGCACATATTTCAAGGTCTTTTGGGTTAATCTTTCCAGTTTTATATTTTGAGTCAATTTTTTCAATTATGTTTACTATGTTAGTTAATCTCTCGTTATTTCCTTCTTGATGTATACCATGATAGTGATAAACAGAGGCCCTTGGCTCATAAAGAATTCTATAATTTTTTTTAATCATTTCTTGAGCCCAAATTCTATCCTCTATATTTGTAGCTTTTTCATCATAATTTACTAATTTCCAGCAGCTTTTCTTTATAATTGAATTTGCATTATGAAAAAAATTATCGCGAAATTGAATTTTCCTATCAAGACCAAATACAATTGTTAAATCTCTTTTATCTGAATTACTAGAAAATGACATAGGCTGTTGTCTACCATAAACGCCCGCATAATTTTTATCTTCCTTAATTGAATTAACTAATGTAGATAGCCATAGATTATTTGTAGGTATACAATGTGCAGAAATAGCTACAATAAAAATTCCATTTGATTTTCTAATACCTTTATTTAATGCAAAACCTGGTAAATAATTTTTAATTTTTATTATTTTGGAAATTCCAAATTTTTTGACTTTCTCTAATGTTTTATCGGTACTATCATTATCAACAATAATGATTTCAAAATCTTTGTATTTTTGAGAAAAAATTGCTTTAAGGCAACTATTAATCCATCGTTCTTCATTTTTGGTTCTAATAATAATTGATGTTTCTACCATATCATAAAGTTTTTAAGGGTATATTATTTTCAGAAATAATATAATTAATCTCTTCAATTAATTCTTTATTAATTGGGATACCTGTTTTATTTCTTTTTTTCATAAATTGTATCTCTGGGTGGTTAGGTAGTAATACTTTACTATTTTTCTTGGAGGGAGAGTTAGTGACTTGTTTAGACATATTTTCAATGTTGTGAATAAAATCTTTACTTGAAATGACAAAATCATTTCTCAAGATAATATAGAATTGAGATATAAAACGTTTTTTATTAATATCTGAAGTAAACATTGGTAATAACTGTGGTCCATACGGCATACCTGACAAAATACTACATAGTATTTCAACCATAGCAGCTAAACCATAGCCTTTGTAATCACCTATTGGAAAAAGTGATTTGGCTAAGTTGGGAAAAACTGTTGACTCTCCATTAATATCTGCAGCTAGATTCTTATCTAATTTCATTTTATTTTTTTTTAAAATATTTAGTTTATTCCATGTTATTTTTGATGTAGCCATATCAAGGCAAAAAGGTTCTTTTTTATTTTTTTTTGGGGCAACAAAACATAATGGATTGGTACCAAAAAAGGGCTTTTTTGAATTGTGAGATAATAATAAAGCATCAGCATTGGTAAAACCAATACCAATTAAATTTTTTTTGGCAACTTTTGACACAATAGATGATAAAGCTCCAGGATGTGAGGAATTAAAAACAGAAACTGCACAAATACCGAATTTTTTTGCAATTTTTGAGCCATGTTCAATCGCATAAGAACCTGCGGCATGCCCAAAAGCATGATCAGCATCTAATGATAATAATGTCGGAAATTTTTTAGAAATGTTCATCTTTGGATTAATATTTTTTCTTCCACTTTTTGCAGAATGGTAGTAATGACATATTAATCTTAAACCATGTGAGTCTATACCCCTTAGAGAGGCATATGTTAAACCCTCAGCAACAGCCTTTGCTGAATAATTATTCACATTTGCGCTTTTTAATATTTTATAGCAGATTGAATAAACTCTCTGCTTAGATAAATACCTCATTATTTTAGATGAAAACCCACCTTGATTTAGATTTTAAGCTTTTATTTGCTGCATCAATGACTTTAGTTGAAACTAATGATTGACTGAAAGTTGGTCTAGTTTCCTCAATATTTTTTAAACTAGTTTTTTTATTTTGAAAATTTATCACATCATAAAGAAATGTTTTAATTGATTTTATTCCATAACCATCGAATTTTAATTTTTTACCTATTGAATAATTTATACAAAAATCTGGGTTGATATCATTTATCCCATTACCATCGGTTGTTATAGTTAAGCCTCTCTTTTTTTGTTCGCAGTTTATATTACCGAAAGATCCTGTTATAGTATAATTTTGTTCTGACATAGCTGAAGATGAATTCGGATCTATCCAGTTAACAGATAAAGTTTGTGTAAAAATTTTTTTATTTTTATCCTCCCATTCAATTATGCATTGAATAGAATCGTAAATATATTTTTTTAATTTTGATTTTAAATAATTTACTTGTCCAACAGCCATAACTCTTTTAGGTCTTGCTTTAGTCATAAAAAAAGTAAGATCTATATAATGGATTCCTAAATATTGTAATATATTTGTTTTATTAGCCCATTTTTTAAAATTTATTTCAGGATTAATTTTTTTTTGGCTATATGAAACATTTATATTTAAAACGTGCCCTATCTTTTTATTTAAAATTTTATCTTTTGTTATTATATTTTGAAAATCAAACCTTTTATGAAAATCTACATAAGAGATTAAATTATATTTCTTTTGAATTTTAATTAATTTTAATGCATGATCAGTTTTTAATACAAATGGTTTTACAGAAAAAGTATGTAATTTATTTTTAAGCATAGCCTTAATAAAATTGTAATGAGTATGATCCGGTGTACACACAAATGCACAATTTAATGAGTCTGATTTATATTTATTTATTATATTTTTCATATTACTAAAACCTAGCACATAGCTGACGTCAGTTTTTGTTTGAGTTTTTTTTAAAATAGAATTTATTTTTTTTTTGGCCTGATTTTGACCCAATTTCGAATTACTAAAAAAAGTTATGCTATTAACATTGTTATTCTCATTAATAAATTCACAAATAGCCGGAAAAATAACTCCATATTCAGATGTTTTTCTTCCTGTAACATAAGAACCATCTCCTAATATAAATAAATTCATCTTAAAAAATAAACCTAAACCAAAGAAATTTAATTATCATAGTATGATAAATATAACATTTTTTAATTTTGATATACGTTTTTATATTATTTTGATTATTAGACCTGACTGAAGCAAATGAAAATTTAAAGTTTTTTTCTCTTAAAAATTTAATACATTCAGAAATTGATATTTTATTTAGACCCAATCCTCTATAATTTGGATTAGTAAAAGCATTTCCCCAAACACCAAATAACCCATTTTTTTCATATTTGTGAAAAGAAATATCATCAACAAATTTATGAGTATTTTTTGATACTGACATCCATCGGATATGGACTAATTTATCTTTATGAAAGATGATGAATCCAATACATTTTTTATCTAATAATGCTTTGATAAAATTAATATTAAAGTATGAAAAATCATGAACACCAATTTTTTTAAAATCATCAAATGAAATAATTAAATTTTTTTTTAAATCAGCAATATTTAGTTGATTATCAAATTTAGTATCATTGGATATTTTAAAAATTTTATATTCATATTTCTTGAAGAGAGATAAATTTTTTGCAAATTTTATATTCATATATAGTTTTCAAAAATATAGTCTGCAATTGAAAGGCAAGCTGTAAGGCCGGGTGACTCAATATTTACTAAGTTTAAAATATTTTTATGACTTTTTAAAAATAAAAAATCTTTTATAATTTCATTATCTTTTTTAGCTTTTGGTCTAGTCCCATAATAATCGTAAACAAGATCCTCATAATCAATATCTAAATATTTTTTTATGACAGGTTTGAATTTATTTATAATAACTTCTGGATTGAAATCTTTATTTTCAATGCTAGGTCCAAAAATAATATTATTATCTAAAGTTGGTGTTGCATCAACTCTTTCAGTTATGTCACCTGGATTTAGCGAAGTATATATAATGGTATTTAATTTTGTAGGATTAGCGAGTCTAAGATATGCTCCTTTTACAGGATAAGAAGAAATACCCTCTACAGAACCAATTTTATCTCTGAGAAAATTTGGTGCATTTAATCCTGAAGAATTAATTAAGTAATTACCTTCAAAGATGATGTTATTAGATATTATTTTTATATTATTATTTACTTCAATATCTTTGATGATTTGACTGCTGTATAACTTAAATTTTGGAAAGTATTTACAATCCTCGTAAAGAGAATTTAATAATTGTTTTTGGTCCAATATACCTGAACTAGGGCATAATAAAGCTTCGTTAACCCTAATCTTACTATCAATATTCTGAATTTGATTTTTATTTATAAAAATTAGATCATTTAATCCATTTTTTTTTGAAATTTCATACAATTTATTTAGAGATTCATTATTTTTACTTAAAGATATAAATAATTTGCCCGTTTTTTTAAATGGTATTTTTTTTTTATTTAAATACTCATAAATTAGATTTTTTCCTTTAATTGAAAGAAGATGTTTCAGAGAACCTGTTTGATAATATGCCCCAGAGTGAATGACGCCAGAATTGTGACTTGAAGAGACTAGACCATAAGAAGAATTTTTTTCTAAAAGCAAAACTGAGTAATTTTGTTTTAATAATTTTAAAGATGTAGCTAAACCTACAACTCCAGCACCTATAACTATAAAATCACTTTTATTTATCAATTATATTTATATTTTTTAAATGCTTTACTAGCTTATTTGTAGTTTTTAAATCGGATAAAGTAATTGATACACCCTTGTCAAAATTATTTTTCCAACTATCTCTTATATAAATATTTTTTTTTAATAAATAATTTACAAAAATTTTTTTCGTGGAAATTTTCTTGAAATATACGAATATATAGTTACCAAAATTACTATCGTGATATTTTAAATTTAAATTCTCTAAAGTTTTTTTCAATTTTTTTCTTGAGGCATTGATCTCATTAACATATTCATTTTTAATTTTAGTATTTTCCATAATAGTCTCTGCGAAAAGCATAGTTAAAGTATTAGTTTCATATGCTGATCTATAATTACTAAGATATGAATTAATGTATTTACTAGAAATTACAAAACCAAATCTTATACCTGCTGCTCCATAAGATTTGGAGAATGATCTTAAAATTACTAGATATTTATATTTGTGACATTCTCTAATAAGTGAAAAAGGACCGTAATCGCTATAAACTTCATCAAGTGCAAGAATGACTTTCTTTTTTTCACAAAAAGATATTAATCTTTTTAAATCTTTAATTGATATATTTTTCGCAATGGGATTATCAGGAATAGGAAAAAAAATTATAGAGGTTTTATTGTCAGCTAAAGCAATAACCCTATCAATAATGCGGTCATCATCTATATTGTAGTTTATTATTTTTTTTTTGAGTTGAAATAAATCTGCATATACATCATACAAAGCGAATGATGGTTGAAAAAATATTATATTAGAATATTTAGGCTTAGTAAAAATTTCAATTAGAATTCTAATTCCTCCAGCAACTCCATCAGTAATGAATAGATTTGAAACATTTACACTAATGAATTTAGATAATTTCTTATATATTTTATCTAAATTGGGATATCTGTTAATATTTTTTACTTTATTTTTAAATTTATTATAAAACTTTTCATCAAAATCAACAGACCTTTCATTTCTATCAATAAATATATTTTTTGATGAGTAATCTCTATTTTCACCAATTCTTTTTCTCTTTAGATCTAAGATATGTTTTTTTTTAATTAACATTTATTATTCTATCGTAAGCAATTTTTTTATTATCAAATTTCTTTTTATTTGATTTCATTATTTTTGAGATTAAAAGTAAATCTTCAGAATATTTTACATTTAGTGCAGAATTATTTGAAATTTCATAGAAGCCTCTTTTGCCATGAAGAATAGCATGGCCTTTTCTTTCATAACTTTTCATGAAAGATTTTTTTGTCCACATCATCAAACTATAATTCATAATTACAATTGGTTTCAAGTCTTGTGTCTTTGAAAAAACCTCATTAAACTTGAAATTAATAGGTTTATTTTCCAAAAGACTATGGGCATATTTTTTATGAACAGTAATTAAAGAATTGCATTGATTACTTAAAAAATAATTTAATGTTTCTTTAATCTCATCTGTTTTGATCAAAGGAGCAATTGGATTAACCCACATTAAAATTTCACAATCATTATTTTTAAAAAAATCATAAACCACTTGATCTGATTTAATATTTGATCCACCTAAAGATTTTTTTCTTAAGTAAAATTTGCATCCATATCTTTTTGAAATTTTCTCAAATATTTGATTATCAGAATTTATATAAATTTGGTCAAAAATATCTGCATTTTGAGAGGCTTTAATTGCATAATAAATTAATGGTTTACCTTCAAGCATACTTAAATTTTTAAATTTTAATCTTTCACTTCCTATTCTCGCAGGTATCATTGAATAAATTTTCATATTTTAATCTAATTCAAAACTTTCTTTAAAATTTTTGTCCTTCAAGTTATCGCCTTGATGATTTTTAAACAAAATAAAATCACCAATAAATAATAGATCCATATCTGTATTCATAAAGCATTTTAATGCATCATATGGTGAAGATACAATTGGTTCACTTCTTATGTTGAATGAGGTATTTATCAAAACTGGACATCCAGTATCTTTATAAAATTTTTGCAATATTTTTGTAAAAACTGAGTCGTTAGAGTCTTCAACAGTTTGTATTCTTGCAGAAAAATCTACATGTGTTATAGCAGGCAAACTTGATCTTATAGCGTTTATGTTTTCAAGAATATTTGATGAAGTTTTGTTTATATCTTGCGATATTTTAATATTATCAATTACTTCAGAGGTAATTAGCATATACGGACTTGATTGATCAAATTTAAACCATTTTGATAACTGACTCCTCAAAACAGCTGGTGCAAATGGTCGGAATGACTCTCTAAATTTAATTTTTAAATTCATTCTTTTTTGCATATCTTTTACCCTTGGATCTCCAATAATACTTCTATTACCTAGTGCCCTAGGTCCGTATTCCATTTTTGAGTGAAATAATCCAATAACCTTTCCCTCTTGTAGTGATTTTGAAATTATATCTAGAGAGGTTTCTATATCATTTTTGGTATACTTAAATGAATAGGAATCTAAATAATGTTTAATTTCCTCATTACTATAAATTGGACCAAGTAAAGAGTGTTGTTGTAAATTAATTGAAGTATTTCTTTTGTTTTCAATTTCGTTAAAATTGTAATATAAACCTGCACCCAAAGCACAACCTGCATCACCAGAGGCAGGTTGTATCCAGATATTTTTTATATTTTGCTGTTTTAAAATTTTAGCATTAGCCACGCAATTTAAAGCTACTCCTCCTGCAAGGCATAAATTACCTGATGATGTAATTTTACAAGCATAACTGCTCATTTTAAGGAGTATTTTTTCAGTTATTTTTTGGATTGAAGCTGCCAAATCACAATGATCTTGTATTATTTCATCCTTAGGGTTACGAAAAAGATTATTAAACAATTTATCAAATTTAGAATTAAATATTTTATGCTCATCTAAAAAATTAAAATAAGTTGGATTAACAATTATAGAGCCATCATCGTTTATTTTGACAATTTCATTCTCAATAATTTCGGTATATTTTGGGTTACCATATGGTGCTAGACCCATAAGTTTATATTCACCTGATAAAACTTTGAAGCCTAGATATCTTGTGAAAGCACTGTAAAGTATACCAATCGAATTAGGAAAATTTTGTTGTTTTATTATTTTAATTTTATTTCCTTTACCATATCCGATTGAAGATGAAGCCCACTCTCCAACACCATCAACAACTAGAATAGCAGACTCCTCGAAAGGAGATGGATAAAATGCCGAGGAAGCATGGCTAATATGGTGCTCTGAAAATAGAATTTTACCATTAAATTTTGGTAAATATTTCTTTATGTAACTATGGAAATTGTATTTAGTATTTAACCAATTTTTAATTGTTCTAAAATTTTTAAAAATTTTTAGTGGTCTAAAAAATGAAAATGTTTTGACTAATCTATCTAATTTTAAGTCTGGATTTTCATAAAAAATTATAAAATCAATGTCTTCCTCATTTAGATTTGCATTTTTTAAACAATAATTAATTGAATTAACTGGAAAAGAATTATCAAATTTTATTCTAGTAAAGCGCTCTTCATGACATGCTGATGAAATTTTTGAGTTTATAATTAGAGCTGCTGAAGAGTCATGATAAAAAGCAGAAATACCTAGTATTATATTTTCTTTATTCACTATAACTTTTTAATATTTTATTGGTTAAAATATCAGAAAATAATTGATTGCCTTTCTTTGTAAAATGCATTTTATCCCAAAAAAATTCTTTTGATTTTGGAATTAGTGGATCAATATCAAATATCTCTAAGTTTTCATTAAGTTTCAGCTTATCTTCAAAATTATGATAAATTTCATTTTTTAAAATATCTCTATATATACCATCAGTAACAATTTCAGGAACGTAAAGAACCCTACAATTAATTTCTTTACACATTTTAATAATAACAGAATGCCTAAAGTAAATTGAGTCTATAAATTCTTTATTCAACCTATTCATACCAATAGGATTTTGTTCAGCTTTTGGTTTGTATATATTTAGTAAACCAACTCTATTTATAAAAATAAATCTCAACAGATAAATAAGTGATAGTAATGGTACAAGTAAGAATATTTTGGGCATTTGAACAAAAAACTTTTCACTAAATTGTGAAACTATATTTTGATAGTCTGGTAATATTTCTTTTTCACTCAAAGAACCATTCATTAAAGGTGTTATATCATTTTTACATTGATAGAAGATTAAAAGATTAGGTTTAATTTTTTTAAACCAAGTGAGACATCTAATCTGACTTTGTATAGTCGACCATGCGCCTACTCCAAAATTTATTACAGTAAAATTATCATTTTTATTTAATTTATTGTGCAGTAATGCAGGCCAAGAGTCTCTGTAGTCATCCATATCACTACAATGTGTTGTACTGCCCCCTATACAAACAATTTTATAAGTAGAATTATTTTTACTTAAATGATCCATTATTGAATTATCATCAAAGGTCTTACGAAAACCCTCTTTTGTATGGACTAGTTCTTTATCTGAATTTCTATAATACGGGTTTAATGACCAATTTAAAAATGGATGGGGAATAAATATTAATTTATCCATAAACTTAATATTAGTGTTATCGGAAAAGTGTGATTTACTTTTAGAAAAAAATACCAATTGTAAAAAAGTTATTACTAGGTCTCTCTTAATCAAATAAA
>CABYRQ010000019.1 GCA_902521485.1 uncultured Alphaproteobacteria bacterium | reverse complement strand
TTTCCCAAGTGAGCCATCTGAGTTATAAAATGTAACTTGATAATATGAACTGATTTTTTTTAATAGAATTAATTGATCGCAACCTACCCCAAAACGCCTGTCGCAAAGTCTTTTAATAACCTTTTTTGACTTTCTAATGAAATCAACGTTTTTATCCACAATAATAAAGTCATTTCCTGCTCCTTGAGCTTTCATAAAAGGTATTTTCATAGACCAACTATAGTGATATAAATTCCTCACTAAATAAAGGAAAAATTAGTCGGCCGATGAGTATCATTCGCCGATTTTTTTTATTTTTTAAATGTTAGAAAATATAACAAATAAGATAACTGGAATTTTTCAAGGTCTTTCAAATAAAGGCGCTATCACTGAAAAAGATTTAGAGACAACCCTGCGAGAGGTTAGAGTTGCTCTGTTAGAGGCAGATGTCTCTCTTAAAGTATCTAAAGATCTTATTAAAAAAATCCAAGAAAAAGCACTTGGCCAAAAAGTAATTGAAAACGTCCAGCCAGGACAACAAATAATTAAAATAGTAAGTGATGAACTAACAGAAATACTTGGTGTTCAAAGTAGCGAGTTAAACTTTAAAAATAAACCCTCAACTTTTTTAATGTGTGGTCTGCAGGGTGCAGGTAAAACAACATCAATTGCAAAACTTGCTCATTACTGTCAAAATTCTCTTAATAAATCTGTAGCACTTGTGTCAACAGATTTAAGAAGACCAGCCGCTATAGACCAACTTCGTATTTTATCTCAAAAAAATAATATTCAGTTTATTGAGCCAATAAATGAAAATATAAAAGATATTGTCAATAATGCTCTTGAACAAAGTAAAAAACTTTTATCTGATGTTTTAATTATAGATACCTCAGGTCGAATTAGTACAGATGAGGAATTACTTTTAGAACTGAAAACAATTCATGATCTGGCAAAACCACAAGAGAATTTACTTGTTTTAGACTCAATGATGGGTCAACAAGCCCTAAGCGTTGTAGAGTCTTTTAACACCACAGCACCACTTACTGGATTTATATTAACAAGATTAGACGCAGACCCAAGAGGAGGAGTTGCACTTTCAGCAAAATATCAAACAGGTTTGCCAATTCGTTTTTTTGGATCAGGAGAAAATATTGAAGATTTTGAAGTTTTTCACCCAGAGAGAATAGCTTCTAGAATTCTTGGTATGGGAGATGTTGTATCATTAGTTGAAAAAGCACAAAAAGATTTTGATCAAAAAGAAATGGAAAATCTCCAATCTCAGATGATGAGTGGGAAATTCAATATGAATGATCTTTTAAAACAGTTTACTCAAATGAAAAAAATGGGAGGAATGTCTGGACTAATGTCACACATGCCAGGTGTCAGCAAAATTAAAAATATGATGGAGAGTGGAGATTTTGACGAAAAAGTTATTGATCATCAAATTGCAATTATTTGCTCAATGACAAGAGAAGAAAGGGTTGATCCTGATTTACTAAAAGCTTCAAGAAAAAGAAGAATAGCAACAGGGTCGGGAAGACAGGTACACGAGGTCAACAGGCTTTTAAAACAATTTGAGCAAACTAAAAAACTTTTGAAACAAGCTCAAAAACCAGGTTTTGCAAATAAAATAAAAAGTTTATTAGGCGGAAACCAAATGCCAAAGATTGAATAAATACAGAAGGGAGAAATCATGGCGACAAAAATAAGACTAGCAAGAGGAGGTTCAAAAAAAAGACCTTTCTATAGAATTGTGGTTGCAGATGAGAGAGCACCAAGAGACGGTAACTTCATTGAAAAAATAGGCAACTTCAACCCAATGGTTCCCAAGGATCACAAGGAAAGAGTAATGCTTAGCAAAGAAAGAGCTGAACATTGGCTTAAGGTTGGGGCCCTGCCAACAGAAAGAGTTCAAAAAATTCTCTCTGAATTAGGAATGATGGAAGCTCCAAAAATAACTGAGAAAACAAAAAAGCATTTACCAAAGGCAAAGGCTCAAGAAAGAGTTAAAGCAAAAGAAGAAGCAGCATCAAAAGCTTTAGAAGAGGCAAAAGCTACTGAAGAAGCAGCTAAAGCAGAGGACGAAAAACCTACTGAGGAGGCAACTACCACAGAGGAGCAACCGCCTGTTGAAGAAGCAGCAGTTGAAAAACCAGCTGAAGAGGTGAAGACAGAAGAGACTTCTGAGCTGGAGGAAAAGAAAGAAGAAGCTCCTGCAAAAGAAGAGCCAAAAGAGGAAGATGGTTCAACTGAGGTTTCAGAGGATAAACCCGAAACTAAAGAGTAATTACTTGTGACTCCCTTTGAGAAGCATTTCATACAAGTCGGTGTAATTGGCAGACCTAAAGGAACTAAGGGTCTGCTAAGGTTTCACAGTTATTTAAATGATGATCGTGATGTAAATCAATTTAAAAAATTTTATTTAGATAATGAAAAAACTATTAACTTAAAACTAGTATCTTTTGATAAAAAAAGCCCACTTATAACAATCGACGAAAAAAATAATAGAACAGACATTGAAAAGTTTGTTAATAAAAAAATTTTTTTAAAAAAAGAACAACTATCACCAGTAAAAGGAAATGAATATTATTTCCACGATCTAGAGGGACTTGAGGTATTTGATAATAAAGACCAGAGAGTTGGAGAGGTTGCTTCAGTTGTAAATTTTGGTGCAGGGGATTTATTGGAAATATATTTTATTAAAAGTAAAAAAAAGGAATTTTTCAGATTTACTGAGCAAAACTTTCCATTTGTAAATATTAAAGAAAAAAAAATTATAATTAAAAATTAATGTTAAAATTTAATATCCTTACTTTATTTCCGGAAGTTTTTCCAGGAATTTTACAACATGGCTTGTTGGGCAAAGCTCTGTTAAAAAATCATTTCGAAATCAATACTATCAACATAAGAGATTACAGTGATTTATCTGCGAACTCTGTTGATGATAAACCATTTAGTGGTGGCGCAGGTATGGTATTAAGACCTGATATAATTTCAAAATCTATCGAAGCAAACTTTAATAAAAATGAATTAGATAGCTGTATTAAAATATGTTTTTCTGCCAAAGGTAAAAAACTCACTCAAAAAAAATTAACTAATTATAATTTAAATCAAGATTTTATTTTACTAAATGGTAGATATGAGGGCATTGACCAAAGAGTAATTGATTATTATGAATTTCAAGAAATTTCTGTGAGCGATGTCATATTAAACGGAGGAGAGATAGCATCATTATTATTTATTGAGGCGTTAATGAGACTCCAACCTGGTGTTCTTGGAAATAATGATACCCACACTATTGAGTCATTTCAAAATGGACTAGTTGAACATGATCAATTCACTAGACCAAACCCATGGATAACCCCTGATCATTCAGAAATAGAAGTACCTTCTATACTCGTGAGTGGTAAACATGCTGAAATAGATCTTTGGAAACACCAAAATTCGTTAGAAAATACTGAAAAAAATAGACCAGATTTATTTAAAAACTATTTAAAAAAAAACAAAAATGAGTAGAATATGCCGCTCTGATACCACCCATATATTAATATTGGATGGAGTACACAATGAATGAAATTATTAAAAATTACGAACAATCACAAATTCAGCAGATTTTAAAAAGTTCAAAGGTTTCAGACTTCGCGCCAGGTGACACTGTCAAAGTTAACGTTAAGATTAAAGAAGGAAATAAAGAGAGAGTACAAGCATTTCAAGGTGTCTGTATTGGTAAAAAAAATAACGGTCTTAATTCTTCATTTACTGTTAGAAAAATTTCTAGTGGTGAAGGTGTTGAAAGGGTTTTTCCATTATACAGTAATGTTATCGACTCAATCGAACGTGTAAAAGTTGGTGATGTAAGAAGAGCTAAATTATATTATCTAAGAGGTTTGTCTGGCAAAAAAGCAAGAATTGCAGAAAGAACTGATGGTCGATCATATGATGATAACCAATTTGTATCTACAATCGAAGATGCTGAAGAAATTTCAGAGGTTAGTACTGAAGAAAATAAATCAGATACACCTGTAACTGACGAAACACCAAAGGAAGAAGCTAAAGAGACCAAAACAGAGGAAACTTCATCTCAAGAAGCCCCTAAGTCTGAAGACAACTCTAAAGAAGAAATTAAAGAAACTAAATCAGAGGAATCATCACCACAAGAAGAACCCAAAGTTGAAGATGAGCCAAAAGATGAAAAGCCTGTAGAGAAAAAAATAGAAGAGGCAGAAACTAAAAGCTAAAAGTATTATCTTGAGCAACCAAGGCCCAAAAACACTTTTTGATAAAATCTGGTCTGAGCATCTTGTCGGTCAAAGAGAAGATGGGACTAATCTTTTATATATTGATCGTCATTTAGTTCATGAAGTAACTAGCCCTCAAGCTTTCGAAGGATTAAAACTATCCAATCGTCCCGTTCATAGACCAGAGGCTACGATAGCTGTCGCAGACCATAATGTTCCTACTATAAATAGACAAAATATTGAGGACCCACAAAGTAAAATCCAAGTCGAAACTTTAGCAAAAAACACTAAAGAGCATGGAATTCAATATTTTGATTTAATGGACCAAAGACAAGGTATTGTTCACATAATTGGTCCTGAGCAGGGAATTACCCAACCGGGCATGACAATTGTCTGTGGCGACAGTCACACGTCTACCCATGGAGCTTTCGGAGCTCTCGCTTTTGGTATCGGAACAAGTGAAGTTGAGCATGTTCTGGCTACGCAAACAATTGTTCAAAATCCTGCAAAAAATATGAGAATTTCGGTCAATGGTGAACTTCCTTTTGGAGTAAATTCTAAAGATTTAATCTTGTACATAATTGGAAAAATTGGAACAGCTGGGGGAACTGGTCATGTAATTGAGTATGCTGGTTCATCTATCATGGGCCTTTCTATGGAAGGCAGAATGACTATTTGTAATATGAGCATTGAAGCTGGTGCTCGCGCTGGATTAATTAGCCCAGATCAAACAACTTTTAATTATATAAAAGGCAGACCTTATGCCCCTGGAACTGAACACTGGGATCAAGCAGTAGAATACTGGTCATCTCTTCCCTCAGATAATGATGCAAATTACGATCATGAAATAGTTATAGATAGTTCAGAAATTGACCCAATGGTGACATGGGGAACTAGCCCTGAGGATGTTGTGTCAGTGAAAGGTACGGTGCCAAATCCAAGTAGTGCTAAAACAGAAAATAAAAAGAAAAGTATTGAAAGATCACTTGAGTATATGGGTCTTAAGCCCGGAACAAAAATTACAGACATAAAATTAGATAAAATATTTATTGGCTCTTGCACAAATGGTCGAATTGAAGATTTAAGAAAAGTTGCATCTATTGTTAAGGACAAAAAGATTGCTTCACACGTTCAAGCAATGATAGTACCAGGATCAGGCTTAGTTAAAAAACAAGCAGAAGAAGAAGGAATTGATATAATTTTAAAAGATGCTGGCTTTGAATGGAGAGAGGCTGGATGTTCAATGTGCCTTGGTATGAATCCCGATCAATTAAAACCAGGTGAAAGGTGCGCATCAACTTCTAATAGAAATTTTGAAGGTAGACAAGGCCGAGGTGGTAGAACTCATTTAATGAGTCCTGAGCTCGCTGCGGCATCTGCTATTACTGGAAACATTTCAGATATAAGAGATTTTACATAAAATGGATAAGTTTCATTCTTTAAAAGGTATCGCAGCTCCTTTACCAATTGTTAATATCGATACTGATATGATCATCCCAAAGCAATTTCTCAAAACAATTAAAAGAACTGGTCTCGGTGTAAGTTTGTTTTATGAGATGAGATATGATAACGATGGAAACCTCATTAAAGATTTTGTTTTGAATACATCTCCTTTTGATCAGTCAAAAATTTTGGTTGCTGGTGATAATTTTGGTTGTGGGTCAAGTAGAGAGCACGCCCCTTGGTCTCTTAAAGATTTTGGAATAAGGTGCGTAATTTCAACAAGTTTTGCAGATATTTTTTATAATAATTGCTTTCAAAATGGAATTTTACCGATTGTTGTCAGTCCTGAAAACCTTGATCAGTTAATGACAGCAGCTAAAAATCAAATTGAGTTCAATATTGACCTTCCGGAGCAAATCATTAAAGCTGGCAATCATTCAATCAATTTTGAAATTGAAGAATTCAGAAAAGAAAGACTTTTGCAGGGATTAGACGATATAGGCATTACCCTTGGTTACCAAGACAAAATAAATGCTTACGAAGATGATAAAAAAAATAAAAAACCCTGGTTATTTAAAGATACTTAAATGAGTTCTAAAATTCTAGTTTTGCCAGGAGATGGCATAGGTGTGGAAGTTGCTGATCAAGCAATTAGAGTAATTGAAAAATTAAATGAGCAAGGCCTTAATGCTAGCTATGAAAAAGATTTAGTTGGAGGTGCTTCATATGATGTTAATGGCGAACCTTTAACTAACTCTGTTTTAGAGAAGGCAAAAAATTCAGATGCTATATTATTGGGAGCAGTTGGTGGATCAAAGTGGGATGACGTAGAAAGATCAAAAAGACCAGAGGCTGGACTTTTAGGTTTGAGGAAAGAATTAGAACTTTTTGCAAATCTGAGACCTGCTTTAGTTTTTGATGCTCTTGTTTCAGCTTCAACTTTAAAAAATGAAGTGGTAAACAATTTAGATATTATGATTGTAAGAGAATTGACTGGTGGAGTATATTTTGGTCAACCTCGAGGAATAGAGCACACACCAAATGGTAAGAAAGCGATCGACACACAAATATATCACGATTACGAAATAGATAGAATTGCTAGAGTTGCTTTTGATTTAGCCAGGAAAAGAAATAATAAAGTGACATCGGTTGAGAAAGCTAACGTTATGGAAACAGGCGTACTCTGGAGGGAGATTGTTAAAGAAACTCATAAAGATTTTTCAGATATTACACTAGAAAATATGTTAGCAGATAATTGTGCCATGCAACTTGTTAGAAACCCAAAACAATTTGATGTAATAGTTACAGATAACCTTTTTGGAGATCTGCTGAGTGATTGTGCTGCTATGCTGACTGGTTCGCTTGGAATGTTACCATCGGCATCATTGGGGGAAGAAAAAAATGGCAAAAGACACGGACTTTTTGAGCCTGTTCATGGAAGTGCCCCTGATATTGCAGGTCAAGATAAAGCAAATCCAATCGCTACCATTTTAAGTTTGTCTATGATGCTAAAATATAATCTCAATAAACAAGAGTTATCAAATAAAGTAGAAAGTGCTGTCCAACAAATTCTGTCTGAGGGTTACAGAACTGGAGACATTTATACAAATGAAGACCAAACTCTTGTTTCCTGTTCTAAAATGGGCGATTTAATAATTGAGAGAATTTAAGTTGGCTTCTTCTAAAAAACCTAAAATTGCTGTTGTCGGAGCAACTGGAAATGTCGGTAGAGAGGTTTTAGATATTATTGATGAAAAAGAAATTCAATATTCTGATTTAATCGCTTTAGCTTCTTCTCGTTCTAAAGGAAGCACAATTGATTACGGAGAAAACAAGTCTGTTGTAGTAGGAGACTTAGCTGAATATGATTTTTCTGATACTGACATAGCTATTTTTTCACCAGGTGCGAAAGTTTCAAGTGAGTTTGCTCCTAAAGCTGCTAAGCAAGGTTGTATAGTAATTGACAATACCTCTCATTTTCGAACAGATCCAGATGTCCCATTAGTAGTCGCTGAGGTCAATCCTGAGGCGCTAAAAGACTTTAGAAAAAAAAATATCATTTCTAATCCTAATTGTTCAACTATGGGGATGCTAGTTGCAGTTAAACCTTTGCATGATCATTTCAAAGTTAAAAGAATTGTTGTTTCAACTTATCAATCAGTATCTGGTGCAGGTAAAGAAGCTGCAGATGAATTATTCAATCAAACTAAATCAATCTATGCAAATGAAGCAGTAGTGAAAGAAAAATTTACTAAACAAATTGCTTTTAATGTTATCCCACATATAGATGTTTTCTTAGAGGACGGTCAGACCAAAGAAGAGTGGAAAATGTACAATGAAACAAAAAAAATTCTTGATCAAAACATTGAACTAACTGCAACCTGTGTTCGAGTACCAGTATTTATATCTCATTCACTAGCTGTAAACATCGAGTTTGAAAAGCCTTATGATGAAGACCAAATAAGAGAAATTTTTAAGAAATCCCCTGGTCTGAAAATGATTGATTACCGTGCTGATGAGGGTTACGTAACTCCGATTGAATCTGCAGGTTTAGACCCTGTTTATGTAAGCAGAATTAGAAGAGACTCTACTATTCCAAATGGTCTGAATTTCTGGTGCGTGTCTGACAATTTAAGAAAGGGAGCTGCTTTAAACACTGTACAAATAGCAGAAATTTTGATCAAAGATTATTTAAGCTCTTAGCTTTAAATCTTTTTTTTCTTTTTTTAGATCGTATTTTATTTTTTAGCAAAATATCATAAATATCATTCGTAACATTTTCTAGTATTTCTCTTGTTGTATTTTTTTTATAGATATAGTGAGCATATAAAGCTGTAGATTGGTCGCCAGCTCCATGAAATCTTTCTTTAAAATTTATGTAAGGTGTTTCTATGACAAAAATCTCTCTTTTATTACAAATAATATTTAATATTTTTTTATTTTTTGGAATGCTTCTTATTAATACTTGACTATTAAACTTCCTCGTAAACGATTTGAGGTCAGTTATGATCTCACTAATACTATAGTTTTTTACATCTTTATTATTTAAGTATGACCACTCAAAAAAATTTGCTGATACATATTTAACTTTTGTTATTACTTTTTTAAAAAAATTTGTAACGTCTTTTTCTACATATAGACCTATTCCTATATCTCCCATTACAGGGTCTAAAACGATTCTATTTTGCACATTAATAATTTTACCAATCGATTTTGAAATCTTTAAGTTAGGTGTGTAGCCAATAATTGTTAAATCATTTAAGCTTAATTTATATGTTTTCCTGACTTTATTAAAAATTACCCATGGATTTAAACTGTTGTTATTGATTTGAAGGGTGCTCTTTACAGCTTTATGAGATGTTAAAATTACAGTCGGTATTTCATAAATGTTATAACCTTTGTCACTTAAGATTGATCGAGCGGCATGATTTCCAACTTTATCATTTAAGACAGTAGACTGAATACTAACTATATTCCTCATATTTTAGTACCTATTTCTTCAAAGGTTGTCATTGTTTCCACAATAATATAAAAAATACGCATTAAGAATTTTAATTAAAGGAAATAAATATGACTTTTGAATTACCAAGCTTACCTTATGCAAATGATGCTTTAGCTCCATATATGTCATCAGAAACTCTTGATTTCCATCATGGCAAACATCATCAAACATATGTAACAAATTTAAATAATCTTGTTAAAGACACTGATATGAAAGACTCTTCTCTTGAGGAAATAGTTGTAAAATCAAGTAAAGACTCATCGATGGCAGGAATTTTTAATAATGCAGGTCAACATTGGAACCATATTTTATTTTGGCAATGTATGAAACCCAATGGGGGAGGCTCTATGCCGTCCGAATTGGAGAGTAGAATTACATCAGACCTAGGAGGGATTGATCAATTCAAAGAAGCTTTTATTCAGGCAGGAACAACTCAATTTGGTTCTGGATGGGCTTGGCTTGCCATCGATAATGGTAAATTAGTGGTCACTAAGTCACCTAATGCTTCTAATCCTCTAGTTGATGGAATGAAGCCAATATTGGGATGTGACGTATGGGAACACTCTTATTATATAGATTATAGAAACAAACGACCTGATTATTTAAAAGCTTTTTTAGATAGTCTAGTAAACTGGGAATTTGTTGCTTCGCAATTAGATTAAATATTAGGGCTGCTTATAAAAAAGCAGCCCTATTTTTTTTATTTAAGCTGATAAAAGTTTAGAATTCGTATTAACTTTTATTTTTCTAGGTTTTTGGTGTTCAGGTATTTCTCTTTCAAGATTTATACTTAACAGACCATTATTTAAATCAGCCTCTATAACTTTTACAGTATCAGCTAACTCAAACTTTCTCTCAAAATTTCTGTTGGCAATTCCTCGATAAAGATATTCTGATTTATTCATAGTTTTATCTTCACCCATTTCACCTTTAACAGTCAAAAGATTACCCTCTTGGGATATATCTATTTGGTCCTCACCAAAACCGGCGATAGCCATGGTAATTTGGTAAATATTTTTGTCATGTTTGACGATATTATAAGGTGGATAAGAAGCACCTTTATTGTTCGTAGAAAAGACGGTATCAAAAAGTTTATCAAACTCATCGAAACCAACTGATGATCTCCATAGAGGAGATAAGTCAAATGTAGTCATAATTAACCTCCTTAAGCGTTAATTGTTAATTGCAGTTTTTAAACCTGCGTTAATAAAGAAATTCCAAATGGCAATTTCTCTTACTATTAAATTGGGATTTCAATTTTGAATTTCAAGACTTTCAAATTGACTGTTGGATCATTTTTTTAGATGATAGGCTTCTTTAATGTATTCAATTGTTGCAAATAAGCCCGGTGATACAAGCGTTCTTCAAAGGAAAAGTATTGAACTCACTGAACTTAAATCGAATGAAATTTTGATTAAAAATAGAGCAATTGGAGTAAATTTCATCGATATTTATTTTAGAGCAGGATTATATCCTTGGCCTGTTGATAAAGATCTTGTTTTAGGCTCTGAAGGCGCAGGCGAGGTTGAAGATATAGGCCCTAATGTTACAAAGTTTAAAATAGGGGATCGCGTAGCATATGCACAACCTAATAATGCATACGCTACACATAGAACGATATCAGAGGATCTCGTAGTTTCTATCCCAGATAGCATGTCTTTTGATCAAGCAGCAGCATCAATTCTTAAAGGACTAACAGTAAAGTATCTTGTTTGTGACAGTTATAATTTACAGAGTAATCATGAGGTATTATTTCATGCTGCGGCTGGAGGAGTAGGATTGATCGCAGGACAATGGATAAAAGACATTGGTGCAAAATTAATAGGCACAGCTGGTAATTTAGATAAATGTGAGTTAGCAAAGCAAAGAGGCTTCGACGAGGTTATAAACTACTCTGAAAATAATTTTTTAGATGAAGTATTAAAAATCACAAATAACAAAGGCCTTGACGTGGTTTATGACAGTGTTGGTAAAGATACAATGTTTCAATCATTTAAATGTTTAAAAAAACATGGGATGTTAGTTAGCTTTGGTCAATCATCTGGACCATATAAAGACATTCAAATGACAGATCTAGCATTTGGTTCTTTTTATTTAACTCGACCTACACTATTCCATTTTTACGCTAATAGAGAGTGGCTTGAAATTGCAAGCCATAAATTATTTGAGATGATTGTAAAAGATAAAATTAAATTGGATAAAATTACAAAATATGATCTTGATAATGTTGCTGACGCTCACACAGATATGGAAAATAGAAAGACCTCGGGATCTATTGTCCTAAAGATTTAACTTCACTAAATACTTCTTTAAGAGTTTTCTCTAGAGTATTAAATATTATACCCATCTCCTCTTCTGATGTAATAAAAGGGGGACATAACACAATTGATGGGCCAAGAGGTCTACATATCAAACCATTTTCAATACACTTATTAGCAACACGCTCGCCAATGGATATCGAACCATCGAAGGGTAGTTTATTTTTTTTATCTTGAACCATCTCTAAAGCACCCATAAGTCCAATGCCGCGGGACTCACCTATAAACTCTAAATCTTCAAAGTTCTTTAAACCTCCCATAAAAATTGGCTCGAGGTGTCTAACATTTTCAATCATTTTCTCATTAATTATAATATCAATTGCCTCTAGTGCTAGGGCACAACCTACAGGGTGTCCACCAGCTGTGAAGCCATGAAAAAATTCCTCTGCCTCATAAGAAGCCTCCATCATTTCTTTTGTCATTTTTTCTCCCAAAATAACTGCACCAAGTGGAAAGAAACCTGATGTAATACATTTAGAGGCAATAATAATATCGGGATCAATATTGTATGTTTGAGATCCCCATAAGTTACCTGTTCTACCAAAACCACAAATTACCTCATCAGCAATAAATGGAATATCGTATTTTTTTAAAATTTTTTGAACTATCTCAAAATATCCTTTTGAGGGAGGGATCACACCACCTGCCCCCATAACAGGCTCTGCAAAAAAACCTGCAATGGTGTCAGGTCCTTCTTTTAAAATCAAATTTTCTAAATCTTCACCCATTCTTTTGGTAAACATTTCCTCACTCTCTTTTTCTAAGCCATATTTCCAATAATGAGGACAAGCTGAATGTAAAAAACCATCTAAGGGTAATCCAAATTCACTATTGTATGGTTTTCCTGTCATCGAAGCAGAAACAGCCGTTACACCATGATATGAATTTATTCGAGTAATTATTTTCCTTCGATTGGGATGCCCTTTTCTTTTATTTATAAACCATAATAATTTTACAGTAGTGTCATTAGCTTCAGATCCTGAGTTTGTAAAAAAAACTTTACCATCCGTGAAAGGAGATATTTCAATTAACTTATCTGCAAGTTCTACAGCTGGTTCAGATATTCTTCCAAAAAAAGCGTGGTAACCAGAAAATTTTTCATATTGTTTTTTTGCTGTTTCAACCATTCTGGGATGATCGAAACCAACCACAGAATTCCATAATCCTGAATTGGCATCTAAATATTTTTTTCCATCTTGATCGTAAACATATATTCCCTTCGCTTGGTTTAAAACAATAGGACCAAGTACATTTAAATTTTTAAGATCGGTAAAACCATGCAAAACTTTATCTGTATTAATCATTTAATCTACAACTTCATATAAACTTTCTAAAATTGGAATATTTCTAAATGGAATATCCACTAATCCTGTATCAGCAAGAAAATATCCAATAAAAAAGAAGAGTATCATGAAAATTAACTTCAACATCTTTAAAAAAGGATAATATAGAAATCAAAAAAGGGTTAGAACAATTTGTCCTAACCCTTTAAGAAAGAAGTGGCCCACTAAGAAAAAAGCCGCTTCTATAAGGCTGTAAAAAGAGATTAATCTCTTATTTTTGATTATAATTACGGGTAAAAATAACATCAAGAAAATTGAAATAACCACAATATATAGAATAAATTAGATCTATATGCTACTAAACTTAGTTAAATCAGAAAATGAGCATCTTTAGATTCCTAGATAATATTCCGACTGTTTTTTTCACAATTATTTGGATTGGATTACTCGGTGCAATAACTTTAGGTGCACCATATATTTCTATTGAAGACATAAAAATTCTTATCACAATTAAAGATAATGAACTAGTTTCAAATTTTTCAGAGTT
>CABYRQ010000018.1 GCA_902521485.1 uncultured Alphaproteobacteria bacterium | reverse complement strand
CTTGGATGAGTTTTAAATCTGCTGTTATAACATTTCCTGGATCTAATTGTGACAGAGACGCATTATGCTACTTAAAGGATTTAACTAAAGGTGAGGTTCATAATATTTGGCATGAGGAGACATCATTGCCAAAAGTTGATTTAGTAATTTTACCTGGGGGTTTTAGCTTTGGTGATTATTTAAGATCAGGAGCAATGGCATCAAAAAGTAAAATTATTGATGAGGTTGTAAAACATGCAAATGATAATAGATATTTATTAGGTATATGTAATGGCTTTCAAATTTTAACTGAAATTGGACTTCTTGAAGGAGCATTAATTCGAAATAAAAAACTTAAATTTTTAGGAAAAAATTGTTTTATTAAAAAAAAATTTAAAAATAATTTTAATTTATCAATCAAAGATAACCAAATTCTTCAAATACCTGTAGCTCATAACGAGGGAAATTTTTATTGCGATACTGAAACTTTAAATTTATTAAAAAATAATGAACAAATTGCATTTGAATATTGCAAAGGTGAATTTTCAAACACTGAAGAAAATATAAATGGTTCAATAGATGCTATTGCAGGTATTACAAATAAAAAAAAGAATGTTCTTGGAATGATGCCTCATCCCGAGAGAGCATATTCTGATTTTCATCAATCACAAGATGGAAGACTTATTATAGAGTCGTTAATTTCATGAATGAGGAGTTAATACTTCAACACGGTTTAACTTTAGATGAATTTCAGGTCATTAGGAAATATCTAAACAGAGACCTAAGCTTTGAGGAATTGGGTATTTTTTCTGCTATGTGGAATGAACACTGTTGTTATAAAACTTCAAAAAAATGGCTTAAGAAACTCCCTACAGATAATGAAATTGTAATTCAGGGACCAGGTGAAAACGCTGGTGTAATTGATTTGCAAGATAACGATGGTATTGCGTTTAAAATAGAAAGCCACAATCATCCAAGTTACATAGAGCCTTTTAATGGTTCAGCAACTGGTGTTGGAGGTATATTACGAGATATATTTACAATGGGAGCAAGACCAATTGCTACTCTTGACTCAATTAGATTTGGTTTAATTGAAACTGAAAAGACAAAATACTTGTTAAATGGTGTGGTTCATGGAATTGGACACTATGGTAACTGTATTGGAATTCCTAATATTGGTGGTGAGTGTGAGTTTGAGTCAACATATGATTTTAATAATTTGGTTAATGCTATGGCTGTGGGACATGTTCAAAAAGACAAAATATTTTACTCTAAACCAAAATCTATTGGTGGCCTTATTGTTTACATTGGATCTAAAACTGGAAAAGATGGAATTCATGGAGCAAGTATGGCCTCTGATGTTTTTTCAGAGGAAGATGAAGATGAAAAAAGACCCTCTGTACAAGTTGGTGATCCCTTCATGGAAAAACTTTTAATGGAAGGGTGCCTAGAATTAATGTCTTCAGGATTAATAGAGTCTATGCAAGATATGGGAGCTGCGGGTATTACCTCCTCCAGTGTAGAAATGGCTTCAAAAGGAAATGTAGGTGTTTATATCAATCTTGATAAAGTTCCATTGAGGCAACCCCTGAGCGCCTATGAGATACTTTTATCTGAAAGCCAAGAAAGAATGCTAGCTGTTATCGATAAAAAAAATAATCATAAAGTCAGAGAAATTCTTCAAAAATGGCAAATTGATTATGAAGTCATTGGAGAAATTACAGATACAAAAAGGGTTGTGTTTGATTCAAATAATAAAAAAGTTGTCGATCTTCCTGTAGAAATAATTGTTGATGATGCTCCTGAATACGATAGAGAGTTTTACATCCCAAGAAAAAGAAAAAACAAAGATTTTGATTTTTCCAAAATTAAATTGGAAGATATGATAATTAACCTTCTTACAAATCTTAATTATTTGGATAAAAGTTGGGTTTTCGATCAATATGACTCTACTGTGATGGGAGATACTATCAGAGAACCAGGTCAATCATCAGGTATAGTAAAGATTCACGGAACTCAAAAAGTTATTGGTGCATCTACCGACTGCAATCCATTATATATAAGAATCAATCCTTATGAAGGTATGAAATATACGGTTGCTGAGTCCTATAGAAATCTAATTGCATGCAATATAAATCCTTTAGCGATTACAAATAACCTTAATTTTGCAAGCCCTTTAGATCCAAATATTATGGGAGAATTGGTTTTATCTATTCATGGATTAAAAACTGCAGCTGTCAAATTCAATACACCTATTGTTTCAGGTAATGTATCTTTATATAACCAGACAAATGAAATACCAATTAAGCCTACACCTGTAATAGGAATGGTAGGTTCCAATATGGATTTAAATAAAATAAACACTAATAAGTTTTGTGAAATTGGTAATAAGATCATTATTTTAGGAAAAAAATTAACAAAAAATTGTAGTCCTTACTTATTACAAGATCAAAAAATTGCTTTTAACATATGTGAATTTAATGACTTAGAGGTATTAGATCTAGATTTTGAGAAAAAAATTGCAAATTGTGTTTTGGAATTATCGGATTTGAAATTCATTATGTCATGCAACGATATCTCCAGAGGGGGTATCTTTTCGGCATTATTAAAAATGCAATATAAGGATATGGGTTTTAAGGTTAATGTCCCTGATCCTATTGATTTATTCTGCGAATATAGTGCTGGATATGTGATTGAAATCAGAAGTAAAGATTTTGAAGAAGTAACTTCATTTCTGACAAAAAAAGGTGCTGAATACCTCGAAATTGGGGAGATAATTAAAGAGGGTATTGAGATAAACTCTAAAAAATTTGACTATTTTGATATTATGAATAAATATCATAATGATTTTGAGAAGATAATTAGTTAGATGCCTATTGAACAAAAAAAATTAGAAGGACTCCTTGAGAGCAAATTTCCAAATTCTAAAATTTTAATTGAGGATCTTGCCGGTGATAACGATCATTATTCAGTTGAAATTGAAAGTGATATGTTTAACGGATTGTCACGTATACAACAACACCAGTTAGTTTACAAATTACTAGATGGATTAATGGATAAAGAGCTTCATGCTATGCAATTAAAAACGAAAGGAACAAAATAATGGAATTAGAGAGTAGTACAAAAGAACAAATTGAAAAAATGATTGGAGATAATGAAGTTTTCTTATTTATGAAAGGTAACCCTGACTTTCCTATGTGTGGTTTCTCGTCAGTCGCAAGCGCAATTTTAAAAAAAACTGGGGTTGAGTTTGGCCATTGTAACGTACTTGAAGATAACAACATTAGAGAAGGTATAAAAACTTATTCAAATTGGCCTACGATACCTCAACTTTACATAAAAAAAGAATTTGTTGGTGGTTGTGATATTATGAAAGAAATGGCTGAGTCTGGTGAACTTCTAGAATTACTAAACACAAAAGGCATTAAAACTGAAGTAAATTAAAAAAGGGGCATTTATTTTGCCCCTTATATTAGTTATTTGAAATATAATTATTTAATTCTTTATAATAAGAATTACTTTCCCCAACTAGTTTTTTAAGTAAAGCTAAATTATTTAGAGCATTTTCTTTTTGACCAAGATCTACATACATCTCACCTTGGTATTCAATTGCACCTAAGTGTTCCGGGTCTAATTCAAGAGCTTTTTTGTAATATTTTGCTGCGTTATCAAAGTCTTCAGTTTTTCTGTAAGCAAAACCTAGCTCATTATAAACATCAGCTTTGGTAAAATCTGTTGAAGTAGCAGTTGTAAGAGTCTTCAGCTTTCTTATTGCCTTATCGTAATCTTTGCTTCTTATAAGCTTAATTGCTGATTTATAATCTTTTCCATAATTAGTTTTAGCACTATCATTGGAGCTAGATCCAGCAGCGAAAAGGCTTGAAATAAAAAGAGAAAGTATGATTGTTAGTATTTTTATTTTCATAAATATCTTTTCGAAATTTATGCGTTGTTAGATTAATTGAATGTATTATTAACTATTGATTATCTGGAGTAGAATTCAACGACTAAATTAGGTTCCATTTGAACTGGGTAAGGAACATCTGTCAATTGAGGTCCTCTTACAAATTTACCAATACATTTTGATATTTCTAATTGTAAATACTCAGGAACATCTCTTTCATTAGAGCTTAATGTTTGAATTATCATTGGAATATTCTGGCTAGTTTGTTGAAGGGATATTTCATCGCCATCATTAACCTGATAAGATTTTTTATTTACAACTTTACCGTTTACCAAAACATGCCCGTGATTCACTAATTGTCTTGCGGAAAATACGGTTGGAGCAAACTTTAATCTAAAAACAACTGCATCTAATCTTCGTTCTAAAAGTTCGATTAGAATTTGACTAGTATCACCTTTTTTTCTAGATGCTGCTTGATAAATTTTTAAAAATTGTTTCTCAGTAATATCGCCATAATATTTTTTAAGCTTTTGTTTAGCTGCTAATTGAACTCCAAAATCAGAAGGTTTTCTTCTTCTTGCTTGACCATGTTGGCCAGGACCATAGGGTCTCCTATTAAAAGGACTTTTAGGCCTGCCCCATAAATTAAGGCCTAATCTTCTATCAATTTTATGTTTTGACGATAGTCTTTTTGTCATGAATTGCTGATTTATATAGATTTAGCCTTTTAAGTCAATTTATTTTGTAATAAATTTCAAAATTCCATAGGCTGTTTTTATTTGTTTTTGGTCAATTTTTGATGTTTTTAAAAAATTTCTTATAGATATCTCTAAATTATCTCTTTTGGATGAAATTGATGTAAATTTTTTGTTTTCTAGTATTTTCATCAGAAATGATAAAAATTTTTCAATATCTTTTGAGTTTGCAGGAGAATTTTCAAAAGTTGGATTAATATTAGAGAGAGATATTTGACTCAATTCATAA
Organism: uncultured Alphaproteobacteria bacterium; assembly: GCA_902521485.1. GTDB lineage: Bacteria > Pseudomonadota > Alphaproteobacteria > HIMB59 > HIMB59 > HIMB59. Next base: position 12,956 of record CABYRQ010000018.1, on the reverse strand, counting down.
GCAATTAAAGCTACAGTGTGAGATAAATTGAGCGAACTCTTGTTGTATGTAGGTATAGACAATAGAAAGTTAGCATGCGATATCTCCTTATTGGACAATCCATTATTTTCTTGACCAAACAAAATTGATATTTTTTTAGATTTTAGTTTAGATATTTCATTTACTTTTATTGGAGGTATATGAATGTCTCTTTTCCTAACAGTCGTTGCAATTAAGATATCACTACCCTTCATAGCTTCTGGTATTGATTGACATATCTTAACTTTTTTAGCTAAGGATGAAAAATGCTTCGCAGATTTTATTCCCTTATCATTAGGCCAAATTTTTCTTGGACTTACTAATGATAAGTTCTCAAAACCAAAACATCCTATTGATCTTAGAGACATACCAACATTTTCTGATAACTGGGGTTTGTTTAATATAAATTGAATTGTTTTTTTCAAGAGGACTTAATTAATTTATAAATTAAGCTCTCTCTAAGGGCATTATAAGACGCATCAATTATATTAGTAGAGACACCTACTGTTGTCCAAATGGAGCCTTTTTGATCCTTTGTCTCTATAAGAACACGAACTATTGCATCTGTTCCTTTTTCTGAGGATAAAATTCTTACCTTAAAATCAGTTAATTCTAAATCCTCTAAAGCAGGGTAAAAACCCATTAATGATTTTCTTAAAGCTTTGTCTAAAGCATTTACTGGACCATTTCCTACTTCTACATTCATGTATTCTTTTTTTTCAACTTCTATCCTTACAGTTGCTTCTGACTCAGTTACTAATTCTCCTTTAGCATTCCATCTTCTATCATCAATAACTTTAAATCTTTTTAATTCAAAGTACTCTGGGATACCGAAAAGAGTTTGTCTAGCTAGTATCTCAAAACTCGCAATTGCCTGATCGTAAGCGTAACCCTTGAATTCTCTCTCTTTTACTTTTTGGAGTAAAAAATCTAATTTATCTGAATGATCATCTGGGTTAATACCAACAGTATTTAAAAGAGATATGATATTAGATCGGCCAGATTGATCAGAAATTACAACTTTTCTAGTATTACCTACTATTTCTGGGTCTATATGCTCATATGTTTTAGGGTCTTTGTTAATTGCTGAAACATGCAAACCTCCTTTATGTGAAAAGGCATTTTCACCAACATAGGCTTGTTGAGTATTTGGCATACGATTTAAAATTTCATCTAAAAGCAATGAGGTTTTCTTTAAGGCTGATAATTTTTCTTTAGGAATACTAGTTTCAAATTTTGTTTTCAAAATTATTGAGGGAATAAGAGATACTAAATTAGCATTTCCACACCTTTCTCCTAATCCATTAATTGTGCCTTGAATTTGTCTCACTCCTGCTCGCACAGCAGCCAGTGAGTTGGCAACTGCATTTTCTGTATCATTATGCGCATGGATGCCCAGTTTTTCACCTGGTATATATTTTGTTACTTCTTGAACAATTGTCTCTATTTCATTTGGCAGAGTTCCACCATTAGTATCACACAATACTATCCACCGAGCTCCATTATTAAAAGCCTCAGTTAAACAATCTAATGCAAATTTAGGATCTGATTTATATCCATCAAAAAAATGCTCAGCATCATACATTGCCTCTAAACCTTTTTCATTGATATGAGCGATACTTTCACCAATCATTTTTAGGTTATCAGATTTTGAAATGCCTAGAGCCTTTTCGACCTGATATGAAGATGATTTCCCAACAATGCAAATATGTTTTACATTTGTATTAATTAAAGTATTTAGACCTGGATCGTTTGAAACACTTGTATTAGGTCTTCTGGTCATTCCAAAAGCAACCAAACTAGAATTATTAAAATTTGTTGTAGAATTAAAAAAACTATCATCAGTTGGATTTGACCCTGGCCAACCACCCTCAATATAATCTAAACCTAATTCATCGAGAGCATTAGAGAATTTGATTTTATCATCTACAGTAAAATCAACACCGGTAGTTTGTTGACCATCTCTTAATGTAGTGTCAAAAAAATAAATTTTATTTTCTAGTTTTTCTTCCATGTTGTGCCATTTATGGTGTCTTCTAAAACAATCCCTTGTTTAAATAACTCATCTCTAATTTTATCTGCTAGTTCAAAGTCTTTATTTTTTTTAGCCTCTTGTCGGCGAGATATCATATTTTCAATAAATTCTTTATCAAGGTTTAAATCTGTTTTATTAAAACTAGGATTTAATCCTAGTAGGCTTAAACCATTATTAAAATGAGCTAATAAATCATCATTATTCTTGTCTTTTTTAATGTTAGCTATTATTTGCTGTAATCTCATCAGTGCTTTTGGGGTATTTAGGTCATCTAAAAGTGCATTAACAAATTCTAAGTCTAATTCTTTGCTATTAACCTCTTTAATATGTTCTCTCCACTTGTTAATGATGTTTTCACTATAACTTATAAGATCGTTTGAAAAATCAAGTGGTTGACGATAATGAGTGGTCAGTAGTGAATATTTTAGGACAGCAGGATCGTGTTTAGATAATAAATCATTAACAATTGACGTATTTCCTAAAGATTTTGACATTTTTTCACCCTTAAAATTTATAAATCCATTATGGAGCCAAAAGTTCGACATTTTTTTATCATGACAACATGTTGACTGAGCAATTTCATTCTCGTGATGTGGAAAAATAAGATCAATACCGCCCGCATGGATATCAATGGTTTCTCCAAGTAATTCTGAAATCATAGCTGAACACTCTATGTGCCATCCAGGTCTACCATTACCCCATGGGCTATCCCAATGAGGTTCATTTGTTTTTGATGGTTTCCAAAGGACAAAATCTTCAGGATTTTTTTTGTAATCGGCAACTTCTACTCTTGCACCAGATATTATGTCTTTTAATGAGAACTTAGAGAGAGAACCATAACCCTTAAATTTCTTTGCTTCAAATAAAACATGTCCTTCAGATACATAGGCATATTTTTTTTCAATAAGAGATGTAATCATCTCAATCATTTTTGAAATATAATCTGTGGCTTTTGGTTCATGTGTTGGAGATAATATTGATAAAGAACTTAGATTTTGTTGATATATTTTTTGAGTAGAATGTACCAACTCGTCTGTTGATATTTTAAGTTCATTGGCTTTATCTATAATTTTATCATCAATGTCTGTTATATTTCTGACGTAACGTACACTATCCTCTCCAAAAATTAGTCTTAGGACTCTAAATAAGATATCAAAAACTATAATTGGTCTGAAGTTTCCTATATGTGGATTACTGTAAAGGGTGGGTCCACAAGCATACATCTTAACTGCAGATGAGTTAATAGGTATAAGTTTTTCTTTTTTTTTGGTTAAAGTGTTAAAAAGATTAATATTCATTTAAAATTTTTTTTAAACCTTCGTGGCCAAAATAATTATATAGGTCTTTAACAGATGGGCCATTTTGATTACCTGTAAGTATATAACGTGTATTAGTAAATATTTCTTTTTTTGATAGTGATTTATCAATGCTCATTAAGTAATTGACATATTCATCAAAACTAAAATTTGAAATACCATTCAAATTTTTAATCAAAAGTTTGATAAAGTGACCTGAGGGTTGAATTTTAATTTCTCTTCTATTAATAATATTCCATAAATTTCTTATATCTTCATATTTTTCAACATTTTCTTTAATAAGTTCCCACTCAGTTTCTGTTAAAGCTAACTCTTCTAGCTCAGGGAATTCATTATTTAAACCTTTTAAATTCATTGACCTTAATGAATTTTTTTGAAAAAAGTCAATTTTATGAATATCAATTTTTGGTAAGTTTTTAGAAATATCCTCTAAATTAAAATCTCTAAAATTATTCTCTAAAATGGTTTCAAAATCATAATCTGAGTTTAAACCAAGTGAATACAAATAAGATAGAATACTGTTAACTGTATATCCACTGTTTCTAAATTGCTTAAGTGAAATTGAGTCCAGATTTCTCTTACTTAGTTTTGTTCCATCCTCATTAAGCATTAATGGATTGTGACCTAATGAAGGTAAATCAGAATTTAAACATTTAAATAATTCTAAATGAATTGCTGAATTAGTTAAGTGGTCTTCGCCTCTAATAATGTGAGATATTTTCATATCTATATCATCGACGACACTTGGAAAATGGTAGAGGTAGCTACCATCAGCCCTTCTTAAAACAGGATCTGATTGAGAAGCTAGATCTACTTCGGTCTCTCCTTTTACTAAATCATTCCATTTAATTTTAGTCTGTGAAAGCTTAAATCTCCAATAAGGCTGATTACCATTAATTATTTTTTTTTCAATTTCTTCTTTAGATAAATTTAATGAGGATCTATCGTAGATTGGAGGTTTTCCTGCTTTTAACTGCAACTTTTTTTTTATATCTAAATCCTCACTTGACTCAAAACATGGGTAAACAAATTTTAAAGAAATTAATTGATCGAAAAGTTCATTATATCTCTCAATTCTTTTGCTTTGATAAAAAGTTTCATCATATTTTATTTTTAACCAATCAAGATCAGATGCTATGGACTTTACATATTCATCTTTGCTTCTCTCTTGATCAGTGTCGTCATATCTAAGAATAAATTTACCATTATTTTTTTTTGAATATGCCCAATTTAAAAAGCAAGATCTCATATTTCCTAAGTGCAGGTGACCAGTTGGGCTCGGGGCAAAACGTGTAATTATCATTTAACTTTTTTTAAGAGGTATTCTCTTGAAACTTTTACTCTAGAGGAATTACCATATTTTATAATATCAGCAGTTGCATATGTTTCTGACCACTTTTCTGGTAGATAACTTCCAGTTCCTATGACATCTATTGGAGCTTTGGCTAAAGACATTGCCTTGCATTTCTCATTTGTAAATCCGCTAGATGCAATAATTTTTACTTTTTTAAAACCAAAATTATCAAGTTGTGCTCTCAAATACCACAAAGATGCAGCAGAGACTCCAGGCCCAACTAAGTGTTTTAGCTCTTTGTCAGATCTGTATTCTTTGATTGAACCGGGTGCGTGTTTTTCTAAGACCTCATATGATTTTGAGGTATCAAGATTCTCAATAAATCTTCCATTTGGGGTATCAAGTCTTATCATTACTTTTCCAGCTTTAGACAACTTATCGAAGTGGCTGCAAACTTGAATAGAGTCAGTAATTTCCTTACCGAAATAATCAGGCAATACAACTAAATCATCTTTTGGAAATGTTTCATGAAACATTTTTACTGCCTCAAGAGTAGATCCTGCATATCCTATTAATGCATGTGGCATCGTTCCTAATGCTTTATTAGATTGAAAATAATGTGATGTCGCATCTATCGATGTTCCAATAAAGCCTTTAGCTTTTTTTCTTTTTGCTGATTTTGATCCTACTGATGCCGCATATGACATTAACTCAGACATCTCTGTACCTGCACAATGTCTTGCATCCATAGCTATAAAGGACGTTTTAGGCAAGTCTAAACACATTTGATATGCATTAGCTGCTGCTATACAAGCTGGACCAATTTTTTGTAAGAGTAAAGTTTCCAAATCGACTATATGTTTAAAAGAACCCCTAATATAAAGAATTGGTTCTCCAGCACCGAAATGATCACCCTCTTTGAATGGACTAGAAGTTGATACTTTTATTCCTCTGTCTTTTGAAATTTGTTTAATCCAATTTATTGCTAGTTTTAATGCTATAACACCTGGTCTACGAATAAAAACAGCATAAGTAACTTTTATGTCTCCAAACTTTTGGATAATTTTTTTTGTTTTTAAAAAATAATTATCAGTAAAATTATTAATTAAATTTGAATTTGTTTTTTTATTCATTATGAATAAGAAAACTAATTCATTTCGCCATTGGACAATAAATCAGCCAGAAGAAAAGATAGCTCTAATGATTGATTAACATTTAGTCTTGGGTCACAAAACGTATGGTATCTATCACCTAAATTTTCATCTTTAATATCATCAGGCCCACCGACACATTCAGTTACATCTAAACCTGTTAATTCAAGGTGAACACCTCCTGCGACTGAACCCTCTGATTTATGAATTTCAAAAAAAGACTGAATTTCTTTAAAAATATTCTCAGTAGCTCTAGTTTTATAGCCAGATTTACTTGTAGATGTATTTCCATGCATAGGATCACATATCCATGTAAGATTAAGACCGAGTTTATTAATTTCTTTCAATAAATCAGGGTATTTTGAATTAATTTTATCTGCTCCCATTCTAACAATAAGTGTAAGTCTTCCACCTTCATTTTCAGGATTCAGTATCTCAATATTTTTTTTTAAATCATCAATGGTTGTAGATGGACCTACTTTAAGACCTAAAGGATTTTTTATACCACTTAAATAGTGTATGTGAGCACCATTAGGATCTCTAGTTCTATCACCAACCCACAAAAAATGAGAATTTACATTGTACCACTCACCTGTAGTGCTATCTATTCTTGTAAAAGCTTGTTCATAAGGTAAAAGAAGTGCTTCATGGCTTGTGTAAAAATCTGTCTCTCTTAGTTCTCTTGTATTTTTTTCATTTACACCACAGGCATTCATAAATTTTATACTTTCTGCAATTTTTTCAGATAATTCTTTAAATTTTTTTGTTGTATCAAAGTTATCTGCAAAATCTAAATTCCATTTATTTAATTGTGTTAAACTAGCAAAACCTCCTTGAGCAAAAGCTCTTAATAAATTTAAAGTTGAAGCTGAATGGTTATAAGCTCTGATCATTCTTTTAGGGTCTGGTTCTCTAGAGGACTCGTTAAACTCAAATGAATTGATAATATCTCCTCTATAACTAGGTAGCTTTTGACCGTTTTTTTCTTCGAAGTCTGAGCTTCTTGGTTTAGCAAATTGTCCACCCATTCTCCCTAGTTTAACGACCGGTTTATTAGTTGCAAAAGTCAAAACAACAGACATTTGCAATAGTAATTTAAAATTATCTCGAATTGTATTGGGGTTTAATTCCTGAAAGCTCTCAGCACAGTCACCGCCTTGTAAATAAAAGGACTCTCCTTTTTGAACTTGATAAATTTGTGATTTTAGAGACCTAGTCTCACCAGCAAATATTAAAGGAGGCATAGAGGATAATTCCTCTATTACAGAGTCTAAATTACTTTGATCAGCGTAAGCAGGCATTTGCTTTGCTTCAAAGTTTTTCCAACTATCTTTAGTCCATTTCATGAGGCAAGGATTATATTGTTAAATGTATTAAATAAAAGTAATTATTGGGTTTTAGATTTAAAAGGCCAAATTTTGGGTAGCTTTAATTTAGGTAATGATGGCTCATAACCTGTAGCATAAAAATTATCTATGCTGGATTGTTTATTATCTGAATACTCTGAATCAATATCTTCATGATTGATAATTCCGATATTATCAACGATATCTACTGTGGTGATTAGGCCATGATTGTCTGTAATGTAATAGCATTTATCTAAATTTAAATAATCATATGAGCTTTTACCGATTTGATAAGAATTTTTATCAGAACCATCAGATAGAAAAATAAAATTTTTTATATTTTTTATTTTATATTTGTTTGAAAGAATGTATGTATCGTCATCCTTGAGTATCTCATGAATATACTTTTTATTACTTAATTTTAAATTAGGGAAAAAAGTTCCTTTTGATAAGTAACTAGGATATTGATTGTCATCAATAATATTAGAGAAGAAATTATTTTGTTTGTTAAAATTATTATTAATTTCTAATACTTGATTAGAAAATATGTAAGATTTATTAAACCTGAGTAAAAATTTAAATATGAATAAAGATATAAACTTAGGGAAAAAATTATAAAAATTAAAAAAAAGAATATTAATATAGTAATTGCTATTATTGCTGGATTTATACGTATTCTTATTGTCTAAAGTATTTAAGCTTAAAAGATTAACTATTTCATAACATATTCCTAAATAAGATTTATTTTTGATTGTAATCTCTTTGGTATTATTATTTTTAGAGTAATTAATAGATAAACTAGTTGGGACTTTGATTTTAATAAGATCACTCTCTTGAATTTTTTTATTAGCAATTTTCTTAATATATTTTTTTAAAAGGGATATATTCTCAGAAAAAAAGTGTATTGTGCTGCTATTTGGAAAAACAATATTAATTTTTTTTAATTTTAAATTAGTAAAAATTGATGAGCAGTATTTGTGTTGAATCTCATTAATTTCAAATCTATAAAAAATTTTATAATCTGTTGTTTCGATTTTAATATCTGGATTATTATCTTTAACAGTGTAGCCATTATCATTAATTAAATAAGATATTTGTTCTCCTATAATTGGTTCTCTTGTAAATAACTTAGATTTATTGATTATTCCATATGTGTCTAAAGGCACTGAATTAAATGTATTTGATTTCAATTTATCCTCAGGAAAAAAAATAGTTTGTTTAAAATTAGCTTTTTCGATATTTGAAGAAAGCTGTGGTTTGATACCAAACCGAGCGTCAATCACACTAGCTAAAATCTCATTATCAACTTCGATATTCATATTAAATAGTATTCAATTTATTCAACGGTAACTGATTTAGCGAGATTCCTTGGTTGATCAATATCAGTACCTTCATTAAGAGCAAAATAATATGAAATGAGTTGAAGAGGAATAGTATAAATGAAAGGTGTGTCAATAAAGTTTTCTTTGGGTAGGCTTACATTTTGTGTATTTAATGATTTTCTGTGAATTTTAACACTCGATAAAATTATAACCTTACCATTTCTAGCAGCAATTTCCTCAGCATTTGAAATAGATTTCTCATATAGTTCGTTGTTTGGTGATAAGCAAATTGTTAATGATTTTTTATCGATCAATGCAATTGGGCCATGTTTCATCTCTCCTCCAGGAAAGCCTTCGCTATGCATGTAAGATATCTCTTTTAATTTCAAGGATCCCTCTAATGCTATGGGGTATACAATATTCCTTCCAATAAAATAACAAGTATCAGATTGGCTTAATTTTTTTGCAATTTTTTTCGCCTCTGGTGTAAAATCGTTTATTAATTTTTTCAACTTTATTGGTAATAACTTTAGAATTGCTAAATTCTTATTATAATCTTTTTTCGATATGGAATTTGTCATTTTACCAATTTCAATAGAAAGATTGGCTAAGCTCAATATTTGACAAGTAAAAGCTTTAGTTGAGGCTACACCAACTTCTTTATCAGCATAAGTAGGTATAGTTACATCAGCCTCCCTTACCATACTACTCTGTAGAGAATTAGTTATGACTATAGAGGAATGTTTGTTTTTTTTGATATATTTTAAAGCCATCAATGTATCCATGGTTTCACCAGATTGTGAAATAAAAATAAATAATATTTTTTCGTCTTTATTTATTTTTTTATATCTAAGCTCGGAAGCTAATTCTGATGAAGTATCTATATTTGTATATTTATTAAAGTAATACTCACCAACTAAACAGGCATGGTATGCAGTACCGCATCCAACAAATATAATTTTTTTGTTTAAAATTAAATTTTTAAATTTACTTTCAAAATCATTAAAAAATTCTTGTAGATAGTTTTTTTGAGTAGTTTTTATAACTTCAGGCTGCTCATGAATCTCTTTCAACATATAATGTTGATATTTTCCTTTATCATATGGGTTCTGTTTAATTTCATTTTTTTCAAAAAGTATTTTAGCTTTATTTAAACTAGATATTTTAGACTGCTGAATTTTAATAATATCACCATCTTTAAGATGATAAATCTTATCACTATAATCAGATAAAATAGATGAATCTGAGCATATGTAAGAGGAGTTTTTATTATGTGATAAGGCGATTGGACTGCCATTTTTTAATAAGTAAAAACAATTATTTTTTTTTATAAATATAACAAAGGCGTAGTTTCCTTTAATTACACTTTTAAATACTCTAATAGCTTCATCTGAATTTTTATATTTATTGACTAAATAGGTGAGAAAGTAAAAACTGATTTCAGTATCTGATTGAATATTTTTAGGAATTTCTACAAATCGATTTTGAATTTTTCTATAGTTTTCAATTATACCATTACAAACTAAAGTAAGATCATCATTTGCAAATGGATGAGCATTATTTTTGCTAACAACTCCATGTGTTGCCCATCTTGTATGACCTATCACACCATAAAAATTTTTATCTGATATATTTTGAGCTTTATTTTTTAGTTCTGATATTTTGCCGACACTTTTAATGGTTTTTATTCGTTCTTTTGAAAACAAGGAAATGCCAGCAGAGTCATACCCTCTATATTCCAGCTTTTTTAAAATATCTATAGAGTTATTCTTTAAAGAAGATGAATTTAAGATACCAACTATACCGCACATTATTTTTTATTATTAATTTTATTTTTCTGTTTTGATCTGGCTATTGAAAAATGATTATTTGGTATTGATTTAGTAATTACAGATCCTGCAGCTATGTATGCTTTATTACCTATATTGACAGGTGCAATAATAGAAGAATTTGATCCAATAAAGGTATTATTACCTATTTTGCATTTCAGCTTATTTTTTCCATCATAATTACAAGTAATAGTTCCGGCCCCAATATTACTATTTGTTCCTATATATGAGTCTCCGATATAACTTAAATGATTTACTTTTACTCCCTTTGATAATTTTGATTTTTTAATCTCAACAAAATTACCAATTTTTACCTCATCTGCCATAATAACCTCAGGTCTTATTCTTGCATAAGGGCCGATGGAGCAATTATTACCTATTGTGGAATTTTCAATATAAGAAAAGGATTTAATAATTGAATTACTTTTGATACTTACATTTTTTTTTATAACAACATGTGGCTCAATTACTACTCCCGGAGCGATACTAACGTTGCTCTCTATATAAACCGTATCAGGATGAATAATTCTAACACCACTGTCTATTAATTTTTTCTTTATAAAATCTTGAGATAATGTTTCTAATTTATTAAGTTCATTTAAGGTGTTAGCACCTGATATCACTGTGGCTTTATTTAAAAAAGTAGTCATTTTAAGTTTTTTATTTAAACAGACATTTACTAAATCAGTAATGTAAAATTCATTCTTATTTTTATTTTTTTTTATTAATTTTAAATTTAATGCAGCTTTTTTTGAAATTAAAAATATGCCAGTATTTATCTCATTGATTAATTTCTCTTCGCTTGAACATTCATTTTCTTCAATAATACTTATTAATAAATTATTTTTTTTAATTATTCTTCCATACCCTTTTGGGTTTCTTACATTTTGTGTAAGAACTGATAAGTCATCATCATTCTTTACACCTTTTGAAACAAAATCAGAGAGTATTTTATAATCGAAAATTGGTGTATCTGCTAGGGTCAATAAAAAATAATCAAATTTATTATTGTATTTATAAAATTGTTTAAAAGCTCCACCAGTACCGTCTATTGGATTTTGAATAAATACTTTTTCATGAATGAAATATTTTTTATTAGCTTTACTTGAAATAATAAAAGTTTTTTTTACTTGTTTAATTTTATTTAGTGCATCTAAATTATACTGTATTAACTCTTTACCAGATATTTCATGAAGAAATTTTGGTTTAGATGATTTAAATCTTTTGCTCTTTCCAGCAGAAAGAATAATGGCGCATATATTCATAAAGTTGTAAAATAATATTAATTAATCTTAACTGAATACTAAAAATATATCTAATTATGTAAATTATGCCCAATATCGTTAAATCAAATTTATCAAATCAACTTACACATTTCTTAAAGTCTAAACTATTAAAAGATGAATTAGTAGTCTTGCCAACAGAAACTGTTTATGGGCTAGCTGGTTTAGGAACCAATATTAAAGCAGCAAAAAAAATTTTCTTATTAAAAAAAAGACCGTTGAAAAAAAAACTAATATTTCATTGTTCAAGTTTAAAAATGGTAGATAAATTTTTTAATTTAGATGATGAAAATTTAATTTTAGCTAAAGAATTTTGGCCTGGGCCTCTTACTCTTGTTTTACAAAGGAAGTCTCTCGAAATACCCAAATCTCTTACATTAAATAATGAGTGTGCTGTAAGAGTTCCAAATAATAAATTTACATTAAATTTAATTAATAAAGTAGGTAAGCCCCTTGTAATGCCTTCAGCAAACAAATTTAAACAACTAAGCCCAATCAACAGTGAAATGGTTTTTCAGCAATTTATTGAGACAAATTTATTAATTGTAGATGATGGAAAATGTAAAGTTGGTATCGAGTCAACTTTAATTAAAATATCTGATAACAAATTGAATATAATAAGACCAGGGATGATATCATTAGAAAATGTGAAAAAAATATTACCCTATATGGTTATTAGTAAATATAACAAAAATTTAAGTTTTCCTGGAACTTCAAAAAAACATTATTCTCCGAAGAAGAAAATATTTTTAAATGTCAAAAATGCTAAAAAAAAATCTGCATATATAAACTTTGGAGCAAATAAGAAAGGTCAATTCAGAAATTTAAGTAAGAGTAGAAATTTAATTGAAGCTGCCAAAAATCTTTATCATTTTATTTTTTTAGCAGATAACGACAACCAATATAAAAATATAAGTATCGCACCTATTCCTTATAAGAAAATAGGAATCGCTATAAATGATAGATTACTAAGAGCATCTAAATGAAGTTTCCAATAAAAACTATAAGAAAAAGTGCCCAAATAACTGCTTTCCCTAAAAATTCTTTGGAGGTATCTAAACTGGTTAAATTTTCTAACAAATATAAATTTCATATTTTACCTATTGGTGGAGAGACTAATAGAGTGGATGGCACAAAACCTCAATTTGAAAAAACTATCCTAATAAATTTTAAAAAAATGAATCGTATTGAAGAAGTTGATACTGATAATTTTATAATAACAGCTCAAAGCGGAACATTGTTAAAAACTATTCAAAAAGCAGCAAATAATAAAAAACTTTTATTTCCAGTTAATATTGCGCCAAGTGATAAATGTACAATTGGCGGTAATATATCTACTAATGTTGGGGGTTTGCAAACCTT
>CABYRQ010000017.1 GCA_902521485.1 uncultured Alphaproteobacteria bacterium | reverse complement strand
AAAGATTTAAAAATCTCAAATATTCCTTTTTCCCATTGTTTAGATATGTATTGATAATCATCATCATTAATTTCAAGAGATTGCTGATAAACTATTTTTGATAAATTATTTTTATAGACAACTAAGTCAATTGGTGGACCTACAGATAAATCTGCTTTCATTGTACTGTCCATACTTATTAATGCACACCTTGCAGCATCACCTAAATATGTATCAGATTTAACAACTCTATCTAATATAGGCTTACCATACTTTATTTCTCCAATGACAAGATAGGGTTTAAACTCACTTGATTTAATAAAATTACCCTGCGGATAGACTAAATATAATTCTGACTCTTGATCTTTTATATGTCCTCCAACTATAAAAGTTGAACCTAGTTCAATAGTTTCCTGATTAATACCATCTGGTGAGGAATGTTTAACATTTAATCTCCCGATGTATTTTGCGATTTCATTTAAATTAAATAAATTATTTAAATTATTCCCGTTTTTATCGTCTTCTAAATCTTTTCCAATTGAATTAAAAACTGCTTGAGAAGTAGCTAAATTTCCCGACGTTAAAATTATAATATTTCTATCGATGCCATTATGAACATACATTTTTGAGTAAGAATTAAAGTTATCCAGGCCCGCATTTGTTCTCCTATCAGATGCAAAAACCATCCCTTCGTTTACTTTTATTCCTACACAATAAGTCATATTTTAATTAAATAGCTAATTTTTTAAAAATACAAACGATTATTTACATACCTTCAATCTAAACTATGCATAACTACTAATAGGCATTTATAGTACTTTTATGTTGTGAGTATAAATTGGAAAAATTACAATTCAAAAAATAGCTATGATGAGTATTTAACACCTGATAAAAGTCTTAGAAAAGAAGCTAAAGTAATTTCTAAAATATTAAATAGTTATTCAATCAAAGATTTAGAAAGAATTGAACAAAATTGTCAAAGTACAATAAGTTCTCGTGGTATAAATTTTAAAGTTTACTCAGCTGATAAAAAAGCTGCAGAGGAAAAAAAATGGCCATTGGATATTATTCCAAGGATTATTCTCAAATCCCAATGGCTTAAGGTGAGAAAAGGATTAATACAAAGGTGTAAAGCATTAAATCTTTTTATAAATGATGTATATAATCAAAAAAAAATATTTAAAGACAACATTGTTCCAAAAGAATTAGTATTTAAATCTCAAAATTATCTCAAACAATGTGAGGGTTTTCATCCCAAAAAAAAAATATGGTCTCATATTTCAGGAATAGATTTAATAAGAAACATTGATGGAAAATTTTTAGTATTAGAAGATAACCTTCGTGTTCCTTCAGGTGTTTCATATATGCTTGAAAATAGAATGGTAATGGGGGAGGTGTTTCCTGAATTATTTACGCGTTATAGAGTTTCACCTATCAATCACTATTGCAATAGACTTTATCATTGTATGTTAGATGCAATACCTTATAAAAAAAATAACCCAACTATGGTTGTATTAACGCCAGGAGTTTATAACTCTGCATACTTTGAACATTCATTTTTAGCACAGCAAATGGGAATTGCTCTTGTTGAGGGAAAAGATCTTTATGTCGAAAATGACAAAGTTTACGTAAAAACAGTCAAAGGGGGTTTAAGAGTTGATTGTATATATAGAAGGATTGATGATACTTTTTTAGATCCCAAAACTTTTTTTAAAGGATCTTTGTTAGGTGTAGCGGGTTTATACAAATCTTACAGAAAAGGCAATGTTGGACTTCTAAATGCACCTGGAAGTGGAGTAGCAGATGATAAGGTTATATACTCATATGTCCCTAAAATAATTAAATACTATTTAGATGAAGAGCCAAAATTGGATCAAGTAGAGACATACTTATGTCACAATAAATCCGAGAGAGATCACGTAATATCAAATATTTCAAAAATGATAGTAAAACCAGCTGATGGATCTGGTGGTTATGGTATTATAGTAGGACCTAAATCCTCTAAATCTGAGAGAGAGGCATATATCAGAAAAATTTTACATAACCCAAGAAATTTTATAGCTCAACCTCTAGAAATATTATCAACCACTCCAACTTTGCAGGGGAATTTAATTGAACCTCGACATCAAGATTTACGACCATTTATTCTTTCTGGAATGGAGACATACGTGACTATGGGCGGTTTGACTAGAGTTGCTCTAAAAAAGGGAAGCACGATAGTAAATAGTTCACAGGGTGGAGGCTCAAAAGACACTATGATCGTAGAAGATTAAATTTATATCTTCTGCTTCACAATTATAGTCTGATTTAAATTTTCAATCTCTAATAGTTCCTCATCCCCATTAGTCCATCTAATTTTAATCTTGAACTCATTTTCATTATCTCTAATTCCATAGTGAGCAACAGGCTCCATTTGACATAGATAACCTGATCCGGCATCAATTGTTTTTGAATGTGTTCTTTCGTTTGTGTATAAAGTTACAGTTGCTCCTCTAGCAGGCGCCCCATGGACATTTAAAGGTCTAATTCTTAAAAAAGATCTTTTCTCATCATTATGATATTTAAATAGAGTCAACGGCTGAGCACCAGACTCACCATGAGATAAAAGAAGCTCTAGGACTCCATCATTATCAATATCTGCAACTGCAGCTCCCGTTCCAAGACCATTCGGCTCAAGAGCTTGCTCTAGTTTAATTTCTTCAAAAACACCATTTTCAATTATTTTATAAAGTCTATTTGGCTCACCTATATTATTAAGAAACACCTCATCATAACCATCATTATCAAAATCCGCAGAGATTACTGTTCTAATTTTTGATGGCTCATCAAAAGTAGAATTAGCAATGTTTTTAAATTTGTCGTTATCTAAAACGTAGGCTCTATTAAAACCTTCCCAGTTACCGTTTAATATATCAAGTCTTCCTCGATAAAGAATATCAGATAATGCTGTCCCTCTTCCATTTTGATAAATATCTTTAACATTCATTTGACTGGCGACGTCTGAATACTTTCCATTTTGATTTAAATAAAGAAAATTAGGTCCTCTTTCATTAGCTGCAAATACATCTATTTGATCAGATAAGATATGACCAGCAACTACAGCTCTGCCTCCTGTAACTTTATCAAGCCCCAGACTTGCAGCTAGATCTACAACTCTATTATCAATAAACTCATAAAATCTTGTTGGACCACCATAATTAGCAACATAAATACCGTAATTTCCATTACCCTCTCTGTCGACACAAACTACTGATCTTCCTGCTGTTAAATTTAATTCACTTTGATTAATTTTCTTTTCAAATAAGTCCTCTATTGCATTCTGTGAATTTATTAAAAGCCTGTCCGAGTACCTTTTCATCCCACTGTAGGTATCGGTGTTAAGAAAATAAATCTCCTCAAGACCATCTTTATCAATATCGCATGCAGCAACTCCAATTGTAGATCTCTCTGGGTCAGAAAAAATATTATCAGTAATTTTATTTTCAAATCTTTCTCCATTAAAGCCTAAAGCTAAATTACTAAATCTAAATCCAGTTACTATAAATTCATCATTACCATCATTATCAAAATCAGTTACAGCCACCCCGTAACTTAGTCTGGGACTTTGATCAGGCAATAAATGACTGATATTTTTGAAATAGCTTTTTTCTGCAAATACGCTCATAGAATAAAAAATAAATAAAAGTAAAAACGGAAATTTATAAAATTTCATATAACTGATACTATTTTTTTGATGATCTAGATTTAGATATGATTGGTACCATTATTTAGTGTATACAAAATTTCTAACTTTAATTAAAAATAATATTATTTTAGCTGTTATCACTATCTTACTTGTATTGATTGTGAATAAAAATTCTTACTCAAGTGAAAATACAAAAGATGAAGCTTACTACTATGATACACTTGCCGAAAATTGGATTTACATATTTCCAGATGGAAATAGAAATGCTGCAGGACCAAAGTTTTTTAAATATCTTATAGATCAAGACCTCAGTTTTGTGGATTTTGTTGAATTCAATAAAAGATATTGCCCAGTGTCCGGATCATTGATAGCGCCTGAATCTGAGCCAGCATTTATAAGTATGAATGAGGTCGACTCAGATAATAAAGTATGTGGAGATATGTATCGTTGTTGTTGGCCGTGCGTTTGTGATTCAATGAAATATGCAAAAGCTATGGAGATATCACATAAATTTCAGGGTATTGAAGAAAGATTTACTGTTATGACTATTGAAAACCCATGCAATAAAAAAGATTTTCCACTAGAGGTAAACAGGGATTATTTTTGTAATGGTGATCAAATGAATGAAAACCAAGTTTTTACTTTAGATCAAAAAATGGTCATTGGTTACTTACACAACCCAACAAGCTGTAATAGTAGTGATCTTTTAGCTATAAATAATCATCCTGTCGTTGGTGAACAATGTAAAATAAGAAATTCTACTAATGAAGATCAACTAATATCTGGAATGGGTGATATTTTTATTAAACTTTCAAAATAAACTTACTTATTTAATTTAGTACTTGGACTTAATACCTGGACACTCGTCCATTAGGTCATACATTGCATTTTCAAATCTAGAGATGTCAACTAATATTGGAAAAAATAATGTTGTGCTTTGCCCAGCTTCTAAACCAAAAACCCAAAGACCATCAGAAACATCCAGACCATCAGCATCATATGCATATACTTCTTGGACACCAACTTCACCATTTAAAATAAAATATTCTACTCCGTCATCTCCTACTTGACTTGCTGCTGAATTCCATAATGCTTTATTAAAATCATATATTGCAATAAGGTTCATATCCCCAAATGGTTGGACATAGGTTGTGACACATCCATCAATTTCATATTCATTTGTAACAGCGCCCCATCCACTATCACCACCGAGCATAAAGCCGAGAGCATCATGAACTACATCCTCGTTTACTCTCGAGAAAGCAGAGCTAAAACTAAAAAACAAAAAAGCAAAAAAAACAAATATTTTTTTAAACATAATATTTAATCAATAATAATATAGTCTCCATAGAGTATAGTATTACTTCCTTCTAACCTATGCTTTTTGATTAATTTTACAGATTTATATTTTTTACGTAATTTTTTTAATTCTAATGAGGCCTCTTTTCTATATTTTTTGTTTTTCCACCATGATGAATTACCGATTTCTAAAGTAATTATTTTCTTCATTAAAAAACAATAAATATTAAAAAAACATATCTAGATATCTTTGAAATACTAACTAATGTCAAAAAAGTTAAAAACCTTACTCTCAAAACCCCAGCTATAATTGTCAGTGGATCACCAATAATTGGTACCCAGGCCAGTAGCAAAGACCAAATACCGTATTTTTTGAAATAAATTTCACTTCTTTCTATTTGCGTCTCACTTGCGGGAAACCACTTTTTATCTTTAAAAATTAATATTTTTTTTCCTAAATACCAATTAACTGATGAACCAAGAACATTTCCAAAACTTGCAACTACCAAAAGTAAATATTTATCAAATGAACCTGTTAATAGCATTGTTGATAAAACTAACTCGGAAGATAAGGGAAGTATAGTAGCCGCGAGAAAACTAATAAGGACAAGTTGGAAGTATGAGATGAATATTATCAAATCAATATTACTTAAATGTAGGTTTCAGCCTTTAAAATATCTAATATTAACATAAACGTAAAATAACCTGCATTTATAAATACAATAAAGCTAAACATATAAATAATTTCCTTAGAGACGTTTTCACTTACAAAATTAGGAAAAAAATACTTTCCAAGAAGAAAACTTATTTCCGAATATATTACTGTTATTGTAGCAGCAATAAAAAGAACATAGGTAAATTTTCCAAAAAAATTTACAATTAATAAGCTAGCAAAAGTAATTAATAATAAAAAAAGAGAGGAATATATTGACAAATTTGAAATTGTTAATTTTTGTTTATAAATTTTTCTTGTCAAGAGTAGTAAAAAAAAAATTATTGTTAATATGGATGATACTAAAAAAACCTTAGTGTTATAAAGAGAGTCTGAAAAAAAAATGTCCAAAAATTATTTTTTTCTAATTTTTCTGATAGTCATCACTGAAAGGAACAAAACAAAAAATATTAAAGCAAATGCTCCAATTAAAAATATCCATTTCATAGGTTAATTATACAAATTTTGCTTTAAGTTGGAAGTTATGATCTCAAAACTTTAAGATTTTTATTGGCAATTACTAATCCATATTTATCTTTGGAAAAAATTAATTTATCTTCAATATTTTCACCAATATCTAGAATTACCTCTGATAAGGGGTTTAAAACTTCATCTTGCAGTAATCTTTTCAAAGGTCTGGCTCCGAATAATGGATCAAACCCTTTTTCTTTTAAATAGTTTAAGGCTTCATCAGTAAAACCAATTGAAATACCTTTTGAAGAGACTCTTTTTTCGATAAGTTGAATTTGATTATTTAAAATCGCACTAATATTTTCTTTTGATAATTTGTTAAACAAAATTATGTCATCAATTCTATTCAAAAACTCTAATCGAAAATGATTTTTTAGCTCTTCAAGAGCAAGATTCTTTTTTGTCGTATAGTCAAAATTATCATCAACAGGGATTTGCGAGCCAATGTTAGAGGTCATGATAATAAGAGTATTTTTAAAATTAACTATTTTTCCTTTAGAATCTGTTAACCTACCATCATCTAAAATTTGTAAGAGAATATTAAATACATCGGGATGAGCTTTTTCAATTTCATCAAACAAAATAACCTGATACGGGCGTCTACGCACGGAGTCAGTTAATTTCCCACCATCATCGTAACCGATATAACCAGGCGGAGATCCAATAAGCTTACTTACTGAGTGTTTTTCCATGTACTCAGACATATCTAGTCTTAGCATTTGCTTTTCGTTATCAAAAACATACTCTGCTAGTGCTTTTGATAATTCAGTTTTTCCTACACCAGTTGGGCCTAAAAAAAGGAAGGACCCCAAAGGTTTATCAGGATCTTGAAGACCTGCTTTTGAAATTTTAATTGCCTTAGATACTTTCTCAATAGCATCTTGTTGGCCAATAACTCTTTTTTCTAACAGTTTTTCTATGTTTATTAACTTATCTTTTTCGCCTCCGATAAGTTTTTCTAAAGGTATACCCGTCCACTTTGACACCACACTTGCAATATCTTCAGCATGAATCACTTCATTAATTATTGTAGCCTGCTCTTTTTTATTCAATTCTTCATACTCTTTTTGAAGACTAGGAAGCAAGCCATACATGATTTCACTTGCTTTTGTTAAATCACCACTTCTTTGAGCACCCTCGAGTTCTTCTTTTGCTTGATCAATTCGTTCATTTAAATTTCTTTTTGTATCTAGTATCTTTTTTTCTGACTCCCAAGTGCTATTCAGTATTTTTAGTTTTTCTTGAATATCTGATATTTGACTTTCAATTTTTTCATTTTTTTTCTCATCTTTTTCATTATCTTTTGAAAGGACGTTTTTTTCCATCTGCAGTTTAATAAGATCTCTGTCAAGCTGGTCTATTTCCTCAGGTTTACTGTCAATTTCCATTTTAACTTTACTCGCAGCCTCATCCATTAAATCAATCGCTTTATCAGGCAAAAAACGATCAGTTATATATCGATCAGATAATTGAACTGATGATAAAATAGCCTCATCACTAATTCTTATTCCATGATGGATTTCATATTTTTCTTTTAGACCTCTTAAAATAGCAACAGCATCCGTTGAAGAGGGCTCATTAACAAAAACTGGTTGAAAACGTCTAGTTAAAGCTGCATCTTTCTCAAAATATTTTTTATACTCATCTAAAGTTGTTGCACCAACGCAATGTAATTCACCTCTAGCTAATGCTGGCTTTAACATGTTGGATGCATCCATCGCTCCATCTGTCTTTCCAGCACCAACAAGCGTATGAATTTCGTCTATAAATAAAATAATTGAACCATTTTGTTTATGAATTTCTTTTAAAACGTTTTGAAGTCTTTCTTCAAATTCTCCACGATACTTGGCACCAGCAAGCAATAATCCAAGATCAAGAATACGAATAACTTTATTTTCTAATGAGCGTGGAACATCTTTATTTGCTATTCTTTGTGCTAAACCCTCTATCAATGCAGTTTTACCTACACCAGGGTCTCCAATTAATATTGGATTATTTTTAGTTCTCCTTGATAAAACTTGAATAGTTCTTCTAATTTCCTCATCTCTTCCAATAACCGGATCTAACTCTCTTTTTTGCGCCTTTTGAGTAACATTGATTGTATACTTTTCTAAAGCGTTAAAATTATCATCAGAATTTTCACTTTCAGATTTTCCGTCTTTTCTAAACTCTTGAATTTTTGTTTTGACTAATTCAAGACTTAGACCATTTTTTTTTAATATTTTTTCAATTTGGTCATCTGATTTTATACAACTTAAAAATAAAGAGTCGATCGATACAAAACTATCTTGATTAGACTTTGCAATTTTTTCTGCATCTTCAAAAAGACTCAATAATTTAGGATCAGCATAAATTTGACTACTGTTTGAATTATTTACTTGTTCTTTAGATAATATTTCAGAAATAGTTGTTTTAATTATACCGGTGTTAATTTTCTCAAAAATTTTGTTAATTAATTCATGATTGGAATTTAATAATTCATTAAAAATATGAATAGGAGCAATTTTTTGATGTTTTTTACTTAATGCTAAATTTTGTGCAGAATTAATAATTTTTTTTGAACTATTAGTATATTTTTCAAAATTCATCATATAACTTATTTGGTAATAATTTATGAAGAAACAAGACCTAATAAAAAAAAATTTTGAACAACAAAAAAAAGATAAATTAGCTAAAAAATTAAGAGAAAATCTAAAAAAAAGAAAAAAAATTAAGAAATAAATAATGCAAACGGTAGTTATAAAAGGTCCTTCAACCTTGAAAGGGCAAATAAAAATCTCTGGTTCAAAAAATGCTTCTTTGCCTATTATAATTTCGACACTGTTGGCAAAAGGTGAGTGTCTTATTCATAATGTACCTAACCTTAGAGATACAAGATTTTTAATCTCAATTTTAAAAAATTTAGGTTGTGATGTTGATTTTCAAAAAAACACTCTATTTGTTAGAAGTTCTGCTATTACAAAAAAATCAGCTGATTATGAATATGTTCGTCAAATGAGAGCATCAATTGTTATTTTAGGACCTGCGATTTCAAGATATAAAAAATTTAAAATAGCTCTTCCAGGTGGTTGCTCAATTGGTACTAGAGGAATTGATTTACATTTAAATGCTCTAAAGTTAATGGGTGTAAAAATCTCAATAAAAAATGGTTATGTAATAGCTGAGAGAAAAAAAAATAATTTAAGCTCAATTGACCATAAATTTCCAAAAATTAGTGTAGGTGCAACACAAAATATTTTAATGGCAGCTAGTCTTGCAAGTGGAAAAAGTACATTAAAAAATTGTGCCATCGAGCCTGAAGTCATAGATTTAATTAATTTTTTAAATAAATGTGGCGCACTAATAAAAGTAAAAAATAGGACAATTACAGTCAGAGGAGTAGAAGAACTAAAACTTCAGGATTACAAAGTAATACCTGACAGGATAGAAGCTGGTTCATATATTTTAGCAACTATGGCAACAAAAGGGAGACTGAAACTGAATAACTTCAATCCAAAAGACTTAGCTCTTCCTTTGAAACTTTATAAAGGAATGGGTCTAAAAATAAAAAAGCTATCTAATTCCTCCTATGAAATTTATTGTAAAACACTTAAACCAATAAAAAAAATTTCTACTAAAGAATTTCCAGGATACCCTACAGATTTACAGGCTCAGCTAATAGCAACACAACTTAAGTCTGGTTTGAAGTCGAAAGTAGTCGAAAATATATTTGAAAATAGATTTATTCATATTCCAGAGCTGAGAAGATTTGGGGCAAATTTATCAATCAAAGGAAATACAGTAATAATTGATAAAACATCTAATTTACTGGGTGCAGAGGTCATGGCGACAGATATAAGGGCTAGTTTTTCTCTTATAATCGCAGCAATGATGTCCAAGGGAAAAACTGTAATAAATAGAATTTATCACCTTGATAGAGGATATGAAGATTTTGATTTAAAATTAAAAAAATGTGGCGTAAACATTAGTAGAAAAAAATGAAAAATCAAAATTTAATAATTGCCTGCCCCAAAGGTAGACTTGAAGCAAAAGTTGTAAAATTTTTATCCGAAAGGGGTTTAAGAATAGAAGAGGCTTTCTTTAATGAGAGTGTTAGAAAATTAACTTTTGATACAAATCTTAATGAAATAAAAGTAATTAAGTTAAAACCATCTGATATTCGATCATATATTATGCTAGGTGCAGCTGATATTGGATTTGTAGGGTATGACGATATTCTCGAAAATAGCTCACAAAATATTGTTCTTTTAAAAAAGACTAAAATAGGAAAATGTAGAATATCTATAGCTTCAAATAAAAAAAAAATTAATTTTTCGGAAAAGAAAATTTTTAAAGTTGCAACAAAATTTAAAAATATTTCTGAGAATTATTTTAAAGATTTAAACATACAGACTGAAACAATAAAATTAAATGGTTCTATCGAGCTTGCAGTAAAATATGGAATAGCTGATTTCATCTTAGATTTAGTTCAATCAGGCAAGACATTAAAAGACAATCAGCTTTATGAAAATGTAGTAATAAACAATGACATCTCAACTGTAATAATTAGTAGCTATTTTGCATACGATCTAAAAAAAAAATTTATTAAAAAAATTTTAATGCAAGGTTTATAGTGAAAGTTGTAAATAAAAAATGGATTTTTGATAATCTCAACTCATCTGTAAATACAAATTCTAATGTAAGTTTAACTGTAAAAAAAATTATACAGGACATAAAAAAAAATAAGGATGTAGCTTTATTAAAGTATGTAAAAAAGTTTGAGAACAAAAAAGCAAATTTAAAAAGTATAATTATTCCAAAAAAAACTTTAAAAAATGCTTATAATTCTCTTTCAAATGAAAGTAAAAAATCTCTTAGATTAGCTTACAAAAGAATTTTTTATTATCACTCAAAACAAAAAAAAACATCATATTCTTTTAAAGATCAACTCGACTCGAAGTTTTATATTGAATGGAAACCAATTGAAAATGTTGGTTTATACATCCCTGGTGGGTTAGCTTCTTATCCATCAACTGTTTTAATGACAGCTATACCTGCAAAAATAGCCGAGGTCCCAAATATTATGATTTGTGTTCCTTCTCAAAATGGTCAAACATCAAAACTAACTCTTGCAGCTGCATATTTATGTGGTGTAAATGTTGTTTACAACGTTGGTGGTGCTCAAGCAATCGCAGCTCTCGCTTTTGGCACAAAAATAATAAAAAAGGCAGATAAAGTATTTGGCCCAGGAAACCAATACGTAGCTGAAGCAAAAAAACAATTATTTGGAGTTATAGGAATAGATTTACCAGCTGGTCCATCTGAGGTCTTAGTAATAGCAAATAATAATTCTAATCCTACTTGGATAGCCTACGATGTTCTCGCCCAAGGCGAACATGACCCTAATGCAAAAACGTATGTTTTATCTAAATCCAAAAATATTCTAATTAAAGTTAAAAATGAACTTAAAAGAATTATGGAAGAGACAAAATTTAAAAATGTTGATCAATCTATAAAAAATAATTGCAATTTAATTTTAGCTAAGAGTCAAAAAGAGATATATGAAATTTCAAATTTTATTGCTCCAGAACATCTTCATATTCATGAAAAATTTAATAAAAATATATTAAAAAATATTAAAAACGCTGGATCTGTATTTTTAGGTGAAAAGTCGCCTGTTGCTTTGGGAGATTATACCATTGGAACTAATCACGTATTACCAACTGATCAAACTGCAAAATTTTCATCTGGTTTGGGTGTTGAAGATTACACTAAAAAAACAGTTTTCATTGACCCTAGAAAAAAAACTCTTAAGAAAATCGCAAATCACACAATTAATCTTGCAAGACAAGAGGGTCTGGAGGCACACGCTTTATCAGTTGAAATTAGAAAGATCAAACCATAAGATATAATAATAATATGTCCAAGGAAGATGCAATAGAATTTCAAGGTGTAGTTTCAGAGTTACTTCCAAATGCTATGTTTAAAGTTAAGCTAGATAATGACCACGAAGTCATAGCCCATACATCTGGAAAAATGAGGAAAAATAGAATTAGAGTACTCGCAGGAGACCGAGTTACAGTTGAAATGACACCATATGATTTAACTAAGGGCAGAATAACATTTAGATCAAAAAACTAATGAATAATTTTTTAAAAGGAGCAATGCCATGTCTACAAAACTTATTGTTACAAACTATAAAAATTTTAAGTGTGGAGTTAAACTAAATGAAGGGGAATTGGTTAATATTCGCTTTCAACCCAACGAAGATGTTCAAATTGGAGATATCTATAAAGTAAAAATTACTGAAATTCTCCCTAATGATAGTGGAGCATTCGTCTCTTACGGTAAAGGAGATCAAAAGGGTTTTTTTAAAAGAATAAACTTTCCTAATGGTGATAAGGCGCATGAAGGACAATCTTTATTGCTTCAAGTAAGAAGTATAGGCTCCAAAGATAAAGTTCATCTTTTTACAAATAATGTCATTTTAACTGGTAAATTTATAAATTTATTACCATATGGTGATGAAATAATTTTAAGTAGAAGAACAAGAAAAAACTTAGACACAAATCAACAAGATAAAATTATGGATGCTCTAAGTGAGTCTGAAGTAGGATTGATAGCTAGACATAATCTTACTCCTGAAAATGTAGAAATAGCTCAATCTGAATTGAATGATTTAAATAATCAATGGAAAGAAATAGAATTAAATGCAAAAGAATTAAGCGATGAGGGTCTTGTTTTTCAAAATACATTTTTTGATCAAAATTTTGTATGTGATTACTCTGATAAAAATACTGATCAAATCATCTTTAGTGACAACGATCGATTCGAAAGAGTAAAAAACTGGGATGAAAAACTAGACTCTACTTTTGCAAATCTATGTGAAGAGATGTCAAAAGAACAAGTTGAAGAGGTATTTAACTTAGGTGAAAAGATAGATTATTTAATCGGTCATAATTACGATTTACCTAGTGGAGGTAATATCATGATTGGTAAAACAGATGCCCTTACTGCAATTGATGTAAATACCGGCTCTGCAAAAAGATTTGATACCAATAGAGAAGCTATTCAATTAATCTCTAAGCTAATAAAACTAAAAAATATCTCTGGAAAAGTTGTTATAGATCCCGTGGCTAGTGATCAAAATACTCTCAGAAAACTCGCGGGTATGCTAAAAAATGAATTTAGAGATGACTTAAGTATTACAAATGTTTACGGCTACACAAGGGGCGGGCTGTTAGAGTTGAGTAGATCAAGGAACGATCGTTCTATTGATGAATTAAATCTTCAATAGCCTTTAGTAGTGGTGGCCAGAGACGGAATCGAACCGCCGACACGAGGATTTTCAGTCCTCTGCTCTACCGACTGAGCTATCTGGCCATAGCGCATAATTCTTATTACAAATAGTTTCTTTTTACTAGTAAAAATTAGTTATCTGCTGAACAGGACATATCATTTCCACAACAGGTTGGAGATTTAATTTTACCGTGATCATTTGGGCACTTAGATATCTGCACTTCTGATCCATTATCTAGCTTTAGCACATCATCAACCAAAGGCGCATCACATTTTCCACATGTTGCATTTACTGACATTCCACAATTTGAACATTCGTAAGTTGCCATATTTTCTCCTATAATAAGATCCTATAAATTTAAAATGAAAATGAAATAAAATTATTTTCAATTATTAAAAGATTAGAGGTTATTAATGACAAATTTTGAAAAAGTTAGGTTATTTATGAAAACGTACGGACAAGAGGTTAAAGATAAAGCTGGATTTAGTGATGCTAAGACCAACAAGTTGAGAATAGACCTTATCAAAGAAGAATTAGATGAATTAAATGAAGCAATGCAGGATGAAAATTTACTTGAGGTGGCAGATGCATTAACTGACATACTTTATGTTACCTATGGAGCTGGCCATGCTTTTGGTATTGATTTAGATAAATGTTTTGAGGAAGTTCAAAACTCTAACATGAGTAAATTAGGTGAGGATGGGAAACCTATATATAATGAGGCTGGAAAAGTAATGAAAGGCCCAAATTATTTTAAACCAGACCTTTCAAAATATTTAAACTAACTACTTCGGCATATTTGTAGCACCAGTTTCTAAAGAAAAGATTTTACCATCTTTGAAAGTGAATACCGCCATAACTGCCTGTGTGTTACCATCTGAAAATGTTACAAATGAGTGCTCAATTCCAATTTCATCATTTTCATAAATAATTCGAACCTTATCTCTGTTAATATCATCGCTCATTGCCCACTGTATAACATCTTGTTTAGTTAAAACTTTTCCAGAAGCATGCATTGTGAATTTATAATCATCATGAAGTACCTCATTCATTCCAGCTTCATCTTTGTTCATAAAGACTTCATCATATTTTTTTAATATTGACATTTTTAATCCTTTTTTATTCGTCTAATGAGACTTGTGTTAATTCGAACAATTCAATGCTTTGTATACATTCATCATAAATTGGCTTCATCACAGGATTAGTTCCTTTAACGATACCCATCATTTCCTCTTCATTATGAACATGAACTTTAAACATGATACCACTTTTATCAGGTAAAATTCCAGGAACTGTTTTTTCGACATGTGCTGCAGCTTTCCTCATTGCCATCCCCTCATCAGATTGAAAAAAAGCCATAAATTTTTCAAATTTGCCTTCACCCTCTTTTAATCTACCAATTGCTAACATCATTTTTTCCATGATTACACTCTCCTTTATTAAATTTATTTTAGCTTATTATTAAAAAAAAATATTAATTTTTTATTAACACATTATGCAAATAAATCATAATTAAGTTTCATCCAGCATAATTCAAAGTCGTAATTACAATTATGAAAACTATTTTAAAAATTGGTTCCAAAAGTCATACACTTAAATATCAAAGAAAAATGCCAGAGGGAGAAGTAAAAAAAATGAAATCCTTTGTTACATCCAAGGGCATAAAGTTGGAAAAAACAGCTAAGTTCAAGATAATTGATATCAGTGATCAAAAAGACTCTAGAACATTCAAAATTACTCTTTAACAGACTATAATAATAAATAAATTAGAGTTGTTATGTAGATAGAAATTGTTCTAATCTTATTAGTGCAAATAATATTTATTGACCATGATTAATTATTTTTTTAATTTGAACTAAATGGAATTATCAATAATTTTCTTTGTAATAATTCTTATATTTTTCTCACCTCTAATTTTAGGATTAATTTTTATGGGCTCCCAAAAGAAAATTAACCTTAAGCATACTAATTCTAGTTTAAATAAACCAGGTTTTATAGGTTATTGTTGGACTTATTTCTTCTTCAGTTTTTTTGTTCCTATTTTTCGAGGAGAAATTTTAATTGGAGTGCTCCATTTAATTTTTTCAGTGGTAACATTTGGTCTTTTTCAGTTAGTTATTCCTTTTCTTTATAACAAACAATTTACTAGTCGTATGTTGACAAGTGGATGGGAGTTAAGTGACACAGAAGAGAATATGCAAGTAGCAAGACTTAAGTTAGGCATAGGTAATTAAACATACAATTTCCTAGACCATCTTTTTGAATACAATATAATTCGATATATTAAGGAGGAAATAATGTTTAAATCAATTTCTACGGTAATCATTTTAACTTTTTTTAGTATAAATGCACAAGCAGCAAAAGTTTCTTGTTCATTTGATTATGGTGATGCCTTCAATTCTACTGATGGATCTTGGGTGGGTGCTGACTCTTTTGAAACTCTTTGGGATTTATTTCCTGAAGGAATAATGCTTGAATTGGATAATTCTTTACTTGGCAATTTAGATACTCAAGAAGTTTTTAAAGCAGGATCCATAGATAAAGGAGATGTTTATCTTAGAGGTGGGGATTACGGCATAGATGGTAAACTAACTTCATCAGGCGATGGTATCATTAAAGTTTACAGTGGTTATTGCGATGTAAGTTTTGGTTAATTTTTTTTATAGTATTTAATTCAATCTTTTTAGAGGGGCGTTTTATAGAACGACTTCTAAATTGATATCACGAAAAAATCGTATTAAATTTGATTTATGAAAATTCTTTTTTCAATTTTATTCATATTTTTTTCATCGCCAATAATTGGAGATGATATATCAGACTTTCAAATTGAGGGAATGAGCATTGGAGAAACTTTATTAGATTTCATTAGCGAAAGTGAAATACAAAAAAATATAGAAATTAATAAATATGATGATGATAAATATTATACTGTTGGATTATATAATAAAGATTTTAAGACTTACGATGGAGTACAAATAACCTTAGAAACTGGTGATAAAGATTATATTATCCAAGGTTTAGACGGTGGAATTTTTTATAATGATAACTTTGAAAAGTGTTTGATGAAAAAGAAAGATATGGTCAAAGATATAACTTTAATGCTTGATAAGAATATTTCATCTAATGAAAATGTTATAAACCATCCTGCTGATAAATCCGGTGATAGTAAGATACATACTTATGAATTCTATTTAAATAATTCAACCTCGGGCAATTATAGCGATTCTATTTTGGTATATTGTACTAATTGGTCTATTCAATTTGAAAAAAAATATAATTGGACTGATAATTTAAGAGTAAGTTTATCTACTAGGGAATTTAACTATTGGTACAACAATCAAGCCTACAAATAGTTTTAGAAAATTTACAATAATATCTAAAAAAAGTTCAGAGGAGCTTTCTTTCTCCTTACAAATCTTCCATAATTCTGAGAATATAACAACTTTTAGAAAGTGTGTGCATTAATTTCTAGTCTTTGATGAATCTGAGATCTTTTTTCACAAAAGTATACAATTAATAATTTTTTTATTAAGATATATTCTCACATGAAAATAATTTTTTCAACTTTCTTTCTTTTTTTCTCATCCTTAGTTTTTGCCGAAAGAAGTTCACTTGGTTTTATTGGAGACAGTTGCTCAAGTTTTCTAGATATGGATCGAAGATTCTCAGATGAAGAATTTAAAGATATTTTTGGTGTAAGTGAAGTTAGAGGGTTCCTTACTGGTGCAAATGTATTTTACTTTATGCAAACTGATGACCTTAAAATAATAGATGTTGACTCTGCTGAAGATATTTTCGATTTTTTAGTAACTTCTTGTAGGATTAAACCTGATGAAGATGTTTTTTTTATTATGACAGAGTATTTTTATTCTCTACCTGATGCTGACTTTTAGATAGGGTCTGCACTAATTTCTCGTTTTTGATGAATTTGCGACTTCTGTTTTTATAAAGTATACAAAAAAGTCTGAATCTATGTTAAATGTATATGTGATAAAAATTATTTTTTCGTTCTTACTTGTATTTTCTTTTAATTCCTTTGCTTTAGATATTAGTTCTCCAGCATTTAATGATGGTGATAATATTCCAAAAAAATATGGATGTAAGTATAATGGAGGTAATAATATATCTATCCCATTAGAGTTTTCAGATATTCCAGACGATGCAAAATCTCTTGCACTAATTATTGATGACCCTGATGCAATGAGTGTTGCTGGTAAAATATGGGTGCATTGGATTTTAGTTGATATACCAACAAATACAAAAGAACTTAAAGAAGTTAAAGATGGGAAATTAGGTATCGGAAAAACCGGAACAAATAGCAATGGTAGTAAAAATTATGGTGGACCTTGTCCACCCAACGGAGTTCATGTATATAATATAAAAGTTTATGCCTTAAACATTGAAATAAACAAAAGTTTAGGCGAAATGACACAAAAAAAATTCGAAAAAAAATATAAGAATGAAATTATTAGTTCATCTATGATTTCAGGAAAATATAAATAACCTCTTCTTACTAAATTCCTTCTCTTTGATTTATCGCCTAGAATGAAACTTCAA
>CABYRQ010000016.1 GCA_902521485.1 uncultured Alphaproteobacteria bacterium | reverse complement strand
GATCAAAGTATCGAATATAAAGACGATAAAAGCCCATTAACAGAAGCAGATTTAGCATCGCATAAACACATTTCTGATTTATTATCATCTATTTCAGCTTACCCCATAATTTCAGAGGAGGGTGATCAAAAGTACACTGATGAGCCAAAATACTGGTTAGTTGATCCTTTGGATGGAACTAAAGAATTCATTAATAAGAATGGTGAATTTACAATTAACATTGCTTTGATTAATAACAATTATCCCACCCAAGGGTTTGTTTACATTCCAAAAGATAAGACATTATTTTTTGGGGGTCTTAACAAAGGTTCATACAAGTTATTAAATGACAATATCAAATCTATTTCTGTTCAATCACCATCCGATAAATTAAAGATTGTTACGAGCAGAAGTCATCTCAATAATGAGACTAAAACTTATTTATCTCAGTTTAATAATTTTGATACTCTACAAGCCGGTAGTTCTTTAAAGTTTTGTATGATAGCAGAGGGTGTGGCAGATTTATATCCTAGGCTGGGACCTACTTCTGAATGGGATACTGCAGCAGCACAAGCGGTAGTAGAGGGAGCAGGTGGTACTGTAAAAGACCTAAAAGGTAATAGGTTGAAATATTCAAAGAAAGATATAATCAATCCTCATTTTATAGTTAGAGGTAAAATCTAAATTTACTTACTAGGGTTTTTTTCATTATAAGTTTTTTCTAAACTTATGTCATCAACTTCAGTGTATATTTGAGTTGTAGATAACGAACTATGTCCTAATAATTCTTGAATTATTCTTAAATCCCCACCATTTTTTAATAGGTGAGTTGCAAAACTATGTCTTAATGAGTGAGGCGTTGCTGTTTTTGGTAGCCCCAAATTTACTCTGGCATTTTTCAAATCTCTTTGAAAAGCTGAGGCTTTAAGCGGATTACCTCTATCTCCAATAAATATCGAAACATCACTTGGCAAATCATACGGTATTTCTTTTAGATAATTTTCTAATGAGTTAGCTACAATATCAAGAACTGGCACCAATCTTTCTTTATTACCTTTGCCCAAGATAGTAAGAGAATTTTTATCAATTAAATGGTTTTTAGTTATAGATAGCGCCTCATTTATTCGTAGCCCACATCCGTACAAAAGATAAAGCAAAGCTAAATTTCTTTTTTGAATCCAGCTTTTTTTTGATATTTTTTTTAACTCCTCAATTAAAAGCCCAATATCATTCTCTGCTATGGGCTTAGGAAGGGACCTTGGAATTTTTGGATTTTTTAATAATTGAACCTCGCTATAAGCAACTTTATATAAGTCATTATTAAGAGATGAATACTTAAAAAAATTTTTAATAGAACTAATCGCTCTTCTCCTTGACCTTGCCGACAATGGTTTTTTATAAATATTTTTATATTTTCTATTCTCACTGAGATCTGCCAACCAAGCCCTAAATGTCTGCAAATTTAAATCTTTTAAATTTGATAAAGATACGGAATTTCCATTATAGAATTTAAAGAAAATTAAAAAATCACATACATCAAAGCAGTACGATCTATATGTGTTTTCCGAGTGGCCTTTTATGTCTTTTAAATAAGTAGCCCATTTATCAAAGTCTTGTATTGAGGATTTGTCTATTTTTAACTGTTCTAACAGTTCAATAAAATTCATTACATTATATTATAAATTAGAATCAAAATTTAAAATGGATTATTACTACCAAGTTATGCCGATAGGGCAAATTAATGAGAGCCTGACTTATAAATACTCACATTCTATTGAGGTAGGCTCCATTGTTGAAATACCCTTACGAAAAAAAAAATCAGCAGGAGTCATTATATCTCAAACAAATATGAATGATTTAAAATTTGATCTCAAAAAAGTACTCTCAATAAGTAATTATTATCAATTTTCTGTATCCACGGAAAACATTGATTTTTACAATTATGTATCAATACATTGCTTCATAGATTTAGGTATGGTTTTGAAGATGGCAATACAACAATTTCCTAATACTCAATTAAAAAATTATTATCTTTTTGAAAATAAAATTTATGAAACTCAAAAAAATCTTATTGATAAATACAATTTTTCAAAAAAAGATTTGCAAAAATTATTAGATGAGAGAAAAATTTCCCAAACTACCAAAAGTTTTATTTTTGATAATATGGCGCAAAATATCTCTTTAAACCCTGATCAAGAAAATATTTTTAAATCACTTCAAATAAATAAAAATCATGATTTTCAAGTTCACCTTATAGATGGTGTTACAGGCTCGGGTAAAACAGAGTTATATTTAAAAGCTGTTGAGTCAAATTTAGTCAGAGGAAATCAATCTTTAATACTTTTACCAGAGATAGCTTTAACTGAAGAATGGTCTAAAAGATTTTTTAAATATTTTGGCTGTAGACCTTTTATTTGGCACTCTAAACAATCAAAAATTCAAAAAGCAAGAATAATCAGATCTCTTTTATCGGGTGAACCATGTGTTTTAGTTGGAGCAAGGTCATCAGTTTTACTTCCTTTCAAGAATTTAAAATTAATTATATGCGATGAAGAGCACGACTCATCTTATAAACAAGAAGACGGCCCAAAATATCAAGCAAGAGATATGGCCATATATAAAGCAAAATGTTCAAAAGCTTTATGTCTATTGATAAGTGCATCCCCATCATTAGAGAGCATTCATAATTCTAATCAGAGAAAATTTCATATTCATCATCTTTCAAATCAATTTCATAAAACTCAATTACCATTAGTTGAAATTGTTGACATGAATCAATCAAAACCTAGCTCTAGGGCTTGGATATCAAAACAAGTATTTGATGAAACTAATAAGATCTTAAAACAAAAAGGACAAGTTTTATTTTTTCTTAATAGACGCGGCTATGCTCCATCTAAAATATGTGTAAGTTGTCATACACCAATACAGTGTCAAAATTGTGCAGTAAATTTAGTTTATCACAAAAAAATTGATAGACTTATTTGTCATCATTGTTCAAATTATTTTGAGCCTAACCAAATATGTAAAATGTGTTCATCTGAAAAGTTCATATCGATTGGTATAGGGTTAGAAAGACTTCAAGAGGAAGTTACACGACTTTTTCCAGGATATTCAAATCAATTATTTTCGAGTGACACCCTAAAATCAAAAAAAAATAAAAAAGAGATCATTGAAAATGTATTTAATTTAGAGACTAGTCTGTTGATTGGCTCACAAATAATTGGTAAGTCTTTTCATTTTCCAAATTTA
The DNA here is from genome assembly GCA_902521485.1 of uncultured Alphaproteobacteria bacterium. Lineage (GTDB taxonomy): Bacteria > Pseudomonadota > Alphaproteobacteria > HIMB59 > HIMB59 > HIMB59. The sequence continues at coordinate 15,849 of CABYRQ010000016.1, read as the reverse complement.
AAATTAGTAAATATTATTGATGCTGACTCGAGTCTGTATAGTCCTGACTTCAGAGCTATGGAAAAAACATACCAACTTTTGCAACAAGTAGCAGGAAGATCTGGAAGAGAGGGTAACAGGGGTAAAGTATTAATTCAAACTTACAATCCTAAGCATTCGATTTACAATTCTCTTAAGAACCAAAGTAGAGATCAATTTATAAAATTAGAACTTCAAAGAAGAGAAGATAACAATCTACCTCCATTTTACAAAATTGTTCAAATTCAATTAATCCACCCTAATGTCTCAGCAATAAGAGAGGCTTGCCAAGAAATTCTTGATATATCCAAACAGAGTAGACTTGATATTTTAGGGCCAGTTCCTTCATTGATTCCTTATAAAATGAGGCACTTTCATGAGAATTTTTATTTGAAAGAGAGGACATATAAAGCTTTGAGAAAAAAAATAGACATCTTGATGTCAAAAATACCCGCTAAATACAGGCGTTTTCTAAATATTGATATTGATCCACTATCAATTGCTTGATGCGTCATTTGTATGATGCCGGTTAGCCTAGTGATGTGATAAAAAATTGTGGTTAACTATACAAAATGACCAATAAAATCGCATCTAAAAGGTATTCCACAGCATTGTTTGACTCAGTTAAAAACGAAGAATTAGATGTCTTACTAAAAGATGCTCAAAGTTTATCTGAGACCATGACTGACAGCCAAGAGTTATCCTCACTTTTAAAATCACCTCTGACCAAAAATGAATTTAAATCAAGTATTCTATTAAAAATAATCCAAGGATTGCCATCTGAAAAAATTTTATCTGGCCTCGTCAACACACTAAAAAAAAATAAAAGACTTAATTTATTTGAAAATGTTTTATCTGATTTTCAGGATGTTCTTTTTGAAAAAAGGGGATATCAAAAAGCTAAAGTAACAACTTCTCATGCTATTAATGATGAAATAAAAAATAGTATTCAGGATCTATTACACAACCAATATGGTTCCAAAATTAATTTAGAGTTCCACGTAAATAATTCTTTACTAGGAGGAATGACTGTAGTGATTGGATCAAAGATGATCGACCTTAGTATTCTTAATCAAGTTTCTAAATTTACCAACAACGTGAAAGGAGACATTTAATGTCAATAAAAGCATCGGAGATCTCTTCTATCATCAGAGATCAGATTAATAACTTTGAAAGCCATGCAGATATTTCAGAAGTAGGAACTGTTCTAAAAGTTGGTGACGGAGTTGCTCAAGTTTATGGTTTGGACAATGTCCAAGCAGGTGAAATGGTAGAATTTACTGGTGGTGTACAAGGAATGGCACTTAACCTTGAAGAGGACAATGTTGGTATTGTTATTTTCGGTGATGATAGAGGAATTAAAGAGGGCGATACTGTTAAAAGAACACAAAAGATTGTTGAGGTACCTGTTGGCAAAGGCTTGTTAGGAAGAGTTGTCGATGCTCTCGGAAATCCAATTGATGGTAAAGGTCCTATCCAAAGTAGTGAGTCTAGTAGAATAGAAGTTAAAGCACCTGGTATTATTCCTAGACAAAGTGTAAGTGAACCAATGCAGACAGGGCTTAAAGCCCTTGACTCACTTGTCCCTGTTGGTCGAGGACAACGTGAATTGATTATTGGTGATAGACAAACTGGCAAAACAGCTGTTGCTATTGACACCATAATTAACCAAAAAGAAATCAACCAGTCTGATGATGAATCAAAAAAATTATATTGCATCTATGTAGCTATTGGGCAAAAGAGATCAACAGTTGCTCAGGTTGTTAAAACTTTGGAGGAAAATGGAGCTATGGAATACACCATCGTGGTTGCCGCTTCAGCTTCTGATCCTGCACCACTCCAATTTTTAGCTCCTTATGCAGGTTGTTCTATGGGTGAGTTTTTCCGTGACAATGGAATGCACGGTCTAATCGTTTATGATGACTTATCAAAACAAGCTGTTGCATATAGACAAATGTCTCTATTACTGAGAAGACCGCCAGGACGTGAAGCGTTTCCTGGTGATGTTTTTTATCTTCACTCTCGTCTTCTAGAAAGAGCAGCTAAAATGAATGACGAAAATGGTGGAGGTAGTTTAACAGCACTTCCTGTTATTGAAACTCAAGCTGGTGATGTATCTGCTTTTATTCCAACTAATGTGATTTCAATTACAGATGGTCAAATTTTCTTAGAGACAGAGTTGTTTTTTTCAGGTATTAGACCAGCGATTAATGTTGGTTTATCTGTGAGTCGTGTGGGTTCTGCAGCACAAACTAAAGCTATGAAAAAGGTTGCTGGTAAAATCAAATTAGAGTTAGCTCAATATCGTGAGATGGCCGCTTTCTCTCAATTTGCATCAGACCTTGACGCCTCTACCAAACAGTTACTTGCAAGAGGTGAAAGACTAACTGAGTTATTAAAACAAGATCAATACGTTCCGATGTCTGTAGCTGATCAAGTTTTAAGTTTGTACTCAGGTGTTAGGGGTTTCTTGGATAAAATTGAAATATCCAAAATCACAGATTTTCAAGTTAAGTTTCTTGAAGGACTTCGTGCCGATCATTCAGATATTTTTGACGAAATTAATAACTCGGGTAATTTTAGCGATGAGTCTGATAAAAAAATCGAGGATTATTTAGAAAAATTTACAGCTAATTATAGTTAATGCCAAATTTAAAAGAATTAAAGAATAGAATTTCCAGTGTAAAATCTACTCGAAAAATTACATCTGCGATGAAGATGGTAGCTGCGAGTAAGCTACGCCGAGCTCAAGAATTAGCTGAGTCATCAAGAGTCTACGCAGATAGTTTAAGTTTCATTCTTTCATCTTTGGCAGGAAATACTAAAAATAGCTCTGATTTACCAGAAATCTTAACTGGTAGAGAAAATTCAAAAATTAGTCTTTTAATAATTAACTCCTCTGACCGTGGTCTATGCGGAGGATTTAACTCAAATCTATTCAGAAATGCAAAAAAATGGGTTAGTGATCAACAAGAGCAAGGTAAGTCTGTCAAAATAATGACTGTTGGTAAGAAGGCATCTAGTTTTTATAAAAAAACAGACTTAGATATTGTAGCTAGTTTTGAAGATTTAAATTCCAATGATAGACAACTTCAGGTTTCAGAGGAAATAAAAAATAAAATTATTGAACTATTCGAAAATAATGAAATAGATGAAGTTTCTATTTTGTTTAATAAGTTTGTTTCTGCGATTTCGCAAGAGCCAACATATCAATCATTGATACCTTTAAATAATGAAGAAACTAGTGAAGATGAGAGTGAACCAAATAATGCTGTTTTTGAATTTGAACCTGATAAAAATGAACTTTTAGAGTATCTAGTTCCAAGAAATTTTTTAACACAAATTTACAGAAGTGTTCTTGAAAGCTCTGCGTCTGAGCATGCAGCAAGAATGACTTCCATGGACAATGCAACAAGAAACGCTGGAGACATGATTGATCGGTTGACACTAACATATAACCGAACAAGACAAGCATTCATCACAAAAGAACTTATTGAAATTATTTCTGGAGCAGAAGCTGTTTAGGAAAGGAGCAAAAAATGGCAAGTAATAAGGCAGGAAAAGTCACACAGGTATTAGGGGCTGTAGTTGACGTCGCCTTTGAAGGAGAATTACCCCCAATTTTAAATGCATTATCTACAAAAGTAGGTGATCAAGATTTGATTTTAGAAGTAGCACAGCATCTTGGTGAAAATACAGTTCGAACTATTGCTATGGACGCAACAGAGGGTCTTCAAAGGGGCCAAGAGGTTCAAGACAATGGCGATCCTATTTCTGTGCCAGTTGGACCAGAAACGTTAGGTCGAATTATGAACATCATCGGTGAACCCATTGACGAGCGAGGTCCAATTGAATCAAAAAAATCTCTTCCTATTCACAGAGCAGCTCCTGATTTTGTTGATCAATCAACCGAAACCGAAGTTCTTGTTACGGGTATTAAAGTTATAGATCTTTTAGCACCTTACTCAAAGGGTGGAAAAATTGGTCTTTTCGGTGGTGCTGGTGTTGGAAAAACTGTTTTAATTATGGAATTAATTAACAACGTAGCTAAAGCTCATGGTGGATACTCTGTTTTTGCTGGAGTGGGAGAAAGAACTCGTGAAGGGAACGATCTTTACCATGAAATGATTGAGTCAGGTGTTATCAACCTTGAGGGTGATACTTCTAAAGTGTCTCTAGTTTATGGTCAAATGAATGAACCTCCAGGAGCTAGAGCAAGAGTTGCTTTATCAGGTTTAACACAAGCTGAATATTTTAGAGATGAAGAAAATCAAGACGTATTATTCTTTGTAGACAACATCTTCCGATTTACACAAGCTGGATCAGAGGTGTCGGCTTTACTAGGACGTATTCCATCAGCTGTGGGATATCAACCTACTTTGGCTACAGATATGGGCGCACTTCAGGAAAGAATTACGACTACCAACAAAGGATCAATTACATCTGTGCAAGCAATTTATGTTCCTGCTGACGATTTAACTGACCCTGCACCTGCAACATCATTTTCTCACTTAGATGCTACCACTGTGTTAAACAGATCTATTGCAGAACTTGGCATTTATCCTGCAGTGGATCCTTTAGACTCCACTTCTAGAATCTTAGAGCCTAGGACTCTTGGTGAGAAGCATTATCAAGTTGCAAGAGATGTTCAAAAAACTCTTCAAACCTACAAAAGTTTACAAGACATTATTGCAATCTTAGGTATGGATGAACTATCTGAAGAGGATAAGCTGGTTGTATCAAGAGCAAGAAAAATTCAACGTTTCTTAAGTCAACCCTTCCATGTTGCAGAGGTTTTCACAGGCTCACCAGGTAAGTTTGTTTCTTTAGAGGATACCATCAAAGGTTTTGATGGGTTGGTCAAAGGTGACTACGATCATATTCCTGAAGCAGCTTTCTATTTGGTTGGAACAATTGAAGAAGCATTAGAAAAAGCTAAAAAAATGGCAGAGGAAGCAACGAAGTAGTTATGATTAATTTAAAGGTCGTATCTCCTCAAAAAGTGATTTTTGAAAAAGAAGTTGAAATGGCAGTTTTGCCAGGAGCAGAGGGTGATTTTGCTGCAATGCCTAATCATTCTCCGTTCATCAGTTCTCTACGACCTGGTCAAATGGCAATTATGTCTTCAAACAAAGTCGATGAGAGTTTCTTTGTGTCAGGTGGTTTGGTTATGCTTAAAGAAAAGGTTTGTGAGGTCTTAGTTGATCAAATAGAGCCATTGTCTGAAATTAATAGCTCTAACTACCAAAAATCAAAAACATATCAAGAACTAGATGGAAATGATACTGCTCTAAGTACTTTTGAGCAGGTGATTAATAACCCTATCTATAAATAAAACTTTTAAATATAATAATTATTCTAGATAATATTCTTCAATGATACTCACGCCCGACAGTGATAAAAATCTTCTTTCTACTCTGGTTGAGTTCTCATACGCAGAGTATGGATCTGCTTTGGAAATGTTAATTGCATCGAAAAATGTAAAATCTCCAAATCTTAAACTAGGTTACATAAACCATGCTATTGATGAGTATAGACACACTACCTTAATTCATGAGGTTTTGAAAAATCAACTTGATATAAATCCTAATTTAAAATTTTTAAAAGATTATAAATTTAGACCAATTAATGTTATTGAAAAAGGATATGTTGATAAAAAAGGGTTTTTAGTAGAGAAATTACATTTAAAAAAATTTGTTGAATTTGTTTACACAAATGAATTTTTAGCTAAACAATCATTTGATAAGCTCAAATTGAGAATTAAAGATAATGAGTCAATCAATGTCATTACTTCAATCATGGATGATGAACAAGACCATGCAGACAACTCTATAGAAACTCTAGATGATATCATGGCAGATGAGTATAAACATTGGGGTTACGCTCAAAAATACTATGAAAAAAAATATCCAGAGTCTAAATTAAAAAAAGCTTTTTATAGAGAAAAATTAAAAAATAAATTAAGACTTGCTTACCTTAAAAATTTTAAGGTTTTAAATAAAATTTTTGATCCAATTATAATTTTTTTAGTTTTGATATTCGGAAATTTAGTCAGACTTATAAACTTAAAAGAGTCCTCAAGGTCAGAAATTACAATAAGTGATATAAATCCCTCTAGTATCATTTAAATGTACATTGGTATTTCCTCATATTTTCATGAGTCATCTGTTGCTTTGATTAACAATCAAGGTAATCTCCTCGATTTTCAAAGAGAAGAATGGCATAGCAGGGTAAAAGGAGATAAAACATTTCCTCGTTTAGCTTTAAAAAAAGTAATAGATCATAATAATATTGATATTAAAGATATAAAATTTATCTTTTATGAAAAACCACTAAGATCTTGGTTAACAGTAGTTAAGCAAACAATTAAATCTAAAGGGCTTTTGAACCCTCTTAGCGTTAATCAATTCAAGAATTTTTGGAAATCATCAATTTCTTTTTATTTTGATTTAATTAATAATTTAGAAACTCGTTCACCTACAGTCTATTATTGTGACCATCATCTAAGTCATGCAATGACTGCTAATTATTATCTAAACCAGTTTCCTTGTATTTCAGTGGTTTTAGATGGTTTTGGAGACAACAAATGTTCTACTATTTACCATTTCACCTCAAATAATAAGTTTAAAACTATATGGACAAGCGATTATCCTAATTCTGTTGGATTATTTTACTCGACAATTACAGATTTCCTCGGTTTTTCTGTTAATAGCGGTGAGTTTAAACTAATGGGCCTAGCATCATTTGGATCTCCAAAATATGTAAATCAAATTCGCAAAATGATTTATTTTGAAAATCAAAAATTGAAGCTAGATATGAATTTCTTTGGATTCGATAATAATCTATATAATTCTTACTCTAGTAAATTAGAATTGTTATTTGATATTAAAGCAAATAATTCTCCTCTAACAATTGAAAAAAATAAAAACTTCCAGAAGTATGCTGATATTGCTACCTCAGCCCAAGTAGTCTTACAAGAGATAGTTTTAAAAATCTTCAATATGGCACATAATCTTACAGGTATTAACAATTTTACTTTTACAGGTGGAGTTGCTTTAAATTGTAAGTTAGTTTCAGAATTAAGTAAGCAAACATTCATAAATAGACTTTTCATTCCACCCTCCCCAGGAGACTCAGGAGCAGCTGTTGGTGCTGCACATTTTGGATTTATTTATGATAAAAAACAAAAAAAAAATTTGAATGATCAAACCAATAATTATATTTATCCAGGTAATTTTAAACAGAGCAATTCTTTTTTAGATGATTTATTTGAAAAAGTTTGCGAAAAAGATGAGATTATTCATAAATCTTCTGAATTAATACTTGATGGAAATATTTTAGCTACGTGCATTAATAACATTGAAACGGGCCCAAGATCTCTTGGCAATAGGTCACTTTTGTGTAATGCAGAAGACAAGGATATTGTCAAAATGTTATCCGAAAAAATTAAAGGAAGAGAAAGTTTCATTCCGGTAGCACCATCGATGTTAAAAGAAACAGCAGAAAAATATTTCAATCTCAATAAAAATATTAATTCTTGTTATTTCACGATGGGTGCTACTGCTACATTAAATGTAAATTTGAAAGACTTTAGGTACAAAAGTGTAGTTCATAAAGACCTCACTTCAAGAATTCACATATGTGAAGAGTACTCTTATATAGGTAAGTTAATGAAAAATATTAATTCTCATACTGAAATTTTAGCAAATACTTCGTTTAACTTTTCCAATGATCCAGTAAGTTTTAGTTATGAAGACTCTGTAATGGCTATAAAAAAAATGAATTTAAAATATTTAGTTACAGATGAAGGTATTTATAAAATTAAATGAAGTTTATAAATTTTTTTTCTCATATTATAAAAAGCGTATATAAAAACACATCTAAGATACAATTTATATTAATATTGTTTTTATTATTCGCAAATTTAATAATAGGAATTATAACTTTTATAAAAGTTGTATTACCTTTCACTTATGTTGCGATTTGATTTCAAAACGAATCTAATTCTAGGTCTTATTTTTATTTTTGCAGCTCTAATTATCATAAATAAATCACTTTGCTTTAAGGTACCCCCCTATGGTTTTAAGAATAATTATAGCTCTTTACCACTTGATAAGAAATTTTGTGTTTATAGTAATAATAGTGATTTGAACTTTATAACCGATATTAATGGTGCAAGAGTTTTTAAGGACATGGCAAAACTTGATAAATTAAAGGTTTTTGGAGATAGTCAAGTTCTCGGATTAGATATTGATTTAGAAAAAAATCATTACTTAAAAAAATTATTTCCCAATCACAATTTAAATTTATTTGCAGCTCCAAATAATGGACCTTATGAAGTATTAAAAAGTATAGAAATAAATACTGTTGATAACGAATTTATAATTATTACTTTTAACTCATCAACTGACATATATAGAATTAATGAATTTTGGAATTTTAAAAATCATGTAAATTTGAGCATCAGTCGCGCAAGTTTTTTAACTAACTTTCCAGTTCTGTTTGACTTTATTGCTCTTGTTAAATTTTACTCTAGCTCAAATAAACCAAAATTAATGAATAATTATCAAATGCAAGATGCTTTTTTAAATTATGAAAATGAAGAGATTTTAAAAAATTTTGGTTTATTCTTTGAAAGTTTAAGGCCTGTTATAAAAGCTAAAAATTTAGACTTTGAATTTTTATTCACTCACCCGTACTGGATTTATGATAGAAGAGGTCAAAAATTAACAACGAATATGAGAGTGTTTGAAAAATATAGCAAATTGGTTCAAAACTTGATGGTAGAGTACCCATTTATTAAATTTTCAAAGGTAGTTCCCAGAGATATTGAATTAAATAGCCTTACTTTTGATAAACGACATTTGAGATCCAATCAATTTGTGTTTGACTAATTAACAATAAAATAAATAATAAAACTAATGTTAAAACTAATTTTGGCAATTATCATTTCTTTATTTGCAACCTCAACTTTTGCTCTTACTTTTTCTAATTCAGATCCTGAAACTACAAAAATAATTGAAAAAGGTTTAATGGAAGTAACCAATGACTCTACAGGTGAAATTTCATATAAAATTCTATGGAGGGCACCAGATAGTTCTGATTCTTTCTGGATAAGGGCTGTTAAATCTGGTTCAGATAAAGCTTTTTCAGGACAAATTGAATTAATTGTACCTGACTCTGATCCATTAGAGGCTATTCAACAATCTTATTCTATTGGTGATTTTGTTGCCACAGAAGAAGGAATGGAGAGAGCTGTAAGAGCTATTGAAGATGTTTATAGAGCAGCAAATTCTAATTCATCAGGTGGATCAGATAGCTCAGGCGGCGGCGGCGGATCCTGTTAAAAATAATTATAAATAGCTTTTAAAATCTTCAATTACCTTTAAATAAACTTTCTTTTTAAAAGGAACAATATTTGGTACTAAGAAGTTTTTTTTTACCCATCTATATTCAGAAAACTCAGGATATTTTGTGTCAATATTAATGTCATTTATATTTCCAATAAACTCAAATAAAAACCATTTCTGTCTCTGTCCTTTATACTTACCTTTCCAAAGAGTCTGGGCTAAATCTTTTGGAATTGAATAATAGTACCAATCTTTAATATGAGTAATAAGTTTTAATTTATCTTTTTTTATTCCTACCTCTTCCTCGATTTCTCTGATTGCAGCTAAAGTTGGATCTTCTTTTTGGTCTATTCCACCCTGTGGCATTTGCCAAAATTCTGAGGGGTGGTCTATTCTTTTTCCAACAAAAATTTCTTTATTTTGATTTAAAATCATCATACCAACATTTGGTCTGTAATCTTTAGGATTAATTTTCATTAATTTAATACAGCTATGGTTTTGACTGCATCAATTGCACGAGATAGTTGATAATCTCTTTCAAGAATATCATCAGTTGACTCTTCTTCCTCACTCTCTTCATTTGTCTCGTTATCTAAAGCTTCTCGATAATCTGACTCTCTAAACGTAAAGCTATTATCGATTACATTTAATTCAGCTCTAGGCACTACAACATCCGGCTCAATACCAACTGCTTGTATTGAGTCCCCACTTGGTGTGTAATACTTTGCGATGGTGAGTCTGATTGCACCGCTGTCAATAGGTATAATGGTTTGTACAGAACCTTTTCCAAATGACTTTATACCCATAATTACTGCTCTATCATGATCTTGTAATGCACCAGCAACAATTTCAGATGCTGAAGCAGAGCCCTCATTGATTAATATAATCAATGGTTTTCCATTAATTAGATCCCCTTTTTTAGCAGAGTAAACTTGAACATCTTTCTTTTCTCTTCCTCTGATTGAAACTATTTCTCCTTTATCAAGGAACATATCTGTAACTGAAACAGACTCATTTAACAATCCCCCTGGATTATTTCTTAAATCTAGGACATAACCAATTGGAGGGTCAGTACCGTCTTCAAGTTCTTTTATACTTTTTTTTAATCCTGTTGTTGTTTGCTCATTAAATTGAATTATTCTTATGTATCCTACATCGTTAATTAGACGATGTTTTACAGACGCAACTTTAATTATATCTCTTTTAATATCGACATCGAATGGTTCTTCGGAAGATCTAAAAATTGTTAAAGTTATAGTGGTACCTGGTTCACCTTTCATAATATCAATTGCTTCTTTTAAAGTCATATCAACTACTGATGTGCCATCTAAATGCGTTATATAATCTCCAGCTAAAATTCCAGCTTTATAGGCAGGGGTATCGTCAATTGGAGAGACTACTTTTATGAAACCTTTATCTGTCGTGATTTCGATGCCTAATCCACCAAAAGAACCTGAAGTGTCCATCTGCATTTCTTTATAAATTTCTTCACTCATGAAACTTGAATGAGGATCAAGAGCCTGTAGCATTCCATTCAAAGCTTTTTCTATTAACTCTTTATCAGTTACCTCTTCAACATATTGATTTTTTACTCGGTTATATACTTCGTTGAAAATACTTAATTGTTTATAGGTTTCTTTAGTATCAGAAAAACTGATATTCACATTAAAGATTAAAATTAAAATTAAAAATATTTTGAGCATATTTGACTTTTTAAGAGGCAGTATTGATAGTGTTGAAGTCTTCAGACCATAGTTTTTCCAAATCGTATATTTCTCTAACTTCATTTCTAAAAATATGCACTAAAACATGTCCAGCATCAATGACCGTCCAGTCGCAAAGAGGCTTTCCTTCTGGTTTATTGCAATAAAGTTTATTTTTCTTAAGGTATCGGTAAACCTTATCTGAAACTGAGTCCACATGCTTATTTGATCGCCCGGATGCAACGATCATGAATTCAGCAAATTCTGCCTTTCCTTTGAGGGAAATAACTGAGATGTTTTCAGCTTTATTGTCTTCAAGACTGTCGACTATAGCTTTAACAGAAGGGTCTTTATCGTGATTAAGAATCTCGTAACTCACTAGATGACATCTCTACACCTATATTATCAAGAATATGGAAACAAGGAGTAGAGCAGTTAATAAAACTATTTAAATTAGGCATAAATAAATGGGAAAATTGTTTTTGGACTGTTGAATTTTCAATAAATTCATCATATCTCGGTCTATAAATAACGCAAATACTAATATTTTTTAAAATCCACTCATATTCTTTCCATTCGTGAAAATGACCAAGCTGATCAAGACCTATAATTAAATAAAAAGAGCTAAGGTCACATTTAGTCTTGATTTTTTGCAACACATCATAGGTACATTTCATTTTATAACGATGTTCAAAGTCAGAAACTTTTACTAACGGCTCTTTAATTTTTGATCGGATATTTGATAATTGAGAATTTATTGAGTTTAAATTTTGATTAGTCTTAAGAGGATTTTGATAAGTGGGAAGGACAAATAGTTTTTTCAGATTTAAACTTTTTATTGAACTTTCTATTACATGAACGTGTCCCTCGTGTAAGGGATTAAAAAATCCACCATACAGTCCAATCTTTCTATTCATCTATTTTCCTCAAAAATTTTTTAGAGACACCATTTTCCTCGAGGAATTTGTTAAGAATATCTATAAATTGTAATTGTAATTTTGAACTTGTATGAAATAAAATCGGTACTCTTTGTTTAAAAAAATAAAATAAAGATATAATAAATTGCAAATCATTTTCTTCCTCTATATAAACTACACCTTTGTTTATCAAACGCTTTTTGTTATATTTAAAAAAAAGGTTATTAAAGGGCTCACTTATAAGAGTCACTTTATTAATTTCATTTAATTCTTCTTCATTGAAAAATTTTAAACTTTCTAACTCATATATTGAAGATTTGATTATATAAGTAACATCCTCTTTGTTCAAAGAGCTAAGATATTCGATCTGAGATTTTAATTCTTGAAAATTATTACGGAATTCCATTAAGGCCTTGTGGTATGATTGCCTATCACTTGATATTTAAATGTTGTTAAGTGTTTTGCTCCTACTGGCCCTCTCACATGAAGCTTGTCAGTAGAAATACCTATTTCTGCTCCAAATCCGAACTCTCCACCATCAGCAAATTGAGTGGAAGCATTATTCATTAAAATGGCACTTTTACAGTTTTGAAAGAAATACTCTATAGATTGTTGATTGTTACTTAAACAACTCTCGGTATGTCCACTAGAATATTTGTTTATATGCTCTACACATTCTTCAACATTATCAACTAGTTTTACTGTAATTTTTTTATCTAGATATTCAGTTGACCAATCTTCTTCTGTTGCATCTCGATCGATTGAATAAATATCTTTGAGGCGACTACATCCAATAATTTCACATCCTTGTGATTTTAAATTATCTAAAACAGATGAAATATCTTCTGCTGAATTATTAGAGTGTATAAGTAAAGTCTCTGTTGCACCACAAATCTCTGGTCTTCTCAGCTTGGCATTTGCGATGACCTCAGTGGCTTTATCTTTATCATATCCTTCATCCCAAAAAGTATGACACAAACCTTCCAAATGTTTAATTGTAGGAACTTTTGAATTTTTAGAAATTGTTTCAATTAACGATTTTCCCCCACGAGGAATAATCACATCTACATCTCCTTCAGCTTTTAACAACTCTTCAACAAAACTACGATCAGTATTTTGAATAAAACAGACAAGATGAGTATCAAAATTTAAATCTTTTAAAGCATCTTGAATGCACTCATAAAGTTTTTTATTAGTTTCGATACACTCAGAGCCCCCTCTAAGAATAGAAATATTTCCAGATCTAAGGCAAAGACATGCAGCATCTATTGTGACATTAGGTCGAGACTCATAAATAATGCCAATAACACCAATAGGCACTGAGACTTTTGTAAATTGTAACCCATTAGTCTCATTGGTCCAACTTTCTAAAGTTTGATCAAGTGGATCTTGCATTTGAGCTATTTTTTCTACGTCACGAGATAGTTGGGCTATTTTTTCTGAAGTCAAAACTAATCTATTAATCATAGGTGCAGAAATATTATTTGATTTAGCTCTTTCTACATCTGCTTGATTAGCTTTTAGAATTTCATTTTTATTAGATAATAGAAAACCACTAATATTCATTAAAATTCTACTTCTATCCTCTGCAGATAGTTTGGACATGGCACTCGATGCCCTCTTTGAATGGTTTAAAATTTCTTGAAAATAGTCACTCATCTCGATCTCACCAAGTTATCTTTATGAATAATCTCATCCTCTCGGACAAAACCAAGAATTTCACTGAATTCTGATGATTTTTTACCTTTTATTTTATCCATTTCTTGAAAATCATAATTAATCATGCCTCTAGCTAACTCTTTTTTATTGTAATGGATCGAAACAGTATCACCACGATAAAACTTTCCATCGATTGACTTTACACCGATTGCCAACAGACTTGAATTTTTCTTGAGTGCTTTTGAGGCCCCTTCATCAATATGAACAACTGCTTTTTGTATTGGTCTATTCCAAATCCATTGCTGGCGGCTTGTCAGAATATTTTTGGAAGGGTGAAACCATGTTGAAGATTGAGGATCAATCTTACTCAAAGGATTATTCACCAAACCATTTGATATGATCATGGTAGATCCAGATTGAATACAGAGTTTTGCAGCATTGATTTTTGCCAACATCCCACCAGAACCAAACTCACTTAAATCTTTATCAATATATTTTTCTATTTGTTGATCAACCTCTTTAACAGATGTAATCAGTTTAGCTTGTAATGATTTTTTAGGATTTGCAGTATACAGACCATTCACATCAGATAATAAAATTAATAACTCAGCTGACAGGGCATTTGCGATCATAGCAGAAAGTTTATCATTATCCCCAAAACGAATTTCTTCTGTCGAGGTAGTATCATTTTCATTAATTATTGGAACAACATTTAAATCTATGAGAGAGTAAATTGTATTTCTGATGTTCAGATATTTTCTTCTTTCGTTTAAATCTTCAGCTGTTATTAAAATCTGAGAACTTTGAATATTTAATTTTGCAAAAGCTTTTTGCCATTGTTGCGAGAGTTGTATTTGACCTATTGATGCAGCAGCCTGCTTTTCATGCAAATTAGTCAACTTTTTTTTTGAGAGTATATTCTTACCTAAAGCGATTGCACCAGATGAAACAATGATTATCTTAGAACCTCTCTTTTGGAGTTCTTTCACATCTGCAATTAGGGAGCTTAGCCATTTTTTCCTCAGCACATGCTTTTCATTAACCAAAATATTTGAGCCAACTTTAATGACAATAACTTTAGATTTTTTAGCTAATTCTAAAAATTTTTTATTCATCTTGTAAATATTCTAAACATAAATTTGTTAATTGATCTAATTGATGGCCTGTTGCAGCTGAAATCAATTTAACCTCTTGATTTAAAGTCTCAAATTCTTTTTTAATTTCCTCAACTCTTTTCTGATCAGCAATTTCAATCTTATTTAGTGCAATAATTTCTTTTTTTTGTTCTATTTTACCCCCATAATTTAAAAGTTCTTGTCGAATAACTTTATAATTTTTAAAAGGTTTTTCTTCAGTGATATCTACGACGTGAATTAAAATTTTACACCTTTCAACATGTGATAAGAAATCATGACCTAGTCCTTTCCCATCACTAGCATGTTCTATGAGTCCAGGTATATCTGCTAATACAAATTCAAGATCTTCTTTTTGAACCATTCCGATGTGTGGATGAAGTGTTGTAAAGGCATAATCAGCAACTTTTGACTTAGCATTCGTTACAAAATTTAAAATTGAAGATTTACCTGCATTTGGCATTCCCACCAAACCAACATCAGCTAATATTTTCAGCTTTAATCTGACAGTTGACTCTTGTCCTTTTTCTCCTTGTTGGAACTTACGAGGTGCTCTATTGGTAGAACTTTTAAAGTGAGCATTGCCTTTGCCCCCCTGACCTCCTCTTAAAAAATGATAAGTTTCATCATCTTTTAAAATCTCATGAATTTTAATACTCATGTCTTCGGTGTATATCTCAGTTCCACAAGGGACGTCTAAAATAAGATCTTTACCGCTTGCGCCAGTTTTTAATTGACCAGCACCACCCATACCATTTTGTGCATTATGATGTTGGTTAAAGCGATATCTTTGAAGAGTGTTGATTCCTTTATTTCCTCGAAAAATAACATCACCACCTTTTCCACCATTTCCACCATTGGGGCCTCCGTACTCTACAAATTTTTCTCTTCGAAAACTAAGAGCGCCGTGTCCACCATTTCCTGATTTAATATATATTTTTGCTTTATCTATAAATGCCATAACAGTTTAATTTGAAGTTTTTTTAAGTGGGTTTAGTTAACGCAAACAAACTGTCTGTTTCTAGATTTTTTAAACAGAACTTTGCCTTCAACTAAGGAGAAAAGAGTA
>CABYRQ010000015.1 GCA_902521485.1 uncultured Alphaproteobacteria bacterium | reverse complement strand
AGGCTGAATGAAAGAGTAAAATTCTTTTATTTCATTTTTTCCAGGATGTCCTGAAACATGAACAAATTCCTCTTCATCAGAAATAATATTTAAGCCTAAGTAACTAAAAGAATTTTTTAAGTACGAAATTGATTTTTCGTTGCCAGGAATTTCTTTTGATGAAAAAATTATATTATCTTTTGCACTTAATTTAATTTGATTATGTGTATTATTCGCAATCTTCCAAAGAGCAGAGTTTTTTTCACCTTGGCTACCTGTACAAATTAAAAGAACTTTATCTTTATTATAATCCTGAAATTTTTTTTCGTTAAGTATTTCAAAATTCTCTATTAACTTTTCTTCTATAGCAGTATTAATAGCTCTTTTTATACTTCTTCCTACAACAAATATTTTTTTATCATGTTTAATCGCATTTGAAATAATGGTTTTAAGTCTTGCAATATTTGAGGAAAAACAAGTAACTATAATTCTACCTTTAAGTTTATTAAATAATTTATCAAATGATGGATCTAACTCTGACTCTGAGCGTGATATCTCGTTAACACCGGCGTTGGTTGAGTCACCTATAAGTAAGTCAATATTTTCATCTTTTAATAACTGATAATTTTTGTAATCGAAGGGTGAGCCAGTAACTGGATTTTTATCTATTTTCCAATCACCTGTATGATAAATATTTCCTTCCAATGTTTTAAAAAATATACCAGTGGGATCGGGTATAGAGTGAGTTGTCGGAACTAATTGAAATGAAAAATTCTCAAACTCTACTTCTTGAAAGTCCTCAACTATTACAAATTTTTTCTCAAAATCATTTATTTTATTGAACTTATGTTTTATGTAGGAAAAAGTAAATTGATTGCAATAGATTGGAAAATCAATCTTATCAAAGTAATACTCTAGTCCCCCAACATGATCTTCATGCGCGTGAGTTAGTATCATTGCTTTAGGTTTAATGGATGTATTCAAAAAAATATAAGGATCAGGAATAGTTATATCAACACCAGGGAGGCTATCATCTGCAAACGAAATACCACCATCAACTATTATTTGTTCTCCTTTAAAAGAGTATAAATAGTTATTACCACCTATTTCACCTATTCCTCCAATGGGCAAAAAATAATTGTTTTGTTTATTATTTAATAATTCTAAGTTCTTCATTTAAAAAAATATGATAAAAAAAAATACCTAAAAGAGTTAAATCTTCTCTATAAATAAAATTAGTTTTTTTATAGTCGATAGAGGTAGCATATCCACCAGTAAAAATCACTTTAAAATTTCTTTTGTAGGTAGTTTTAATTAATTTTATGTAAGACTCTATCATTATTTTGTAACCTACATTAAATCCAGACATTAAAGCTTGATTAGTATTTTTACCTATGATGCTAGATTTATTTGAAAATTTCATATTCTTTATACCAGAAGCTAAAGAAATTAGATTTTCATAAGAGGTGGTAAGGCCGGGTAATATCACACCTCCATAATATTTCTTATTTATAATTATATCTAATGTAGTGGCAGTGCCTAAATCAACTATGATAAAGAATTTAGATTTTGGATAAATATTTATAGCCGATAAAACATTAATAATTCTATCATTACCTAGCTGGCGTACATTAACTGTTTTATGAACTAAAAGAGATAATTTTTTTTTATTAATGAAAAATAAACGATTTCGATAGGGTTTTAAATTTTTAATTATAACTTTGTCTACTTCTGAGACAACAGAGCAAATATAAATTTTAGTATGAGTTTTGAGTTTACTCTTAAAAAAAAGTGTGACTGATTTCAAATCTTCCTTTGAGTATCTAATTTGAGAAATTTTTTTTAAATTGTTATCAACAAATGATGAAAATTTTATAGATGTATTTCCAATATCAACTAATAAATTCAAACTAGTTCTCCAAAAAAAATATTTTTAGTTACGTCATCTATTTTAATCTTTAAAGATAAATCTTCATTTACTGTTAATATTTCAATGATATTTTTTCCAAAAATTGGATGATTTAATTTAAAGTCCCTTAGCATATATTTATTAAGATATCTCACTAATTTCTTATTAGATATTTTTTTTGTTAAATTATTTTCAATAAAATCTATAGTTATATTTGATAGATCGAGAATATTTGATTTTTCATTGATAATGCTAAATAGAGAAACTGAATCGACTATTGGAGAATTGTTTATATTTATTCCTATACCCGTTTTTAGATAAGATTTTTTACCTAAGATAGTTGATTTGACAACAACACCAACTATTTTTTTATTATTATAAAACAAATCATTTGGCCATTTGTAGTCTAGGTTAATATTAAAATTAATTTTAAAAAATTTGTGGATTATGTAACAAATATAAAAATTATTTCTTAAAGCATGTGAAGCTTTTAATTTTTGATTAATTGTTAAATAAATATTACCTATGGGGCTTAACCATTTTTTTTTACCCCTTCCAGTACCTTTAATTTGCCTAAAAGATTGGATATATAAATTATTATTTTTTAAAATTTTTTTATAATTATTAAAGCCAATAATTTCATCTTGTGTAGAATTAATTGAGTCAAAGATAACTTTATACAATTTTTATTTGAAAAGATTATCTACTAAATTAATTAAAGGGTCTGGATAGATAAAAAATAAAGTTATAATTAATCCAAATGATATAAATATAACTTTGCCTGTTTTATTATTATCATCTAGTAACTCTATTTCTGATTTATTGAAAAACATATTCTTAATAATGGTTAAGTAATAGAATGCTGCAATTACTGAACTTAAAACAGCAATAATTGATAACATAATAAATCCATCGTTTATAGAAGCTGAAAGAATGAAAAACTTTGCGAAGAAACCTGCAAAAGGAGGTATTCCTGCGAGAGAAAAGAAAAACACCAACATGCTTATGGATTTTGAATTTGAGGTAAATCTTAAACCATTGAGTTGGGATATTTTTGTAAATTCCCCATCTACAGTTCTCAAGTTCAGTAAAACAGCAAAAATACCAAACGTAGTAATCAGATAAATAATCAAGTAAAAAAATAATGTACCCTCAGACATAAATTGATAACTCATTATTCCGAGAAGCATAAAACCAATGTGGTTGATAGAACTAAAGGCTAGAAGTCTTTTTATAACTTTTTGAGTAATGGCTCCATATACTCCTACTAATAATGAAATAGCACATACCATTTGAAAAATGTAATTAAGAGATTTGATATTAAAAATGTTAAGTTCTTGATAAACCCTGAATAAAAATATTAATGATGCAAATTTAGGTAAAGTTGCAAAAAAGAGTGTAGATATAGTTGGAGATCCCTCGTACACGTCAGGTGTCCAAATATGAAATGGAGCTGCAGAAACTTTAAAAAATAAAGAAATAAGAACTAATGATAATCCTATTTCACTTATTGCAGTGAAATTATCAAGGTTTTGTATACTAAAAGACCCAGTATCGTAATAAATCATTGAAATACCAAATAGAAGAAACCCTGATGATAAAGCACCAAGAGAAAAATATTTTATACCTGCTTCATTTGAAAATAAATTTTTTGTATTGAAAGCAGCCATCAAGTATAAGGATAAAGATTGTAGCTCTAAACCAATAAAAGCTGTTAAAAAATTATTACTAGAAATAAGAACAAATGAGCCAAGAATAGCGAAGAGTATAAATAACACATATTCATATCTATATAAATTTTCATTCTTCAAGGGTCTTTTTAATAATAAAATGAATACGATTGAGCCAATACATAAAATAATCTTAGATAAAACAAATAAATTGATCGTATTAAGTGACAATTGTGTAGAGCTATAAAAATCTTTTCCATAGTTTAAAAGCAAAATACTCAACAAAATAAAACCTAAAGTATTTAAAGATATAGCTCTGTCCTTATTAAATAATCCAAAACATAAAGTTATTAAAATCAAAGATAAAATAAAAATTTCTGGTATGAATTGATATAAATTAATCATTATATAATGCTTAAGGAAATACTCTTATTTATCATTTCAAATAAAAGTTTTGGATAAATTCCTAAAAGCATTGTGAGAAATGCTAAACAGGAAAAGTAGAAAATTTCAATATTTGTTAAATCAGCTAATTGCTTAATATCTGATTTTAAATCCCCGAAATTAATATTTTTGTACAATAAGAGCATGTATGAAGCTCCTAAGATTACTCCAATAGCGGTAAAAAAAGTAAGGTAAACATTAACACTTATAGTTGACATTATAACTAAGAACTCACCAACAAAACCACTAGTTCCAGGAAGACCCACAGATGAGAGCATAAAAACCATGAAAAAGAATGAATATTTAGGCATTACATTTGTTACACCACTATAATCAGATATCATTCTGGTGTGATGTCTTTCGTATACAACACCAACTATTAAAAATAATGCTGCAGAAACAATTCCATGACTTATCATCTGAAAATACGCACCATTAATTCCATCTTGAGTTAAAGTGAAAATGCCAATGGTGACAAATCCCATATGAGCAACAGAGGAATAGGCAATCATTTTTTTCATATCTAGTTGTCTTAGAGCTACAATTGAAGTGTAAACAATAGCTACACAACTTAGTGCAAAAATCATTGGTTGAAAATAAATTGAGGCATACTCAAAAAAAGGTAGAGATAGTCTTATAAAACCGTATGCACCTAATTTAAGAAGCACACCAGCCAAAATTACCGATCCACTCGTGGGCGCTTGAACGTGTGCGTCAGGTAACCATGTATGAAAAGGAAACATTGGTACTTTTATTGCAAAAGATGCAAAAAAACATAAAAAGAGAACCAACTCAATTTGATGATCAAATGTAAAGTCCGAAATTAGCTCAATATTGCCTGATTTCACTTTAGAAATAATATAAATAATCGCAAGTAACATTAAAACAGATCCTGCTAGTGTGTAGAGAAAGAATTTGAAGGTAGCATAAAGTCTGTTTTCTCCTCCCCAAATTCCAATTATCAAAAACATTGGGATTAAAACAGCTTCAAAGAAAACGTAAAAAATTACAAGATCGATACTAACAAATACTCCTATAATAAAACTCTCAAGCAATAAAAAATAAATAACAAATTCTTTGGCTCTATTTTGAATAGAGTTAATAGAACACAATAAACAAATAGGGACTAAGAATGTAGTTAGTAATATTAGTGGTATTGAAACACCATCAACTCCGACATAGTAATTTATATCGAACTTATCAAACCAAGTATGAAACTCTATAAATTGATAACCATTTTTTGATTTATCATAAAAAATTGGTAATAATAAACTAAGAAGAAATTCACCTGTTGTTATCCATAAACCTGATAGAAAAATAGTTTTATTTTTAAGTTGCGTGCTACTTGAAAGTGAGAGTGTTAATGCTCCTATAATAGGTGTTAAAATTAATAGTGATAATATTGGGAAACTCATCTTAGTTTATTGATATATAAAAAATGATAGTTATAAAGAGTGTGAAACCAGAAATTATTATAAAAGTGTAATCGAAAATATACCCTGTTTGTATTCTTTTAAATGCTTTTGAAATTGTAGAAACTATCGAGGCACTTCCATTTGGTAAATACTTATCGATTATACCTTGATCTATTTTAGTCCATAAAAACTTGCCTAAATTGTAAAGTGGTAAAACAAAAATTTTGTTATAAAGTTCATCAAAATACCATTTGTTCAAAATAAAATTATAGATTAAGTGAAAACGCTTTTTTAGGTCAGCAAGTTTATTTAAATTATAACCATAATAATAAACTGCCAGTCCTACACCAAAAGCTACCAAAGATTTTGATAAAATTGGATAAAAAGAGGAGTAATATTGCTTATCCTGACTAAAAAATATTATTCCGTTCCAGAAATTTTTTGAATTATATCCCGCTAATAAATCATTTAGGAAGAAGCCTGCTAGAATTGCTCCTACGGAAAGTAATAATAATGGAACTAACATAAAAGGGCCGGATTCATGAATTTTTTCATAATCATAAGATCCATTATAATTCCCATGAAACACCTTAAATATGAGCCTAAAAGAGTAAAATGCGGTCATGGCAGAGACTATAGCTAAAATTACATAAATCAATGGGCCTAAACTTGTTAAGTTAAATGATGAACTTAAAATTAGATCTTTTGAAAAGTAACCTGATGAATATGGAAAACCTATAATAGCTAGTGTACCTATCCACATCATTACTGCGGTGATTTTCATCTTTGAAAAAAGATTTCCCATTTTATCCATATCTTGCTCATCGTGAACACCATGAATAACAGACCCTGAAGATAAAAATAGTAATGCCTTAAAATAACCATGTGTTATTAAATGAAAAATTGCGATATTAAATGCGCCTAAACCACAAGCCACAAACATGAAACCCAACTGACTACAAGTTGAATAAGCTATTACCTTTTTTATATCTTTTTGAAAAAAGCCCACTGATGCAGCAAAGAATGCTGTTAATAGACCTATTATTAAAACAAAAGTCATTATGAAGTCAGACATGATCATTAATTCTGAAAATCTTACAGTCAAGAAAACACCAGCTGTTACCATTGTTGCTGCATGAATTAATGCTGAGACAGGTGTGGGTCCCTCCATGGCATCAGGTAACCATGTATGAAAGCCAAACTGAGCAGATTTTCCCATGGCACCTATGAAAAGGAAAAAACAAGAAAAAATTAAAGCATTGATTTCAAATCCTAAAAAATTAATTTGATAGCTTAATAATTTCTCTTTCCCTGCAATTATTTCATTAATAGATAATGTATCTAAAAATATATAGAGAGTTGCAATACCGATGAGAAATCCAAAATCTGCAACTCTGTTTACTAAAAAAGCTTTCATTGCAGCTAAATTTGCGGACTTCTTATGATGCCAGAAACCTATTAATAAATATGAGGCTAAACCAACTCCCTCCCAGCCAAAAAATAACTGAATTAAATTATCACTTACAACTAAGGCAACCATACAAAAGGTAAATAGACTCAAATAAGTCATGAACCTTACTTTTGAATTATCATGTGACATGTAATCAATTGAATAAATATGAACCAATGCAGAAACTGTGAGAACAAGTGTTAACATTAAAAGAGTAAGAGAATTTACAGAAATTCCCCAATTAAAGAACTGACCAGATACAAAAAACCACTCTAAGACAGGAATTATAATTTCTGACGATGAAGAGCTAGAAAAACTGATGAATAAGAACCAACTTAAAATAGCTGCTATAGATATCAAAGTAGATGAGAAATATTGGGCTGTTTTTTCACCTAACAATACCCCAAAAGGATACGTAAAAATAGTTGAAATTAGAGGAAGAAAAAAAAGTAATTTATAACTTAACATTAATCTTTTAGTTGATTGATTTGAGTAATATCAATCTCTCCCTTATTTCTGAAATAAATAACCAATATAGCTAAGCCAATGGCTGCTTCTGCAGCTGCAATAGTTAAAATAAAAATGGAGAAAACCTGACCATTAATATCATTTAAGAAAACCGAAGCTGATACAAAATTAATATTTGCAGCTAATAATATAATTTCAATACACATTAAAATTAAAATCATATTTCTTCTGTTTAAAAATAATCCAAAGCACCCAATAATAAAAACAATTAAAGAAAGTATGAAGAAATGATTATATGTAAGGCTAGTCATCTTTAATACCTTCACCAGACTTAATTTTTAATAGTTTTACTCTATCTTCGGCTGTAGTTGAGTTTTGACTTTCTATGTTTTGTCTTTTGATAGTTGGTCTATACACATGTGTTAAAACAATTGCACCAATCATAGCAAGTAACAAAACGATACCGCTTAATTGAAAATCAATAAAATACTCTGTATAAAGTACATCTCCAATTTGCTCAGTATTATTTTTTGACCTAATAAAAGTGTCTAAATTATCTTTTGAAGTTTTAAATACAGTTAAATAGACTATTTCAGCTAAAATTATACCAGCAAAAAGTAATGCAAGTGGTATATATCTTTTAATATTAAACATTAAAGTTGTGATTTGAATATCAAGCATCATCACAACAAAAAGAAATAATATCGCTACTGCTCCTATATAAACGATCGCAAGAATAATACCAACGAACTCTGCACCAATAAGAATAAAAAGGAATGTAGAATTAAGAAAAGCTAATACAAGAAAGAGTACAGAGTTAACTGGGTTTTTTGAAAATATAACAAATATACATGTGGTGATCAAAAATGCTGCGAACAAAAAAAAAGAACCAACAAGAAACATTATCTATATTTGCTATCCCTTTTAAGGTTTTCACTAATTTGTTTTTCCCATATATCTCCGTTTCTTAAAAGCTTTTCCTTATCATAAAGTAATTCTTCTCTTGTTTCAGTAGCATACTCAAAATTGGGTCCTTCAACAATTGCATCTACTGGACATGCCTCTTCGCATAAACCACAATAAATACACTTGGTCATGTCAATGTCATATCGGGTAGTTCTCCTACTTCCGTCGGGTTTTGGTTCTGCTTCAATAGTTATAGCTTGCGCAGGGCAAACTGCTTCACATAACTTACATGCTATACATCTTTCCTCACCATTTGGGTACCTTCTCAAAGCATGTTCTCCCCTAAAGCGAGGACTAATAGGGCCTTTTTGATTAGGGTAATTAAGAGTGACTTTTGGCTTAAAAAAATAGGTGATCGTTAATTTCAAACCTTTCATTAGTTCGAAAAGAGTAAAAGATTTTATGTATTTAATTAGTGTTGTCATTGTTAGTTAGGTAATAATCCAAAGTAAAATAAAAATGCCGATGTAATAACTACCCAAATCAAAGTAAAAGGTAGAAAGATTTTCCAGCCAAGTCGCATAAGTTGGTCATACCTATATCTAGGAAAAGTTGCTCTGACCCATAAAAAAACAAAAAGAATTAAAAATACTTTAATTACAAACCAAAATATTCCAGGTATTACATTTAAAGGGAATATATCTATTGGAGGGTACCAACCTCCTAAAAATAAAATTACAGTTAGGGAACTCATTAAAATCATATTGGCGTATTCTGCTAAAAAAAATAATCCAAATGATATTGATGAGTATTCGGTAAAAAAACCTGCAACTAATGTGGCTTCATCTTCAGGCAAATCAAATGGAAGTCTATTTGTTTCAGCTAATGCTGAAATTATAAATATAACAAACATAGGTAACAGTGGTATGGCAAACCACATATTCTTTTGACTCTCTACAATATCAATTAAATTTAATGAGCCGACACAAATTAAAACTGTTATGATTACAAAACCAATTGATACTTCATAAGAAATCATCTGAGCTGCTGATCTCAATGCCCCTAAAAATGGATACTTAGAATTACTGGCCCAACCAGCAATAATGACCCCATAAACCCCAAACGATGACACAGCGAACAAATATAGAATACCTATATTTATATTTGCTATAACATAAGTAGAGCTAATTGGGATAACAGCCCAAGCTATTAAACTTAATATTAAAGTAAGCATAGGTGCAAAGATAAAGAGGAACTTGTTTGAGCTAGAGGGAAGTAAATTCTCCTTAGTTAGTAATTTTAAGACATCAGCAAAACTCTGTAGTATTCCGAACGGTCCAACAACGTTAGGGCCTTTTCTTAATTGAACAGCACCAAGCACTTTTCTTTCTAAGTACACCAATAATGCAACAGAAACTAGGACAGGAACAACGAAACTAAATATTTTTAAAATACCAATTGTTAACTCAAAGGATAAACTTGTCATTATGCTGATTTCTCCAAAAGAGATGGGGTTGAGATTATTTCCTCAACACATTTGGCCATAGTGACAGAATTTTTTGAAATCACATCTGACATGTAAAAATTACTTACAGGATATTCTGCCTTACAATCTTCAAATTCTATATCTGGTGTAATTGAAGTTGAATTTTCAACAGCAATAATTTCATGGTAATCAGACAGAATTGGGTGTTTGTCAAATAACTCAGATCTTAATTGATCAAATGTATTTGGGTTAAAATCAAAAGATAATTCGTCAGATAGTTTTTTTAGTATCGACCACTCTTCTTTGGCAGATCCAATTGGATTATGGCATTTTTTTGCTTCTTGAGGTCTGCCTTCAATATTTACAAAAGTACCATTTTTCTCTGTATAAAGAGGGGTTGGCAAAACAATATCAGACCCCATCGCTCCATCATCACCATGATGGCCAAAATAAACTTTAAAACAGTTAGTGAATTGCTCGTTGGCAATATGCTCTGAACCAAAAGAAAGAACCAATTCAAAATTATCTTTTTTTAAATTAGAAAACGGCTCACAAAGGTTATTGGTAGTATTGCCTATAATCAATTGGCCCACACGTGAGGCATATGGATTTAAAAAATTTAGATTATTTTTTTCTTTTGTAATAACTTTGTATTTATCAGCATACGAAAAAATAGATTTTAAAGTTTTAATATTTTTAATTTTATTTAAAAACGCAGAGCCAATAATTATAAGAGGGTTAGTAGATTTTTTTAATGCTTTAATTAAATTTTCATTATTTAAACTTGATAAACTTTCACCTAGATACTCTGTTTTATAGTTCAAAGATAAATTTTCACCAATGTTAAATACTTTTGCGTCATTATTGTAAGCTTTAAATATCTTATGATTTATAATTGGTGTTTCTACTTTTGGGTTTGTTCCTACAAGTATAATTAAATCTGAATTTTCTATATCGTTCAAAGGTGTGTTAAAACGATAACTATCTAAGCTTTCTAGGATAGCATGATTATCAGTTCGGCACTCCACATTGTCTTTACCATAATTTGACATAAATTTTTTGATTGCATATCCTGTTTCTAAATCTACGTGCTCACCAATCAAAGCTAATGGTTTTAAAGTTTTTAATTTATCTTTTAAAACTTTTAATGACTGTTCCCAATTTGATATTGATAATTTTTGGTTTTCTTTGATATAAGGTGTGTCTATTCTTTGTTGATAGTAACCATCATAGTTAAATCTAACTTTATCTGATATCCACTCTTCATTTATGTATTCATTTGTTCTTGGTGTAACCCTTAAAATCTCCTCAGCTCTACTATCGACTCTGATATTAGAACCAACACTATCGAAGATATCGATTGAGTCTGTACGTTTTAGCTCCCACGGACGTGCTTTAAATTGATATGGCTTACTAGTAAGTGCTCCTACAGGGCATAAATCAATTACGTTACCTGAAAGCTCTGAAGTGATTGATTGTTCAAGGTAAGTGGTAATTTCTGCATTCTCTCCCCTACCTAACATACCTAATTCTGGTACTCCTGCTACTTCAGTGGCAAATCTTACACATCTAGTGCAATGGATGCATCTAGTCATTATAGTGTTTACCAGAGGCCCCATATTTTTATTATCTACAGCCCTTTTATTCTCTTTATATCTAGATTTATCGAAACCGTAGTACATGGCCTGATCCTGTAAATCGCATTCTCCACCTTGATCACATATTGGGCAATCTAAGGGGTGATTAATTAACAAAAACTCCATCACACCTTTTCTACCTGCATTTACTTTTTCAGAATTGGTGATTATCGACATGCCCTCCATTAGAGGCATAGTGCAGGAAGATACTAATTTTGGAGCTTTTTCAATTTCTACTAAACACATTCTACAGTTACCAGCTATAGAGAGTTTGTCGTGATAGCAAAATCTTGGAATTTCTTCACCAGCGATTTCACAGGCTTGCATCACAGTAAGATTTTTATCTACCTGAATTTCTTTTTGATTAACTTTAATATTTATTAGATCGTCACTCATGAAGCTTTTAACTTTTTATTATATTTACTTATTAACTCTGATTTAAAATTTTTAATGAGTCCTTGTATAGGCCAAGCTGCTGCGTCTCCTAAAGCGCAGATAGTATGACCCTCTACTTGCTTTGTAACATTTTCTAAAAGCTCTATTTGTTCAGGAGATATCTCTCCTCTAACTAATCTCTGCATCATTCTATGCATCCAGCCTGTTCCTTCTCTACATGGTGTACATTGACCACAACTTTCATGCTTGTAAAAGTGAGCAAATCTCTCAATTACCTCAGCAATGTCATTATTCTTGTTAACAACAATCACTCCTGCTGTACCTAAACCTGAACCATTAGCTTTTAGGTCATCAAAATTCATTAGAACTGACTCACAAATATTTTTTGGAAGCATTGGGGTACTAGAACCACCTGGTACTATCGCCTTTAAATTATCCCATCCTCCCTCAACTCCATCACAATGCTTTTCAATTAATTCTTTAAGTGGTATTCCCATTTCCTCTTCTATTGTGCATGGTTTATTAACGTTACCAGATATGCAAAAAATTTTTGTGCCTGTATTATTTTCAGCGCCAATTGACTTAAACCAATCTGGGCCTCTTCTTAAAATAGTTGGAACTACTGCGATTGACTCCACATTGTTAATAGTTGTCGGCATGCCATACAAACCTACACCAGCAGGAAAAGGAGGTTTTAATCTTGGTTGTCCTTTTTTTCCTTCTAAACTCTCTAAAAGAGCTGTCTCTTCTCCACATATGTAAGCTCCAGCTCCTCTATGAACATAAAGATCAAAATCAAATCCGCTACCACAAGCATTTTTTCCAATAAAGCCTCGTTCATATGCCTCTTCAATTGCCTTTTCTAATTGGACATATTCGTGATGGTATTCGCCCCTTATGTATATGTAACATTTAGTGGCTTGAATTGCGTATGAAGCTATCAAGCACCCTTCTACAAGAGTATGCGGGTCATTTCTAATAATTTCTCTATCTTTGCAAGTACCAGGTTCTGACTCATCAGCATTCACAACCAAATAATGCTGTTTACCAGTATTCTTTGGCATAAATGACCATTTAAGACCTGTAGAAAATCCAGCCCCACCTCTTCCTCTTAACTGACTGGATTTAACTAATTCGATAATATCATTTTGATCTTTAGACAAAATTTCTTTTGTGTTTGACCAGGAGCCTCTTTTTAAAGCTCCCTCTATGAAGGGTTCTTGAAAACCATGAAGGTTTTGAAAAATTTTATCTTTTTCATTAAGCATTTTCTGAACTTCTCCTGCCTTTTTGAGAACCAATGACATTTGGTTTTCCCTCTTTAATATTGTCTATAATTATTTTTGTAGACTCTTCATCTAAATCCTCAAAGAAATCATTATTGATTTGAATCATAGGTCCATTTGAGCAAGCACCTAGGCACTCTACTTCAACAACTGTAAATTTATTATCGTCACTAGTATCGTTAATTTCACATTTTGTTTCTTTACAAATAGTTTTCGTAATCTTATTTGAACCTCTAAGCCAACAAGGAGAGGTTCTACAAATCTGAATAAGATTTTCTCCAACAGGTCTTGTATTATACATTGAATAAAATGAGGCCACTTCTGTGACTCTTATTTTTGGCATATTTAAAGTTTCAGCGATTGTTTCTATACATTCGATACTTATCCAATTATTGTTTTGCTCTTGAGCCAAATAAAGAAGAGGCATAACTGCGCTTTGTTCTCTACCTTTAGGGTATTTAGAAATTATATTTTTAATTGATCTTAAGTTATCTTTTGACCAAGAGAATTTTTCGCCTGATCTAGAAAAATTATTAGATAAACCTGGATGATTACTACTCATCTGTCTACCTCTCCAAATACTATATCTAGGCTTCCTAAAATTGATGGTACGTCAGCTAGTTGGTGGCCCTTTGATAAAAAATGTAATGCCTGTAAATGAACAAAGCCTGGTGCTCTCAGCTTGCATCGATATGGTTTAGAACTTCCATCTGAAATTAATACAACACCAAATTCTCCTTTTGGTGCCTCTACGCTTTTGTATGTAATACCTTCAGGAACCCTATAACCCTCGGTAAATAATTTAAAATGATGAATAATAGCTTCCATTGAATTTTTCATTTCTGATCTTTTAGGTGGAGTAATTTTATTATTCTCAACCATTACGGGTCCTTCTGGAATATTTTCAATACATTGTAAGATTATCTTAACTGACTCTCTCATCTCTTCCATTCTCACCAAATATCTATCATAGGTGTCACCAGTTTTTCCAACTGGTATGTCGAAATCTAAATCCTCATAAACATCATAAGGTTGAGATTTTCTTAAATCCCAAGCTACGCCACTAGCACGAAGAACAGGGCCGCTGCAACTTAGTCTTTTTGCATCATCCTTTTTTAAAATACCTATATCTACAGATCGTTGTTTGAATATTCTATTCTCAGTAAGTAGTTCTTCAAGCGTATCTATAAATTTTGGAAAATTAGTAAAATACTTTTTCATTTTTTCTAGCAAATTTTCAGGCAAGTCTTGGTGAACTCCACCAGGACGAAAATAAGCTGCATGAAATCTGGCACCAGATACAGCTTCATGGAACTCCAACATTTTTTCTCTTTCTTCAAAAGCCCACAGCATTGGAGTAGCAGCACCTATATCCATTGCAAATGCTGGAATATTTAATAAATGATTTAGTATCCTAGTAACTTCTGCAAACATGACTCTGATATATTGAGCTCGTTTAGGAGCTTCAATATTTAACAAATTCTCAACAGCTAAAGCGAAGGCATGTTCTTGACACATTGGCGAAACATAATCAAGACGATCAAAATATGGTATAGCTTGAGTATAAGTTTTTTGTTCAATTAATTTTTCAGTTCCTCTATGTAAAAGTCCAATGTGAGGTTCGGCTTTATTAACTACCTCCCCTTCTAATTGTACAAGTAACCTAAGAACTCCATGAGCAGCAGGATGTTGAGGTCCGAAGTTAAGAGTTACAGGTTTAAAATTCTCAGACATTACTTTTTTTCAAGCTCCTCTTTGATTGTTTCTTTCATTCCCTCCCAAGGACTTTCACTGTCAAAATCTCGAAACTCCTGTTTTAAAGTCACTGGTTCATAAACAACTTTTTTTAAGTTTTCATCGTAACGAACCTCTTCATAACCTGTCAGAGGAAAGTCTTTTCTGAGCGGATGACCTTGAAAGTTATAGTCATTCATTATTCTTTGAAGATTTGGATGATTAACAAAGTTTATACCAAAAAGATCGTAACATTCTCTTTCAAACCAATCAGCAGACTCAAAAATTTGAGTTATTGAATTGATATCTAAATTATCTTCGGAAATGTTAGTGAAAATAAATAATCTTTTATTAAATTTTAAACTAAGAAAGGAGTAAATTAGAGTAAATCGTTCGTTAGAATAACTTGATTTTGATAGCATATTATCAGTTACAGTAATATCAATTAACTGGTCATAAAGTAGATCTTCGTCTTCTTTAATTTTTTGTGTTACCTCTAGTATGGAGTCTTTGTTAACTAATATATTGTCTATTCCAGATTTTATTGGAAAATGGAAATTACCAGTTGAATATTTCTGTAAAATATTTGGAGACAAGAAATTTACCTATAAATCTTCTTTTTCTTTTTAATTTTATCTTGAAGTTGCATAATGCCGTACAAAAGAGCTTCCGCAGTAGGTGGACATCCAGGAACATAAATATCTACAGGCACTATCCTATCGCATCCTCGAACAACTGAGTAAGAGTAATGATAATATCCACCTCCGTTTGCACATGAACCCATAGAGATCACCCATCTTGGTTCAGGCATTTGATCGTAAACTTTTCTCAAAGCAGATGCCATTTTGTTTGTAAGAGTTCCCGCAACAATCATTACATCAGATTGTCTTGGAGAACCTCTAGGAATTACACCTAAACGATCTAGATCGTATCTACTCATATAGGAGTGCATCATCTCAACCCCACAACATGCTAAACCGAAAGTCATAGGCCATAATGATCCTGACCTCGCCCAATTTATTAAATTTTCAAATGATGCTGTTACAAACCCTTTTTTTTCAAATAGCTCATCAATATTTAATGATTTGTCTTTTTCTAATACTACTCCCAATCTAGTGCTCCATTTTTCCATTCATATATAAATCCAATTGTGAGAATAAATAAAAAAAACATCATTGAATAAAAACCAAGAGCTCCGATATTGCTAAGACTCACGGCCCAAGGAAATAAAAACGCAATCTCTAAATCAAATATAATAAATAGTATTGATACTAAATAAAATTTAACATCAAATTTTGATCGAGCGTCATCAAATGCCTCAAAACCACATTCATATGCAGATAGTTTTTCAGTATCAGGTGAGCTAGGTGATAATATTTTTGAGAGCAAATACATAGCAATTGCCATTCCTGCCCCAATAACAATGAATATCAATATGAAAATATAATCTAAGTTATACATTAAAAGTTTTGATTTTCCGTAACGGAGTACATTATAAGAAACATTATGTATTTAGTGACGATAAAAATGACGCATTAGTCTTACACACAATTTTTGAATATATGAGTGTAAAAAAGTTAAAAAAATTTTTTATCCTTTAGAGTAAAAAGCAACTCTATCTTCTGTAAAGATAGGAAATGATTCATCTATTGTTTGTTTTTTTAGATTACTACAATAATAGCCAATATTCTCTATTAAAAGGTCTTCACATTCAGTTCCAAAGTGAATCTCATCAGCATAGAATGATTGATAAGAGCCATCTAATCTTGAACCATAGATACCAAATTTAAAATTTGCCAAATTATCTGAGTTTTTTATGCCTTTTTGATCTTTCCAAAGTGTTTGGTTTTTTCTGTAATGCAATAACTTTCCATTTAACCAAATTTTATGAAAAGCTTTGGAAATATCGTTTTTATTAAAATTAATATTGAAGACTAAATCATACCATTTATTTCTTTGTAAATTTTTAGCAGAGATTATTTGGTACCAATCATGCCTAGCTTCACAAAAAATTCTTTTATGAGTATCTTCTGGGCCCCCAGCACCAGGTGAACAATCATCATTCCCTCCTTCAATAATAATAACTCCTTCACTAGATTCATGTCTCCAAAGCAAACCTCTCTTCTTGTCAATCTGAAGCATAAACATAGGACCAAAAAAACTCTCTGTGCTATGAAATTGCAATATTGATTTATTCATAGCGCTATCATTATTTATTTCGTAATTTTCAGTAATTAAAAAAGAATAAGATAACCATATTTCTCCTTGAAAACCATAATTGGTGCCTACCTCTACTCTTTTTTGTTTTTCACCATTGGGTCGTGAACAATCTTTTAATTTGTTATAACACTCATCTCCTGGTGCTTGGATAAAAAAAGCAGTATCTCCGTATCTTGTTTTCTCTTTCTGAAGTTGAAAAAGTATCAAGTTTTTTTTCCTTTGATATTTTTTTATTTCTTCTTTTGAACTAGCATTCCAACCTGGGTCAATTTTAAAACCTTTAATTGTAGTATCGCCAAAACTCATACCAAGAGTCTTTAATCCATAAACATCTTTTGAATTGTAAGAAGAGCATGAAAATAAAGAAAAAATAAAAAAAAACGAAATGAATATTTTTAAGTGGCGGGAGCGACGGGACTCGAACCCGCGACCTCCTGCGTGACAGGCAGGCGTTCTAACCAAACTGAACTACACCCCCGACAATTGTCGAATGGTGGGCGATGACGGACTCGAACCGCCGACCCTCTCGGTGTAAACGAGATGCTCTACCAACTGAGCTAATCGCCCTATCTAATTTGCAAAAAATTAGACTGTGGACTTTATTAGTTCTTTTAACTGTTTTCCAGCAAGAAATTTTGGCTTTTTTGATGCAGGAATTTGGATTGACTCACCCGTTCTTGGGTTTCTACCAGTTTTAGCTTTTGTGTTTGCTACCTTAAAAGTACCAAAACCGGCAATCTTGACATCCCCTCCTGCTTTTAAAGTAGATGTGATAATATCAAATAAACTTTCTACAGCCTTAGTTGCATCTGATTTTCCAACACCATTTTTCGTACTATATTCAGCAATGAGTTCATTTTTGTTCATACCGAACCTCCTTAGTGATTCTATTAGTTAATTGTAGTAAGAAAAAGATAAGAAAATCAACAACAATATACTAGTTGACGAATGTTTTTTCTTGATTTTGCTGGTTTTTTGGCTTCATAGACTCTGAAACTAAGTGTCTCCAGTCTAATTTTTTGTTGATTTTACTGATTTTACCATCGAGAGCTAAGTCCAATACCTCTCTTGCAAACTCGACTTTCTTAATTATCAACTTGTTTTGAATGTCTTTTTGTATTTCAACTAAGTCCTTTTCATTTTCTTTTGGGATGATAACAGTTTTAATACCGTACCTTATCGCAGCCAATAATTTCTCTTTCAATCCCCCAATTGGAAGAACTCTTCCTTTTAATGTAATTTCCCCAGTCATTGCAATGTCTCTTTTAATTTTAATATCAGTTAGAGATGAAATTAATGAGGTAAATATTGTAATTCCAGCACTTGGACCATCTTTAGGTATAGCTCCTTCAGGTACATGTAAATGAATGTCTATTTTATCGAAAACCTTTGGATTTACTCCGAACTCAACGGAATTAGATTTAATGTAACCTAAAGCAGCAGTAATAGACTCTTTCATCACGTCACCAAGTTTACCTGTTGCATTAATCATGCCCTTACCTGATGATAAATTAACTTCAATATTTAAGATATCTCCACCAACCTGAGTCCATGCAAGCCCATTGGTGATGCCCACTAAATTTTTCTTTTCTAAAACACTATCCTTGAATTTTTCCGGGCCTAAAAAATTTTTTATAGCTTTATCATCAAAAACAAATGGTTTTTTTGACCTTGATTTATTTTTTTCTAATTGGAAAACAAGTTTTCTAAATAGCTTATCAAAAACTTTTTCAAGCCCTCTGACACCCGACTCCCTAGTATAGTGTCTTACTATTTTTGTAATAGATGATTTATCAAGCTTAAGTTCATTATTTTTTAAAATATTTTTATTCATTTTTCTTGGTATTAAATATTTTTTTGCAATTTCAACTTTTTCTTTTTCTGTATAACCAGATACTTCAATGACCTCTAATCTGTCAAGAAGAGGACCAGGTATGTTGTAAGTATTACCTGTACATATAAACATTACATTTGATAAGTCATAATCAACCTCAAGATAATGATCATTAAATTGATTATTTTGCTCAGGATCTAAAACTTCTAATAATGCAGAGGATGGATCTCCTCTCCAGTCACTACCCACTTTGTCAATTTCATCTAATAAAATAATGGGATTAGATGTTTTGGTTTTCTTCATAGCCTGAATAAATCGACCAGGCATTGAGCCAATATAAGTTCTTCTATGGCCTCTAATTTCAGCCTCATCCCTAATTCCACCAAGAGAAATCTTCGCAAATTCTCTGCCAGTAGCTCTCGCTATAGATTTACCTAATGAAGTCTTACCCACACCAGGGGGTCCTACAAAACATAGTATCGTACCAGATGCTTTCTTTGATCTTTTTTTGACTGCTAAAAATTCAAGTATTCTCTCTTTTACTTTTTCGAGACCATAATGGTCGTCATTTAATATTTTTTCAGAACCTTTTATATCAATTACTTCTTTTGAGAATTTTTCCCATGGTATATCTAATATCCATTCTAGGTAATTCCGAATAACTGATGCTTCTGCAGACATTGGACTCATAGATTTTAATTTTTTAAATTCATTTAAAGCTTTTTCTTTTGCCTCTTTTGATAATTTTACCTCATTAATTTTTTTCTCTATTTCAGAATATTCGTTGGAACCATCTTCACCATCACCAAGTTCTTTCTGTATGGCTTTCATTTGTTCATTTAAGTAGTACTCTCTTTGAGTTTTTTCCATTTGTCTTTTTACTCTATTTTTTATTTTTTTCTCAAGTGCAGAAAAGTTAAGTTCTTTTGAAAAGAAATTCAGTAAGTTTTGAATTTTTTTATTAATATCAATAATTTCTAAATTTTTTTGTTTATCTTCAATTCCGATGTTTAAGTTGTAATAAATATTATCAATGAACTGATATGGATCTTCGATATTTAAAAGTCCTTCAAGGATGTCATTATTATTACCTATGTTTTGTATATAATTTTGAAATTCATTTTTTAAAACTCTTAAAGAAGCTTTTAATTCCACTGAATTTTTTTTGTTAATTACTACTGTTTCAATTTTAGCTGTGAGGAAGTTATTATTTGCCTTAACAGCAGACTTTATCTTTACTATTTCTAGGCCTTCTGTAAGAACTTTATATGTATTGTCAGGTAACTTAAGAAACTGAATAATTTTTGATTTTACTCCGTAGGAATAAACATCGTTAACTTGGGGATCATCAGTCGTTGGTTCTTTTTGCGTAAATAAATAAATAATCTTGTTGTTATTATTCATGGCAAAATTAATTGCATCAATAGATTTAGCTCGTCCAACAAATAAAGGTGAGGTTATAGAGGGATAAACAACTAAGTCCCTTAAAGGTAAAATAGGTCCAATGATTTGATTTTCCATACTATTAAGATAGTGAGGAATTTTTAATTTTCACCCACTTTTTTTTTAATTTTTGATTTTTCTTTATATACGATTATTGGTCTATTTGAGATTACTGACTCTTTACTTAAAACTACCTTATCCACAGAATCCTTATCAGGAATATCATACATACAATCTAGAAGTAGCTTTTCCATAATTGACCTCAGGCCTCGTGCACCAATTTTTTTTTCAACAGCTAATTGAGCAATTTGCTCTCTACCATCATCAGTTATCTCGAATTCAACCCCTTCAAAAGAAAAAAGAGCCTTGTATTGTTTTGATATTGCATTTTTTGGTCTTGTAATAATCTCTTTTAAATCATCTAAAGATAATTCATTCAGACTAGCGCTTACAGGAAGTCTTCCTACTAATTCAGGTATTAATCCAAATTTAATCAAATCGTCATTTTCAAGCTGTGAAGTCATTGGTTGGTCCTGGTTAATTGATTTATTAAAACCTATAGACTTTTTATTTACTCGATTTTTTATAATTTTATCAATGCCTTCAAACGCGCCCCCACATACAAACAATATATTTTTTGTATCAACTTGAAGGAACTCTTGTTGAGGATGTTTTCTTCCACCTTGAGGTGGCACGCTAGCTGTTGTTCCCTCAATTATTTTTAGCAAAGCTTGTTGAACTCCCTCACCAGATACATCTCTTGTTATAGATGGATTTTCACTTTTTCTACCCACTTTATCAATTTCATCAATATATACGATACCCTTTTGAGCCAAAGCTACATCATAATCACATTGCTGAAGTAATCTTAAAATAATATTCTCAACATCTTCGCCTACATATCCAGCCTCCGTCAACGTGGTAGCGTCAGCAATTGTAAAAGGTACATTTAAAAATTTTGCTAGGGTTTGAGCTAAAAGTGTTTTACCACAACCTGTTGGTCCAATAAGTAAAATGTTTGATTTAGAAATTTCTATATCTTTTGAGGGGTTTTGAACTCTCTTATAATGATTGTAAACAGATACAGATAATATTTTTTTTGCATGATCTTGACCTATTATATGATCATCAAGATAATTATAGATCTCACTTGGTTTTGGTATCTCAAATTTTTTCTTCGTGTCAATTTTATCATCTTCAACAAGTATATCCTTACATAAAACCACACACTCATTACAAATATAGACATTAGGTCCAGCAATTAATTTTTTAACCTCTTCTTGGCTTTTACCACAAAAGGAGCATGATATTTTTTTATCAGAGCTATTAGCAGAGATTATTTTTTCATCAGACATTTTTATTTTTCAATTCTAGTAGTAATTACTTTGTCTATCAAACCAAATTTTTGCGCCTCTTCAGGGTCAAAGAATCTATCTCTTTCCATTGCCTTTTCTATTTCACCAATGCTTATTTTGGTATGCTTTTGATATATTTCATTGAGTCTTTTTTTTGTCTTTAATATCTCTTCGGCGTGAATTTTAATATCACTCGCTTGTCCTGAAAAACCACCAGATGGTTGATGAATCATTATTTTAGAGTGTGGTAAAGCATACCTGTTGCCCTCTTTTCCTGCAGCGAGTATTAATGAACCTGCAGAGGCAGCTTGACCTATGCAAACAGTATGAACGGGACATTTAATATATTGCATA
Source organism: uncultured Alphaproteobacteria bacterium (assembly GCA_902521485.1). GTDB lineage: Bacteria > Pseudomonadota > Alphaproteobacteria > HIMB59 > HIMB59 > HIMB59. Next base: position 3,579 of record CABYRQ010000015.1, on the reverse strand, counting down.
GTATCATACATGGCTAAACCAGCAGTAACTAAACCTCCTGGTGAGTTAATATAAAGATTAATTGGTTCTTCGGGATTTTCAGATTCCAAAAATAAAAGTTGAGCGCATATTAAAGAGGCAGTCTCATCATTGATGGCTCCTGTCAAAAAAATAATTCTTTCTCTGAGCAATCTGGAGAAAATATCAAAAGATCTCTCCCCCTTACCAGATTGTTCAATGACTATGGGTACTAGATTCATTATTTTGAGATCCTTTTTTCATTAGCTTTTCTAAGCTTAGCTTAGTTTCTTTGATTTTAAAAGTTTTCATAGACTCATCTGCTATTTTATTTCTAAGAAGAGTACCATAAGCAGTTTCTGCCGTTCTTTGATCAATTTTTTCACCATAATATTTTTGAATATACTCTTGGAGTTCTTTCTGCTCAACTTTTACATTTAAAAATTTTACTAATTCAGAAAAAAGAACATCTTTTTGAATATTCTCACTTGTGAGTTTTTTTAAACTATCAATTCTTTCTTTATGCTCATCTTTCATTTTAGATAAATCAATTTGATATTTTCTTTTAAGTTCGAGATTTACAACCTCTTCATTGATATCAATTTTTTTCTTTTGTGATAGAACTTTAAGTAGATCTTCAATAAAAAACTCTTTTTGAAGATAATTCATATCCTCATTGAGTTTATTATCAATTTTGTCATTTAATTCTTTTATAGATTTTAATTTTAAAATTTTAATCAACTCGTCATCATTTTTAGGATAAATCTTTTTATTTATATCTTTGATTTGAGCGTTTATCTTTATTCCTTTTGTGGAAAAATTAATATCAGATTTATTTTTAACTTTTAAAAGAGCTTTTTTTAAGTCTAAAAATACTTCCTCTTTCGTTTGGGTATTTAAGTCTACTCTTACCTCTTTTTGAGAAAATAATTTTTTTTGTTCATCTTCATAGTTTAATATTTCAAAATCTATAACAGAGTTTTCATCTGATATATTAATACTCTCTAATGAATAGTATTCTTTTCTTACTTTTTCTCTAAAATCATCAACATCTTTTTTTGTTACCTCTGAAGTAACTTTCTCTATTTCACTTGTTTTTAATTCATCCATTTTAATTTCGGGTTTTAAATAAAAAGCCAAGGTAAAATTATAATTATCTTTAAAATTAACATCAGGTTGTATCAAAGATTGTATTTTTTCATCCTCACTTATTTTATTTATATTTTTTGATACCTCTTCATTTAATACATCGTTTTCAATTTGAAGTCCTATTTTAGATTTTATAATGCTTACCGGTACTTTACCCTTTCTAAAACCTGCAATTTCAAAAGTGGGTTGCTTTTCTGATATTTTTTCGTCAATAATTTTGGCTATTGCGCTTTGATCTAAAGATACCTCGAAAGAAGATTTATAACTTTTTTTTTCTATATTTTTATATTCCATTTTACCTGTATTCTGGTGCGCCAGGAGGGACTCGAACCCCCACGGTTGCCCACTGGTTCCTAAGACCAGCGCGTCTACCATTCCGCCACTGGCGCACAAATTGGGGCGAGTAAGGGGACTTGAACCCCCGACCTCCGGTACCACAAACCGGCGCTCTAACCAACTGAGCTACACCCGCCAAAAATTGAATTAATTTATAGTATAGATATTATGCAAATTAAACATTATATTTGGATCGCTAAATATGAAAAAAATTGAGGCAATAATTAAACCTTTTAAATTAGAGGATGTTAAAGATGCCCTTGGCGAAATAGGCCTAAGTGGATTAACCGTATCTGAAGTAAAAGGGTTTGGTAGACAAAAAGGTCATACTGAGCTTTATAGAGGAGCTGAGTACGTAGTTGACTTTCTACCAAAGGTTAAAATTGAATTAGTAGTTGATGACAAGAAATACAAAGAGGCAATCGATGTTATTATCAAGCATTCTAACACTGGCAAAATCGGTGACGGTAAAATTTTTGTATACGAAGTTTCAGAGGCTATTAGAATTCGCACAGGCGAAAAAGGTAAAGACGCAATTTAGTTTTTACATAAACCAAGTTAACAACTCAGGAGGTTATTAGATGGACAAAAAATCATTGCAAAAAATGATCGATGAAAATGGTATTAAGTACATTGATTTTAGATTTACTGATCCTTTAGGAACATGGCAGCACTTCTCGAACCATATCAACACATTTGAAATGGACGTATTTGAAGAGGGTATAGGTTTCGACGGCTCTTCAATTAGATGTTTTCAGTCAATTGAAGCTAGTGACATGATATTAATTCCAGATATTGAGACTGCATTTGTAGATCCTTTTTTTACGGACCCTACTCTAGTTCTAATATGTGATATTCAAGATCCAATTACTGGACAAAAGTATGATAAAGATCCAAGATACGTTGCAAAAAAAGCAGAAGAATACGTTAAAACCTCAGGAGTTGGTGATAGCATTTTCTTTGGACCAGAAGCTGAATTTTTTCTTTTCAACAACGTTCAAATTAACACGTATCCTCATCACTCTTCTTTTTCTGTTGACTCCGGTGAAGCCGTTTGGAATACAGGCACAGCCGAAGGTCCAAATCTAGGTTATAAAGTTAGAAATAAAGGTGGATACTTCCCATGCCCACCTCATGACACTATGCAGGATGTTAGATCAGAAATGGTAAATCACATGGTTGCAATTGGTATGAGTGTTGAAGCGCAACACCACGAAGTTGCTACTGCTGGTCAATGTGAAATTGATTTAAAATTCGACACATTGGTTAAGATGGCCGATGATCTTCAAAAATATAAATACGTTGTAAGAAACACAGCAAAAAGTAATGGTTTAAGTGCTACTTTTATGCCAAAACCTCTTTCAAACGACAATGGTTCAGGAATGCATTGTCATCAAAGTATTTGGTCAAACGGTAAACCAGTATTTTATGGTGAAGGTGGATACGCTAATCTTAGTGATGAAGCAAAATTTTATATTGGTGGTTTGCTTAAGCACGCACCATCTTTATTAGCTTTTACAAATCCAACTATTAACTCTTACAAGAGATTAGTTCCAGGTTATGAGGCTCCAGTTAAGCTTGCATACTCTAATAGAAATAGAAGTGCTATATGTAGAATACCCGCATACTCACCATCTCCTAAGGCAAAAAGAGTTGAGTTTAGATGTCCAGATGCAACTGCAAATGGTTATTTAGCATTTTCAGCTATGCTTATGGCAGGTTTAGATGGAATTAAGAATAGAATTGATCCTGGTGAACCAATGGATAAAAATCTTTATGATTTACCTCCTGAAGAGCAATCTAAAGTAAAGGAAGTACCTGGTACTCTTGAGGAAGCGATTAATAATCTTGAGTCAAATCATGATTATCTTTTAGAGGGTAATGTGTTTACCAAAGATTTAATCGAGTCATATATCGAATACAAAAGAGAAGAAGAAATCGAACCAAATAAACTGCTAGTTACACCTGCAGAGTTTGACATGTATTACGATTACTAAACTAAATTAATAGCAACCTGTCTAAATATTTTTTATTATCTACTTTGGACGGGTTGCTAGTTAGATTTTCAAACATAAGCAACTCTCTTAAATAATTAAT
>CABYRQ010000014.1 GCA_902521485.1 uncultured Alphaproteobacteria bacterium | reverse complement strand
ATTTCTTTTTTAATAAAGATTTTAGTAATTAATTTCTTTATTGGTTTTAGTGGTGCACATGCGGATGATTTATTAAAAATTTACTCAGAAAGACAACCAATGTTAATTGAACCTCTTTTAAATGAATTTGAGAGTCAAACTGGTATTGATGTTGAATGGATATATTCCAAGAAAGGCTTAGTTCAAAAAATTATTTTAGAAAAAGATAAGCCTGTAGCTGACGTATTCTTAGCATCAGATATATCAAGATTAATTGATGTAGCTGAAGCAGGAGCCTCAATTAAAATTAATAATTCTTCTGCTGTGCCCTCTCATCTCCAAAGTGATAATTGGATAGGCCTTACTCAAAGAGCAAGGATTATATACGTGAATAAAGATTTAGGTCTTAATGATATTACTTATGAGGATTTAGTATCTGAAAAATATAAAGGAAGAATATGTACAAGATCTGGTTTTCACCCATATAATGTTTCATTGTTTGCATCTTTGATGGCTCATCATGGTGAGGAGTGGTTAGAGAATTATTTGATTAATTTAAAAGCAAATTTAGCTAGAAAACCTCAGGGTAACGACAGAGACCAAGTCAAAGCAATATATGCAGGGGTTTGTGATCTAAGTATCGGCAACCATTATTATTATTTCAAGATGCTCAATAATGAAGAACAAAAAATATGGCTAGAGAAAGCAACAATTGTTTTTCCTAACCAACAGGATAGAGGAACTCATGTTAATATTTCTGGTATAGCTTTACTTAAAGAAAGTTCTAGAGAAAAATCTGAAAAACTTTTGGATTTCTTAGTTAGTCAAAAAGCTCAGGCCATATACGCAAATGACAATAATGAATTTCCTGTTTCACCCGATGTACCTTTATCAGATGGTGTAAATGAATTAGCAGGAGGTGCTAAGTTTGACAATATTGATTTATTAAAAATAGCTGAAAATCGAAAAGCTGTTATTAATATTTTAAATAAAATAAATTACGACGAGTAGTAGATTTTTTATATTTCAAAGGTTGGTCGCTTCAAATAGGCCCGATGCACCCCATTGGTTAGGGTGCATTTTTCATAAATGAATGTGAAATTGTAGCAATCGCTTCAGTTGAATAAATAATCTTTATAACTAAAATTTGCTTATGAATAATTCTGAAATACTCAGTGTTTTATTAAATTCTGATAAAGAATTAATAATTTATAGAAACTCAGATAAAAATAATTTCGAAATATATACGGATTTTGCTGAAAAAGTTAATTTAAATATAGGTAATTTAGATAAGTTTTTAAATAAATTAGAGCGATTTAAATCAAATAAACCCTATGATTGTTATATTGGCTTCTTCGGTTACGAATTACTTTGTAAGAATATTAATTTAAAAGTAAACAAAGATAATTCATTTTTTCCTGAGGGAGTTTTTTTTCGACCACAAACTAAAATAATCTTAGATAAACAAGTTAAAATTGCAACCAAATCTAAATCAAAATTACTAAAAGACCTTAAAGCTTTAAATAAAACTACTTTTTCAAATAGCAATAAAATATCTGTAAGTCCAAACGTCCAAGTATATGAAAAAATCTTTAATAAATTTAAAAAAAATATAAGGGCTGGTGAAACCTATCAAATAAAAATTGCTCAAAAATATTCGAACAAAAAAGATTTAGATGTAGTGAATTTATTTTTCAATTTGATGAAGAAAAATCTTAGTCCAGAGTCTTTTTGTATTAGAACAAATGATTTTAATATAATTAGTTGCTCTCCTGAAAACCTTTTTAAGGTAAAAGGAAAAAAAATAATCACCTCCCCAATAGCAGGAACAGTAAGTAGAGATAAGGTAAAATCAACAAAAGAGGCTAGAAAGTTTTTTGAAAATAATCAAAAAGAGGACAAAGAACATAATATGATTGTTGACTTAGAAAGAAATGATTTAAGTCGTATAACTAAGGCAAACACTGTCAAAATTCAAAATTTAAAATTTGTTCAAAAATACCAATATATTTTCCACAATGTCTCTGAAATTTCAGGAACACTTCTTGATAATGTAAGGTTATCTGCAGTGATTAAGGCGATGATGCCCGGTGGCTCAGTTATAGGTTGTCCAAAAATTAATACTTTAAAATTACTCAATAAAGAGGAGAAAGAACCAAGAAGAATTTATACTGGTTCTTTTGGTTACTATCGCTCTAAACAGGATATGAGTTTTAACATAATAATTAGATCTATTTTAAATTTTCAAAAAAATAATGAGGTATTTGCTGCTAGTGGTGTGATTTTAGATAGTACTGCAAAAAATGAATACCATGAAAATTACTTAAAAGCTAAATCGTTATTGGATTTATTAAAATGAACTTACTTTTAATTGACCACGAAGACTCCTTTACTTATAACCTGGCACATTTGTTATCAGGATTTGGTAATTTAGAAGTAAAAAATTTTTATGACATTAAAGAAAAATCTATAAAAAAATCTGACATCATTATTTTTTCTCCAGGACCAGGGAAGCCCTCAGATTACCCAGTATCACTTGATATTTATAATAATTATAAATCAAAGAAAAAAATAATTGGTATTTGTCTTGGTTTTCAACTTATTGCCAATGGAGAGGGCGCAACTATTTCTAAGCAAGAAAAAATATTTCATGGTTATCAGACTTATATTAGAACGAATTCAAAAAGTTTAAGATTTCCTAATAATGCTTTATATCAAGTAGGTAGATACCATTCTTTAAAACTAAAAGAGCCATTTAATTCCTCTTCAATGCATATTACAATGAGATGTGAAGAAACTAATGTTGCAATGTGTTTGGAAAGTCATAAATATGATATTTGTGGTTTACAATTTCACCCAGACTCGTTTTTGACTCCAAATGGCAAACAATTTATTCGAAAAATCATTCAATATAAAAAATAATTCATATTGCTCCTCACAATTTAAGCCACTGTGGGGTCAAAAAGGTGTTTTTACATCCATACCTGTAATTGGAAAAACACCAAGGTTAATAGGTTTAAATAAATATTTGAGAACTTTTAACACAACATGTCGGGATTATAAATTTGCTACCAAAATAGATTTAAACATTATCAGAAGTTTAGTAGGAGCGGATTTAAAGAAAATCAAAAATTTTAATCACTTATTGAGAATAGCAACTAATGGAACAACATTATCAATTTCGTTTAGAAAGAGAACAACAACTAAAGACAGTGTCATTGGATTTATAAAAAAATACAAAAGAAGAGACTTTAAAAATAAAAACTTATTTTACAAAAAATTATTAAAATTCATGAGTGAAATAAATTACTCTGAAAATGAAATTATATTACTAAGAGACGATGAAATTACAGAAGGAGCAGTCACAAATTTAGTTTTTGTAAAGAGAGATAAAATTTATATTCCCAAAACTGGGTATTATCATGGAAATACATTGAAGCTTATTGAAGAAATATCAAAATCGAAATTTATTAAAAGAAAAATTTTATTAGAGGATCTAAAAGAATACAGTGAGATATTATCGATTGGCTCTGGTAGAGGTATTACCTCAATAAAAAAAATTCAAAGTGTTTTATGGAAGAGAGCGTCTACAAAATATTTTCAAAAATTAAAAAAAGATTATGAAACTATGATAAAAAGGAATTATTATGAAATTTAATCAACATTCCTTTGCTTTGAAAAAGCCTTTACTAGTAGGTATATGTAATTTTACACCTGACTCATTTAGTGATGGGGGAAAAACATTTTCACGATCTACTGCATTGAAACATATAAATGCAATGGTTAAAGATGGTGCACAAATTATTGATATTGGTGCTGAAAGCACTAGACCAAATAGCGAGCCAATTACATATATTGAAGAAATAAATCGTTTATCCAAAATCTTACCATATTTAAACTATAAGAAATACCTTGTCTCTGTGGACTCGTATAAAATTGAGTCCCAAGAGTATGCACTGAAAAAAGGTGCCCATATCATTAATGATATTAATGGAGGATCAGAAGAGCTATTTAAACTTATAAAGAAATATAACGCAGGACTTTTTTTAATGCACAAAAGAGGAACACCAAAGGAAATGCAAAAAAAACTTAATTCCAGAGTAAATATGGTAAGAGAATTTGATTATTTTATTAAAAAAAGATTGAAAATATTTAATAAAATGAAGATTAATCTCAAAAAGGTATGGTTTGATCCTGGTATAGGATTTGGCAAAACACTAAATCAAAATTTACAATTAATGAAATCTTTGAAGAAATTCAGTAGTGCAAATATCCAAGTATTATTGGGATCCTCACGAAAAAGTTGGATAAATCATATTGATACATCAAATGCTGATGAAAGGATTGGAGGATCTTTAGCTTCTGTGGCGCATGCTCTCAAACAAAATATTCACACATATAGAATTCATGATGTCAAAGAGACAAATCAAATGATAAAAGTTTTGAAAGCATTAAATAAATGAAATTTTTTATCGAAATAGAAGAGCTAAAAGTTGACACAATTATTGGGGTGTTCGAAGAAGAAAGGTTAAAACCCCAAACTATATTAATAAGTATAAAATGCCAGTTAGACATTGATCATAATCAAGATCTTGACAATATTGAAAATGTTACAAGTTATTCAGATATCAAAAATGAAATAATTAAATTTGTTTCAGCCTCTCAATATAAAACATTGGAAAAATTAATTACAGATCTTAAAAAACAACTAGATGATAAGTTTCCAATTCAAATAGAAAAATTAGAAATAAATAAAATTGAGATTGCTAAAAAATACAATGCAAAAAAAGTTAGCGTATCGATATAAATCATATATTGCTATCGGATCAAATATAGGCAATTGGAGAAGTAATTTTAACAGTGCATTAAATTTAATGAATAAATTTGGTCATGTTAAAAAGGTTAGTAGAGTTTATTTTACCAAGCCTTTTGGTTTAACCGCCCAAAAATATTTTCATAATGCTGCCTTTTTATTTCTCACTAATTTTTTTTTTAATGAGCTATTTATAAAAATGAACGCTGTAGAAAAGCTGATAAAAAAAAATAAACTTCTAGAGAATGGGCCAAGAAGAATTGATTTAGATCTTATTCAATTCGAAAACTTGAAAGTTAAAAATCATTTAATATCAATTCCTCATCCTTCCTCACATTTAAGAGATTTTGTTATACAGCCAGTATTAGACCTCAATCCTAATTTTATTGATTTAAAAACCCAATATACTTACAAAAGACTCATAAATAACTTAGAGGAACGATTTATTATTAAGAAATCTCGTCAAACCCAAGATTATCAAGGATTTTTTTAAGCTTTTCCTCATCCACACTATTAGATTGTTTTAAGCCTGTTGAAATATCAATTCCATGAGGAGATATTGTTTTAATTGCCTCTTTTATGTTATCTATATTTATTCCCCCACCAAGGTAGAGAGGTTTCGCAAAGATCTTTAATTGATTGATTTGTTTTTCACATTCCACAAGAGATTTTTTTTCAATAGTATCTTTTCTGTAAATATTTAAATCATAATAAAAACTACTTATATTATTTAAAATCTCTTCAAAGAAATTATAGTCAAAATTCTCATAATTTACCGAAATTGAAATTTTTGCATCTGTTTTATTATTCAGCAATTCAATTTCTTCATTTTTATATTGATTAGATATGCAAACCTCTTTTATTGCTACATCATTTACGATACTAATTACTTCTTGTATCTGTATATTTCCAATCAATAAAATTGGATTTAATTTTAAATTGTAGGATGCAATAGTCAGTTCTTGAATTTCTTTAGTACTAAGTGTATTTGGGCCATATAAGTAATCACTTACAAGGCCCACCCTACTTACAGAGTACTTTTGAATTACTTCTAAAGATTTTTGATCTGTAATACCACAAACTTTAAGTTGGATATTACCATAATTGAACATTAATTAATTATTGTTCAATTCAAATCTATCGGCATTCATTACTTTGTTCCAAGCTTTAACAAAATCAATTACAAACTTTTCCTTGTTATCATCTTGTGCATACACTTCTGCATAAGATCTAAGTATAGAGTTCGATCCAAATACAAGGTCCGTTGAGGTTGCCGTCCATTTAACATTATTTGTTTTTCGATCAATAATCTCATAATGTCCATTAGACGCTTTCCATTTATTACTCATATCAAGCAAGTTAACAAAAAAGTCAGTTGTAAGAGCACCTACCTGGTCAGTAAAAACACCATGCTTATTCTCACCATAGTTAGCACCCAGAGCCCTCATACCTCCAACAAGTACAGTCATTTCAACTGCAGTAAGACCAAGTAAATGAGCTCTATCAAGCAACAACTCTTCTCCTCTTACTTCATAATTATCTTTTTGCCAATTTCTAAAACCGTCATGTATGGGTTCTAATTGAGAAAATGACTCAGAGTCAGTCATATCCTCAGAGGCATCTCCTCTTCCTGGGTTGAAAGGAACAGGAACGTTAAAACCCGCAGCTTCAATTCCTTTTTCTAGACCAACATTTCCAGCTAAGACAATTGTGTCTGCAATGCTAGCGCCTGCTTCTTTTGCAAGAGGTTCTAATATATCTAGCACTTTTGATAATCTTTGAGGCTCATTGCCTTTCCAATTTTTTTGTGGTGAAAATCTAATTCTCGCTCCATTAGCTCCCCCTCTTAAATCCGACCCTCTAAATGTCCTTGCACTATCCCATGCAGTTGAGACTAGTTCTTGAACAGTTAATTCAGAATTTCTGATTTTTTCTTTGAGTTGTTCCACATCAAAACTAGGTGTTCCAGCGGGAACTGGATCTTGCCAGATCAAATCCTCGTTTGGAAGGTCGTGTCCTATGTATCTAGATCTTGGACCCATATCTCTATGGGTAAGTTTGAACCAAGCTCTTGCAAAAGCATCACAAAAATACTCATGATCATTATGAAACTTTTTGGATATTTCTAAATAAATTGGATCTTTGATCATTGCCATATCAGCATCTGTCATGATTGGGTTATATCTAATTGATGGATCTTCTACGTCTACAGGCTTATCTTCTTCTTTAATATTGATAGGTTCATATTGCCAAGCTCCTGCAGGGCTTTTTTTAAGTTCCCACTCATATTTAAAGAGCATGTCAAAATATCCATTATCAAATTTTGTTGGCTCAGTAGTCCATGCACCTTCAATTCCAGATGTCACCGTATCTCTTCCAACTCCTCTGGAAGTATTATTCATCCAACCAAGGCCTTGTTCGTTAATTGCTGCCCCTTCAGGTTCTGCTTCAAGATTATCAGCATTACCATTACCATGCGTTTTACCAATAGTATGACCTCCTGCAGTAAGAGCAACAGTCTCTTCATCGTTCATAGCCATTCTTGCAAATGTCTCTCTAATATGCTGAGCTGTTTTTAATGGGTCAGGGTTACCTTCAAATCCCTCTGGGTTCACATAGATTAAGGCCATGTGATTTGCAGCAAGTGGACTTTCTAACGAAGAGGCATCTTCTTTATCTGAGTGTCTATCAGATGCTAATGCTTCTGTTTCTGGTCCCCAGTATATATCCTTGTTTGGGTGCCAAATATCCTCACGCCCATATGAAAAACCAAATGTTTTAAATCCTGTTGATTCATAGCCAATGTTTCCAGCTAAGATCATAAGATCAGCCCAGCTAATCTTGTTTCCATATTTTTTCTTAATCGGCCATAAAAGTCTTCTAGCTTTATCTAAGTTAGTATTATCAGGCCAAGAATTTAAAGGAGCAAATCGATGATCACCGGTTCCACCGCCACCTCTCCCATCAGCAGTTCTATAAGTACCAGCAGAGTGCCAAGCAAGCCTAACCATTAATCCTGCGTATGTCCCCCAATCAGCTGGCCACCAATCCTGACTTTCTTTCATTAATTTATGCATATCAGCTTCTAATGCTTTAAAATCTAATTTTTTTACTTCTTCTCTGTAATTATAAGTACCATTAAACGGTTTTGTTTTTTGATCATGTTGATGGAGAATATCTAGATTTAAATTTTTAGGCCACCAATCAGTTGATGACTTCTCCATATTTGAATTAGCTCCGTGAGCAACGGGACATTTGGCTTCGCTCATTTTTCTCTCCTACTTAATTAATATTGAAGTCATTAAAATTTAACCTGTAAGTAAGTCAACAATACGAATTGTCTCTGTTAATAATTTACAAAAATCATTGAAATTATTTGCTTTTAAAGAACTGGTTATACAAAATGTAGGCAGCAAACATTCCAATAACTTGACAACTAATAAAAAATATTACAGTGGAGGGATTGATACCCGTAAATGACTCAGTAAACATTCTAGCAATTGTTACAGCCGGATTTGCAAAACTTGTAGATGATGTAAATATAAGAGCTGCTGTAATATAAATACCAACATTAAATGAAACTACATTTTTACCATCTGCTCTAGATAAAAGTATGACCAATAATAATCCAGTTGCAGCAAAAAATTCGGAAATATATATATTTGCCCCACTTCTTATATTTGAAGAAATCTCAATTACATTTAATCCAAAAATATAATTAGCAAAAAGTGTGCCTAGTACAGCTGCAATGATTTGTATTAGTATATAAAGAAATAAATCCCTAGAACTCAATTCTTTTTGTAAGAAAAATATAATTGAAACAATAGGATTAAAATGAGCTCCAGAAAAATTTGCAAATATTCTAATTATAAAAATTAGTGTGAAACCTATTACAACAGCATGACTAAATAAAATTACCATTTGATCATTCGTATATTGCTGTCCTGCTATGCCAGATCCAACAATTGATACTAATAAAATAAATGTGCCTATAAATTCAGATATGTATTTTTGCATTTTTAAAGTCTTAATGTATCATTGCTAAGTTTTAAAGAAATGTATTATGAATTTTTAGTTACATACCTTGATGCACCATTTCTATTGCTATCTGCTGTAACCACTGGTTTGATCATTCGTATTTTTTATAAACAGTATATGAATACAAAGCTACCAATGAGGGTAGTTATTTCTATAGCTCTTTTTCTTATTAATGCGATTATTTTAGTTCCTGGAATTGTCTTTTTATATAGATGGGTAATGTTATGTGGTTTTTACCAACCAAGCGGCGTTTTTGAAACAGGGTATGGTTGTAGTGGGGACGTTTTTAGTCTACTTGTTCCAGGGCTTTTTTTACTTTCGTAAACATTTCATCGACCTGATTTTCTTTAATTATTAAAGGTGGAGAAAAAGCAAGCGTATCTCCGTTAGCTCTTACCATTAAGCCAAGATCCCAAGCTTTTTTCATAGCTTCAAACCCTCTTGCACCAACAGCGTTACCTTTAGGCTCTAATTCGAGTGCAGCAATCACTCCTAAATTTCTAATATCGATTATATGTTTTGTTCCCTTCAGGCTATGAGCGGCTTCTTCAATAATAGGAGCCATATGAGCAGCATTATCAAATAATCCCTCTTCTTGATAAATATCTAGTGTTGCTAAGGCTGCAGCGCAAGCAACAGGATGACCAGAGTAAGTATATCCATGAAATAATTCTATTGGAGCATCTGCATTTTCCATCATTGACTCATAAATAAAGTCTTGAACTATGGTTGCACCCATAGGGATGGTGGCATTTGTAATGCCTTTTGCACATGAAATAATATCTGGTGTTACACCAAAAAACTCAGAGCCAGTTGCTTTTCCCATACGGCCAAAAGCAGTTACGACTTCATCAAAAATTAATAAAATGTCATGTTTTGTGCAGAGCTCTCTTAATCTTTTTAAGTATCCTTTAGGCGGAGGCAGCGCACCAGTTGATCCAGCAATTGGCTCAACAATTACAGCTGCAATAGTTGATGCATCATGCAATTGAACAAGACGCTCTAAATCATCGGCAAGTTCTGCTCCATGTTCAGGTTCACCTTTTGAAAAAGCATTTAATTTTAAATTGTGGGTATGGCGTAAATGGTCAACACCATTTAGCATTGATCCGAAGTACATTCTATTTTTTACCATACCACCTACGCTTATTCCTCCAAAGCCAACACCATGATAACCTCTTTCGCGACCTATTAATCTAGTTTTAGATGAGTGTCCGCGTGCACGTTGATAAGCTAGCGCAATTTTCAATGCACTATCTACTGCTTCAGATCCTGAATTAGAAAAGAAAACATGATTCATTCCTTCAGGAAAAATCTCTGCTAAACGATTAGCTAGTTCAAATTGTTTTGGATGTCCAAATTGAAAAGGTGGAGAGTAATCAAGATTTTCAATTTGTTTATTTACAGCTTCTTGAATTTTTTTTCTACCATGACCAGCGTTTACACACCAAAGCCCTGCAGTGCCATCTAAAATTTCTCGATTATCGTCACTAATAAAATGCATATCTTTAGCACCGACTATAATTCTTGGATCTTTCTTAAATACTTTGTTAGGAGTGAAAGGCATCCACAGCGGTTCTAAATTATTTGGCTTATTCATTTTCTCTCTTGATTTTAATAAAGATACATTATTCCCTCACAATTGCTTCAGCAAGGGTAATAATGTCATCTTTTAGGGTAGGGAGAGGGCAGCGTAGACTGCCCTCATAACAATCACATTTTTGATCCGATGAAACCTGCTATGAACCAAATAATCATAACTATAAAGGGGTAGTGTCCTGTAAACATATCTGCCATTTAAACCTCCATGATTCCTTTAATTAGGTTATAGGATTTCATTGTAATATGCAATATTTGCATATGAATAGACAAATTTTGTTAATTTATCCACATTTATTGTGAATTATGGGGATTAATTATGCATTTTTTTTATACCAATAAGCACCATTGTTATTTCTTCGTCCTTATAATAAGTATAACTAGCTTATGAGCGTTGTTTCGAAAACAATCAAATATTTACTCGATAAAAACATATCAGTTTCAACAGCAGAATCTTGTACTGGTGGTTTGCTTGCAGCAGAATTTACAGCTGTGTCTGGTATATCTAAAATTTATAAAACTGGTTTGATAACATATTCAAATGACTCAAAAATTAAAAATCTCAAAGTCAAACCAAGTACTATCAAAAGGTACGGTGCAGTCAGCCGTCAAGTATGTGCTCAAATGTGTTTACATTTGCACAAAATTTCCAAAAGTCAGCTAACATTTTCAACTACAGGTGTAGCTGGTCCAAACGGTGGTACTAAATCAAAACCTGTAGGTTTAGTTTTTATCGGATTATATTTTAAAAAAAATGTTTATATCGAACAATTAAATTTCAATCCAAAACTTTCTAGAATTCAAATTCAAAAAGGCACAGTGAAAGAATGTTTTCACATGTTAAATAATATTATAGATGAGCTATAAGCGAAATTATAATAGTTTACTACCTGATGATTTCGAGCTCAGTAAAGAATTTGAAAATATCATTGAGCAACTAGAAAGCACAAAAGATCATTTTTATATTACTGGTAAAGCAGGTAGTGGTAAGTCTACACTATTGGCCTACTTTCGATCTATAACAAAGAAGAATACAGTTGTTCTTGCTCCAACAGGAGTTGCTGCAATTCGAGTTAAAGGACAAACTATTCACTCATTTTTTGGTTTTCCACCAAAGGTTATTCAAACACGACATATAAAAAAAGTAAGACAAATCGAAATTCTTCAAAATTTGGAAACATTAATTATTGATGAGATATCTATGGTTCGTGCTGATGTTTTTGATGCGATTGATTATAGCCTTCGTGTTCACAGAAAAAAACTTACACAACCATTTGGCGGAGTTCAGTTAATAGTTTTTGGGGATTTATTTCAACTACCACCAGTTGTGAATATGGATGAGTCAGGACTTCTACAGCGCATTTATCCTAAAGGTCATTTCTTCTTTCACTCAAATATTTTCCAAGACGCACAATTTAAAACACTTGAACTACATAATATTTATCGACAAAAAGATGACCATTTTATTCATTTGCTTAACTCTGTAAGAGATGGCTCAATTACTCACACGCAGATCGAGAATATAAACGACTCTTTAACTGATCACATTGAGATGGATGAAGGTAAAATCATACTTACTACAACTAATGTTCGAGCGAGTAGCATTAATCAAAAATATTTAAGCCAGTTAAATCAGGAGGAGTTTTCTTACAGGGGACAAGCTACTGGCCAATTTTATAAAGAATTATTTCCCACCGATGAAATCTTAAAATTAAAAAAAGGAGCCCAAGTAATTATGATTAAAAATGATCCTGAAAAAAGGTGGGTTAATGGATCCATTGGTATAATTCATGATATCGCTCAAAAAAAAATAAAAGTAAAAATCAATAATAAAATATATGAGGTTAAAAAAGAAAAATGGGATCGTATTCAATATACCTATGATGATAATCAACAAGAAGTTCAAGAGGAAATAACAGGATCTTTCAAACAGTATCCAATGAGATTAGCTTGGGCAATTACAATTCATAAAAGCCAGGGACAAACATTTGAAAAAGTTATTATAGATATGAGTCAAGGTTCTTTTGCTCCAGGACAACTTTATGTTGCACTAAGTAGATGTATAAGTTTGGAAGGTATAGAACTGCTAAGACCTATTAAAAAATCAGATATCATTGTTAACAATCAATTGATAGGTTTCCAAGACAGATTAATTTAAGATGGGTAAAAAAATATTATATAGTATTGCAGTCTTTGGCATTATTGGTTTAGGCCTATATATTTCTTCGACATTTGAATACCATGAATACTATGAGGAATGTGAAAAACAAAGCAACACACAAGGAGGTATAGAGTCTTGTGTTGATTTTATGATAGAGGAAGCAAAAAAATGATTTATCTCAAAGATAGTTATACAAAGAGCTTTGAAGAAAAAATTTTATTAGTCGAGGGTGACAAAATCATTACTCAAGATAGTTCTTTTTATGCTCAAAGTGGTGGGCAACCCGGAGACAAGGGAGTACTTGAAATTAATGATAAAAAATTCAATGTTATCAACACAGTTAAACATGAGTTAGGTATTGCCCATGTTGTTGACTCAGAAAATCTAAATCTATCTGGGCAAATAAAAGGCCATATTGATTGGGATCATCGATATCGCTTAATGAAAATGCACACCACAATGCACTTAATGTGTGCAGCATTACCTTATTATGTTACAGGAGGATCAATTGGTTTAGAAAAAAGTAGGATTGATTTTGATTTAGGTGAAGAAACATTTGAATTTGAAACTTTAAATAAAATCATTAATGAATTTATTCAACAATCTCATTCTATTTCTTATCAGTGGATAACAAATGATGAGCTAGATCAAAAACCTGAACTAGTGCGAACCTTGTCAGTTAAACCGCCAAGAACAAATGATAAAATTCGCCTTGTTAAAATAGGAGATATTGATTTACAACCGTGTGGGGGAACTCACGTAGCAAATACAAATGAAATTGGCGAATTCAAATTTATGAAGTATGAGAGTAAAGGAAAAATGAATAAACGTATTCAGTTTACTCTCATATAATGCACAAAGCATCTTTTAAAGATTTTTTACTTTTATTTTTATTAGCTGGTATATGGGGAAGTGCGTTCTTTAACATCAAAATTGCCTCAGAAAGCTATACACCAATGGCACTTGCCTTTGGTAGAATTTTTTTTGCTGCAATAGTAATGCTTGTTTACTGTTGGATAAGAAAAATTTCAATTGAAGCATTTGGAGAGAATTGGTTATGGTACGCAACTATAGGATTTGTGAATTTAGTTCTCCCCTTTTTTTTTATTTCATTCGGCATATTAAAGGTTCAAAGTAATCTAGCAGCAATCTTGATGTCTACGGCACCTATTGCAGCAACAATCTTAGGGCATTTATTTATTCAAAATGAAAAAATTAATCTTTTAAAATTTGTTGGAATATTAATTGGCTTTCTTGGTATCGTTTATTTATTTTCAGATAACATTCTAATCAATCAGTCAAATATCTTTTATGCTTTTATGGTAATCTTGGGTCCAGTTTGTTACACCATAGGTGGACTATTTTCACTCAAGCTAAAACATATAAAAAATGAAGTACTTACATCAAGTATTTTAATTTGGGCAGTTATTCTTTTATTACCAATTATGTTCATTTTTGAAAATCCAACAGAATTGAGACCCTCTCTTAATGCTACAATTTCTCTTCTGTATCTTGGTATTGTTGCGACAGCGATAGCTTGGTTAATGAGATTTTATATTCTTAAAAATAACGGCTTAGTTTTTCAATCACAAGTTGCCTACATCATTCCAATTTTTGGTTTGATATTTGGATATCTTTTTTTAAACGAAAAAATAACTTATAAAATTATTGTTGCCCTTATTGCTGTTTTAATAAGCACTTACTTAATTGAAAAAAGTAAAAAAAATAAGATTACTGATAAACTATCTTGATGTTATTTGCTTATAATATACTGTACGCAATCTAATTATGTCAGCAGATATCTTAATTAAAATTGATAATTTAAAAAAAACTTTTCAAGGAGGTTTAGAAGCCCTTAAAGGTGTCAATTTAGAAATTCAAAGAGGTGAAATTCTTGCACTTCTTGGTCCAAATGGTGCTGGAAAAACAACACTTATTAATGCCATATGTGGGATAGTCTTACCTACATCAGGAACCATTTCAGTTGATGGATATGATGTTGTTAAAGATTTCCGAAAAACTCGATCGATGATTGGTCTTGTGCCTCAAGAACTACATTTAGAAGCCTTTGAAAAAGTTTTTCAAAATGTTTCTTACACAAGAGGTCTTTATGGTAAGAAAAAAGATCCTGCATACATAGAAAAAATTCTTAAAGATCTCAGCCTTTGGGATAAAAAAGATAGTAAGCTTCGTGAGCTCTCTGGTGGTATGAAGAAAAGAGCATTAATTGCAAAGGCATTGAGTCATGAACCAAAAATACTTTTTCTTGACGAGCCTACTGCAGGTGTCGATATTAATTTGCGAAGAGATATGTGGAGAGCAGTGAAAGAACTCAAAGAAAATGGAGTAACAATTATTCTTACTACTCATTATATCGAAGAAGCTGAGGCTATATCTGATCGAGTATCTGTAATCAATAATGGCGAAATTATAATCACTGATAATAAGAATGATTTAATGCGAAAAATGGGTCAAAAGAATTTAACTATAGAATTTCAAGAGCCTTTTAGTCAAATCCCATCTACTTTAGAGTCGTATAACTTAAAAATGAATAATAATAATTCTTTAACATATTCATATGACTCTCATGGATCTTCGACTGGTATTACTGCACTTCTTCAAGACATAAAGTCGGCTGGTTTAAAATTAAAAGATTTAAATTCCTCCCAGACATCGTTGGAGACGATATTTGAAAAACTTTTGGAGGAGAGTGTATGAACTGGACAGGTATAATGGCAATTTACTTGCATGAAATGGATCGAATGAGAAGAACAACTGTTCAAAGTATATTTTCTCCTGTGATATCATCCTCTCTTTATTTTGTTGTCTTCGGTGCTGCAATAGGAAGTCGCATCCCTGTGATTGAAGATATCTCTTATGGTTCTTTCATAGTACCTGGTATGATAATGTTAGCTTTACTTACACAAAGTGTCTCAAACGCTTCCTCAGGTATTTTTTTTCCAAAGTTTCTTGGAACTATAAATGAAATATATGCTGCCCCACTATCAACAACAGAGATTGTTATTGGTTTTGTTGGTGCGGCCACTACAAAATCAATAATTTTAGGAAGCTTAATATTAGCAACAGGGTTATTTTTTGTTGAAATATATATTATGCATCCTTTTACAATGATTTTAATGCTCGTTTTAACATCTTTAACTTTTAGCTTACTTGGTTTTCTTATAGGGATGTTGTCATCAAATTGGGAGGAGCTATCAATATTTCCAACACTAATTTTATCTCCACTCGTATTTCTTGGTGGATCGCTATATTCAATAAACTGGTTACCAGAGTTTTGGCAAAACGTTTCTTTGGTAAATCCAGTTCTTTACTTAGTTAGTGGTTTTCGATGGAGTTTTTATGAAATGGCTGATGTGAGTATTACAACAAGTTTGATTATGATATTTACATTTTTAATTTTAAATATTTCTGCAATTATTTATATTTTTTCAAAAGGCTTCAAAATTAAAGATTAGAAACAGATGTCAAATAGGATCGTCTGGTTTAAAAAGAATTTAAGATACAAGGACAATGAAATTCTAATTGATGAGAATAAAAGATCTATATTAATTTACATAATTGAACCTGATCTGTGGAAGCAAAAAGATATGTCTTTAAGGCAGTGGCAATTTACATTAGAGAGTGTAAATGAGCTTAAACGACAATTACTCATAAATAATTTACATTTAAATGTCTTTTTTGGTGATGCATTAGAAATATTCAAGTTTTTAAAAGATAAACATAGCTTTTCAAGTGTAATTAGCGAACAAGAAACAGGTATTCAATGGACTTACCAAAGAGATAAAAAATTAAAAAAATTTTTTTTTCAAAATAAAATTGATTGGATTGAGTGCTCTTACCCAGGTGTTATAAGAGGACAACATGATAGAAACCTATGGGCTAAAAATTTTAGAAACGAAATTATTAAAAAGTCTAATTTGCCCATCATAAAACAATCAGTTAATTTAGAATTATCAAACCATGAATTACCAAAATTTTTTTATGACTCAACACCATGTCCATATAGGCAAAAGGGTGGATCTGTTGAAGCAGAAAAATTGCTTCAGTCTTTTTTAAATATAAGAGGTGAAAATTATCAATTTGAAATGTCTAGCCCAATAACTGCTGAAAAAAGCTGCTCAAGATTATCAACTCATTTGACATATGGTACAATATCACACCGCACAGTTTTTCAAGAGGCTACAAAAAAAAGAGATCAAATAAAGTATACCAATAAAAATTTTGCTAAATCTATAAATTCATTTTTATCCAGGTTACATTGGAGATCGCATTTTATTCAAAAATTAGAAGATCAGCCATCAATTGAACATACAAGCTTTATTCCTGTGTATGATCAAATACGTGAAAAAGATGAAGAGAAATTAGAGGCTTGGATTGAAGGTAAGACCGGAGTTCATTTTATCGATGCGTGTATGATTTATCTGAGAAATTATGGATGGATTAATTTTAGAATGAGAGCAATGTTAGCTTCATTTGCTTCTTATAATTTATGGCTCGATTGGAGATATTTTGCTCCACGCTTGGCAACATTGTTTACAGACTTTGAACCTGGAATTCATTACAGTCAAATACAAATGCAATCAGGTACAACCGGTATTAATACTATTAGAATGTATAATCCTTATAAGCAAGCTATGGATCAAGATCCACTCGGTAAATTTATAAAGTCACAAATTCCTGAAGTAAAAAATTTCCCACCTGCCTTTTTTCATAATCCCCCAAAAAAAAGTACGAATGTAAATTTATTCGATAATGAGGTTCAAAAAGAAATAATAAATGTTAAAGAAACTGCTCAGTATGCTAGAAAAAAAATTTTTGATATTCGCAAATCGCAAGAGCATAAAATACTTGCAAAAAATGTTTATTTGAAACATGGGAGTAGAGGAAGAAGCTAACTTAATCTATGTTTGGAAAACCTAAATAATTTTCATCACCCTCATAAATTTTTCCTTTATTCATAAAATCATGAATGTGGAAAGTTAAATTATTTTCATCAATAAAGATAATACCATAACTAGGCTCTTCCATTTTAAAATTTTCAACATCACTATCAAAGTCCAACTCCCTAGCATGTAACAATCCCCTCAAGCTAGCGTAAGGTACATTTTTCCATTTCCCACTTAATGGTCTATGGCCATGACCAAAAAATAAATATTTAATTTTAGGTGCGTATTTATCTAATAATTTAGCAATAATTTCTTGGTCTTTATCATTAAAAGAATAGTTATCCATCGATTTCATGAAAACATTCATTGGGTTATGGTGCATAAAAATTATATTTGAATTCGACTTAAAAGATAAAATCTCTTTTTCGAGCCAATTAACTCTTTTGTGACAGTAATAACCTTCGTGAATGTTATTAATATTTTTATTGTCCCACACTGTGTCACAAAATATTAATTTATGATTTTTAATTTTTATTGAGGATTGAATAAATCCATCATCATCAATTTTAGTCACACTTGATAGTTCTGCCTTAACCACTTCACGATTATCATGATTTCCAATCATAATTACTGAAGGTAAGTCAAGTCTCTTCAATTCCTCTCTGAACAGTTGATAGCTTTCTTTAATGCCGTTATGGGCAATGTCTCCTGTTATTACAACTAAATCAGCATTTCTGTGGTTTTTATTAACATCATTTACAAAAGCCCTAAATCTATTGACCGGATTAGCGCCATACATGGTCTCACCGTCTTTTAAAAAATGTAGGTCACTGACTTGAATAATTTTTAAATTATTATCATTCATTTCTAGATGGCTTTACTATTCATAATTTCATATTAACATAAAATAAAATCTTTATATTTAGATTAAATTAATAATTAATTTTTATTAGATGAGTAATTTTGAAAACCCTGATTATATTGTAATTGGCTCAGGATCAGCGGGATCTGCAATTGCATACAGACTTGGGGAAAACCCTCAATTAAAAATTCTGGTATTAGAATTTGGAGGAAATGACAACAGTCCTTTTATACAAATGCCTGCAGCTCTCTCATACCCAATGAATATGAATAAATTTGATTGGGGCTACAAAGCAGAACCTGAGCCTACTTTAAATGGTAGGTCTCTCGTCTGCCCCAGAGGAAAGGTTATTGGAGGATCTTCATCAATTAACGGAATGATTTATGTCAGAGGAAACGCTGGTGACTATAATGAGTGGGCTGAAAGTGGGGCAAAAGGTTGGGATTATCCCGATGTCCTTCCATATTTTCAAAGAATGGAAGCAAGTCATGGAGGCAATTCAGAGTTTAGAGGAAAATCAGGTCCTTTAAACATAACTCATGGCAAAAGAGATAACCCATTACACAATGCTTTTGTAAAAGCTACCGAGCAGGCGGGATACACGTACACTGATGACTACAATGGCTTTCGACAGGAGGGTTTTGGACCAGCTGATATGACCGTTTGGAAAGGCTCTCGTTTTTCAACAGCAAAAGCTTATTTAAAGCCTGCATTAGAGAAAAAAAATGTACAACTCATAACAAAGGTTCTAGTCGATAAAATAATTTTTCAAGAAGACAAAGCTAAGGGAGTTGAAGTATTCCATCGGGGCCAAAAAAAAACCTTTAGAGCAAATATTGGTGTTGTTTTATCAGCTGGCGCTATCAATAGTCCAACAATTCTTCAAAGATCGGGTATTGGAGAGGGCAATGATTTAAATAATTTGGGGATCAAGGTTATTAAAAACTTACCAGGTGTTGGTAAAAACTTACAAGATCATTTAGAAGTTTATTTTCAAGTCAAATGTTTACAACCAGTAACACTTAATAAATATTTAAATCCTTTTTCTAAATTACTTATTGGCATGCAATGGATGTTTCTTAAAAGTGGGCCAGGTGCAACAAACCAATTTGAAACTCTTGGTTTCATTCGCTCTGATAAAAACATACAATATCCTGATATACAATTTCATTTTCTTCCAGTCGCAATTAGATATGACGGAAAGGCGCCTAGCGAAGGTCACGGTTTTCAATTGCATGTTGGGCCAATGCGTTCAAAATCAAGAGGTTTTGTAAAATTAAAATCTAGTGACCCATTTGATTCACCAACTATAAAATTCAATTACATGTCTCATGAAGATGATTTTCCAAACTTTAGAAAATCACTTAGACTTAGCAGAGAGATATTGAGTCAAGAGGCCCTAGCTCCTTTTAAAGGAGATGAAATTCAACCTGGTGATGACGTTGTTTCGGATGAAGGTCTCGACGAATTTATAAAAAATAATTGTGAAAGTGCTTATCATCCATGTGGTACCTGCAAGATTGGAAAAGAAGATGACCCTTCTTCTGTCGTTCTAAACGATTGCAAAGTAAAGGGTTTTTCAAATTTATTTCTTGCAGACTCATCAATTTTTCCTCAGATATGTAATGGCAATCTTAATGCTCCATCTATAATGACGGGTGAGAAAGCCTCAGATCATATCTTGGGAAAACCTCTTTTAGCACCATCAAATCTACAACCTTATACCCATCCAAATTGGCAAAATTCACAAAGATAAAATTAATGATCAGGTTAGTGCTTTTGTTTCTGTTACTCCCATTAACTGCATATTCTGATAAACATATTCCATATTATAAATCTCTTGCTCATGATGAGTCTTGGCTACGTCACTATCCAGAAAATCAAGATTTGAATAAACAAACTGAGAAGTTTCTCCTTACAGAGGAAAATATGCCTGTAAAGGTTATTGAAGAGTTTAGGAATAGTTGGAGTTCTTATACAGACTGGTACCGCATTGAATTATTTAATGGAATACAAGGTTGGATTGCTCACAATCAGTTATCTAAAAAAAGAACCTTGCTAATACTAGAGGATATTGAGTTGTATGCATTGAAATCTTATGACCCTGAGTCTTGGATGACTATTCAAAAAGGAGTAATACTTGCACCAAAAATTGTAAACTTGTTAGAGGTAAAAGAAACAATGGTGAAAGTAAGTATACCTGAGGGCAATAAATCCTCTATTAAAGGATGGATACCCATAGATGACAGATTATGGGGAGTCTCTGATAAAGAAACGCAAATTTTAAATGATTAAATACTTACTATTTACATTACTCGTGGTACAAGACTTGATGGCCTATAATGAATCGCCTTATAAAGTAGTTCATCAGACGGATAAGTATGAAATTAGATTTTATGAGGAGCGTCTAGTAGTTCAAACCCAATACACTAATCAAAATAATGGATTTCGAAAACTTTTTAATTATATTTCTGGCAATAATAAACAAAGTGAAAAAATTTCAATGACCACACCAGTGAATGTTACTCAAATTGAAAACGAGTACGTTATGCAATTTTATTTACCAAGTAAATACAAACCAAATGAAATACCTTTACCATCAGATAATTCAGTAAAAATTTCTTCAATTGAGCCAGGTTATTTTGCAGTAATTAGATATTCTGGTTTTGCTTCAGATAAAAATTTTTATAAACACCGAGATGTTTTAAAAAGTGAGTTAATAACTGATAATATTGAAGTAATTGGACCCGCTATTAAAGCTACTTATGATGGTCCGTTTACATTGCCTAATCTTAGAAGGAATGAAGCAATTTAAAAAGGGTTTTGATGCATCCTATAGAGCTTTTTCCAGAGAATATGGCGATACTATTGAAGCTGTATTTGATCCAGTTTTGTATTTTTTAGTCTGGTTTGAAAAATTATTACAAAATTCACCTTGGCCCATAGTTCTAATTTGTTTTTTAGCTGTAATTTATTTTGGCAGTAGAAAGATATCAGTGACTATAGGTTCATTATTTGCTTTTCTCTTAATTGGAATTTTTGGAATGTGGGAAGACACCATGTCAACTGTAAGTATTATTGGTGTTTGCACTCTGCTATCTATAGGAATTGGTATTCCAGTTGGGGTGCTGATGGCAAAATCAGAGCGCGCTCAAAGGATCTGCACTCCAATTTTGGACATTATGCAAACGATGCCAAGCTTTGTGTACTTAATTCCTGTAGTTATGTTATTAGGTATTGGCAAAATACCTGGCTTGTTAGCCGTAGTAATTTATGCCATACCACCAATTATAAGACTCACTAACTTAGGAATAAGAGAAGTCGATAGCGAAGTGTTAGAAGCAGCAGATGCTTTTGGGGCCAACCCTAGACAAAAATTATTTCAAATTCAGCTGCCATTAGCTCTTCCAACAATTTTTGCTGGAATCAACCAAACTATCATGATGGCACTAGCGATGGTTGTTATTGCGTCTATGATTGGTGTCAAAGGCCTTGGACAACCAGTTTTAAAAGCCATTACAAACCAATATTTTGCAATGGGTCTTTTTAATGGTTTGGCAATTGTAGCTTTAGCTATTATTTTTGACAGAGTTTCACAATCGTTTGGCCACCGTATTCAACAACATAGAAGTGGTGCTAGAGAGTAAATTAAAAATCAAATTATTACCTAATAAAATCTTTAAATTTTTTATTAATTAATCAATATGTTAAATAAAAGTCTTTTAGGCGTATTTTTTGTAACTTTTATATATCTACTAGCAATATTTCTAAAACAACCCTTAGAATACGTATTTAATTTACAGTTTTTACCATTAAGTCTTTTATCACTTATTTTGGGAATATTTTTTTTTAATATATTCTCTTTATCCTCTGATATTGTTGAAGGTCGAGAATTTATTAAGAAAAATATACTTCAATTAGCAATTATCTTATTAGGTATAAAGATAAGTTTGGCTCAGTTATGGAGAGTCAGTATTGAGTCGATATTTGTAATAATAATAACAATATTATTGATTTTTCTTACATATATTTTGATAAAAAAAATTTGGCCAACTCAAAAAGACTTGTCAAAATTATTGGCAATTGGTACATCCATTTGTGGTGTCACAGCTATTTTAGCCTCCTCATCAATTTTAAAATCAAAAGATCAAGATGTGGCTGTGGCTGTGCTAGTAGTAGTTTTATGGGGAAGTTTAGCTGTATTTACATATCCTTTTTTTGTGGAGTTATTTTTTTTAACAGACATGGCTAAAGGTATTTTTTTAGGCGTTAGTATTCATGACACAAGTCAAGTTTTAGCAGCTGCCATGGTTCATAATGATTTACATCCAAATCAAAAAACTTTAGAAATCGCTACGATAACAAAAATAATAAGAAATTTATTTCTTTTAGCTTTGATACCGATATTGATAGTATTTAATAAAAGTTCAAAAAATAAAAATAAAAGTAAATCAGTCTTTGTTAAAATATTTAATTCAATTCCACTTTTTGTAATAGGTTTTATTTTATTTGTAACCTTTCGCTCAATTATGGACATATACTTTTTTAATAATGAGAAATGGATGCAATTTTTAGTAATGCTTGAAGAAATAATTTCAATTCTATTTGGCCTAGCTCTTACAGCTCTTGGAGCCTCTATTGATTTAAGAAAAATCTTTAATCAAGGTTATGCTGCTCTATTAATTGGTATGACTTTTAGCTT
The DNA here is from genome assembly GCA_902521485.1 of uncultured Alphaproteobacteria bacterium. Taxonomy (GTDB): domain Bacteria; phylum Pseudomonadota; class Alphaproteobacteria; order HIMB59; family HIMB59; genus HIMB59. Next base: position 7,155 of record CABYRQ010000014.1, on the reverse strand, counting down.
TGTATCCCTTGTATCAGTAACCTTCTTAATATTTATTTTAGGGCTAAATGTCTTATAGAAATAATATCATTGCTTTGTAGTAAGAATACATATTAACTACACTGAATTTTATGACCCACTTAATTGCTAAAAGTGCGAGACTTCGCTCTACCCCTTACACCAAAAGAATAGAGGGATATGGTGTTCAATCATACACAGTTTATAATCACATGCTTTTACCTGCATCTTTTAAAGGTATAGAGGAAGATAGTAGGCACCTAAAAAATAACGTTCAACTTTGGGATGTATCTGGCGAGAGACAAGTTCAAATTCAAGGACCTGATGCAGCTAAACTTACACAATTAATTACGTGTAGAGATTTATCTGAGGCAAAAGATTATCTTTGCTATTACGCTCCAATTGTTGATAACAAAGGTAAAATTATTAATGATCCACTGATTATGAAAGTTGGTGAAAAAACATGGTGGCTATCAATAGCAGATACAGATGTACTTCTTTATGCAAAAGGAATTGCAATTGGTATGAACCTTGACGTTGAGATTACTGAACCCAATGTTAACATTCTTGCAGTTCAGGGACCAAAATCGTTTGAACTTATGTCAAGAGTGTTTAAAGACATAGATAAATTAAAATTTTTCAACTTCAAAAGATTTGACTTTCAAAATCATAAATTTTTAATTGCAAGATCAGGTTGGTCCAAACAGGGTGGATTTGAAATTTATGTAGATCATGATGAAATCGGGCTAAATCTTTATGATACTCTTATGTCTAAAGGTGAAGATTTGGATGTAAGACCAGGTTGTCCAAATTTAATTGAAAGAATAGAGGGTGGTTTATTATCTTTTGGAAATGATATGAATATGAATGATACTCCACTTGAATGTGGTTTGGGTTCTTTTGTTTCTTTCAATCCCAAAATAGATTATTTAGGAAAAGCTGAATTAGAAAAACAGCACAAAGAGGGAGTCAAGAGATCTTTAATTGGTTTAAAACTTAAACTCGATAAAATTGAAATTACAAAAGTGTTATCTTTAAAAATAGGCACTGACAAAATAGGTGAGCTAAGAGCTGCATGCTTCAGTCCAGATTTTGGTTGTTGTCTTGGAATAGCGATGGTGCAAACCAAATATCAAAGCTTAGAAGAAAAACAGACACTTCTTGTTGATGGCGAAGAGGTTGAGTCTGTAATGACAAACCTACCATTTAACAAATAATAATTGCTTTTTTAAACTAAAAGTTTAAAAAATCTCGGGTGTTAAATATCGTTTATAGCTCTTGGGCTCTATTTACAGGTTTTGGATTCATTATGCTTGCACACTCTTTGCAAGGAACCTTGTTAAATATCAATGCCGTATTATTTAATTTTTCCGATTTTGAAATTGGATATGTCTTTACAGGTTATTTTATAGGCTATTTAGCTAGCTCATATATTTGTCCGAAAATTATCAAAAATGTAGGACATATAAGAGTATTTGCAGCATTCGCATCCATTGCTTCCATTACAATTTTATTTCATTGGATTTATGTTCACCCGTTTTTTTGGTTTTTTTTAAGATTACTTACAGGGTTTTCATTAGCAGCAATATATATCGTTTGTGAAAGTTGGCTAAATGATCGTGCTGATAATCAAACTAGAGGGAAGCTTATTGGGTTTTACATGGTGATATTATACTTCTCAACTAGTGGGGGTGGTTTGTTGATTAATATAAAAGAAACTACTGAGGCACACTTATATATTCTAACATCTTTATTAATTTCTATTGCTTTAGTTCCAATTTTACTTACTAAAAAATCGGCACCAGAATTTTCTACACCTAAGTTCATATCTTTAAAAGATCTATATAATAATTCTCCCATGTCTTTTATCGGCTCTTTTGGCATTGGTATGATTTATGGAGCGTCATTTGGATTAATTGCAGTCTTTGGAGCTAAATTAGGCTTAAGTATTTTTCAAATATCTATACTTGTTTTTGTAAATACATTCATCGGCGCTTTATTTCAATATCCGGTTGGCAAAATATCGGATACATTTGATAGAAGAATAATTTTACTGATATTAAATATCATTGCCTTGGTTTCTTCTATTTGTGTAATTATTTTTGGATCTATTTCATTTAATATTCTTTTATTATTTGTTGGTATACATTCAGCTGTATCTCTTCCCTATTATGCAGTTGTTATTTCTCATCTAAATGATTATTTAGAAAAGGACGAGGTTGTTTCTGCTAGCTCAACTCTGACATTAGTTAATGCATTAGGTTTAGTTTTAGGGCCAATTATCGTCTCAGGATTTATGTCTTATTTTGATGCTTATGGATTATTTTATTATTGTGCAATAGTTTATGTTTTTATCGCACTATTTACCTATCAAAGAATTAGGATTGGAAGAACTAGTGAAATTTATGATGAAAATACACCATCAATGATTGTGCCTCGCACCACTTCCGCAATAGGAATACAAACTGCTACTGAACAAATGATTAGTAAAATTGATGAAAAAGAGTAATTTTTTAATTGATGGATTTCGAAGCCAAGATAGCTGAATTAGGTCTTTTAATACCAAAACCTGCCAAACCTGCAGGGAGTTATAAACCCTGCGTTATTGTTGATAATTTTGCATATATATCTGGTCAAGGCCCATTACTTGAGGATGGGTCTTTTGCAAAAGGAAAAGTTGGGGCTGATGTTGATTTAGAGACAGCTCAAAATCACGCTAAGCTATGTGGATTAGCTATCTTATCTGCTTTAAAAAATGAAATCGGATCAATTAATAAAGTAGATCAATTAATTAAACTGACAGGTTTTGTAAATTGTATTGAGAGCTTCACACAGCAACCCTTAGTAATCAATGGTTGCTCAAATATGATGAAAGATATTTTTGGTGAGACTGGTGTTCATGCTCGAGCTGCAGTAGGAGTTAATTCTTTACCTCTAGGTTTTACAGTAGAAATTGAGGCAATGTTTAAAATCAAGAGTTAATTTCTTAATTGACAATTAATTAAAATTAACAAAATATTTAAATATTAATACTTGGAGTTCGAATTATGGATTTTCATTTTGAAAACAATTCTATTAAAATAATTCATCAAAATAAAACATTTCATTTGCATCCCATTTGGTTAAGAGAAAGACTACCTGGTGAAAAGTATTTTGATTTGGATACTAATCAAAGATTATATGAACCATCCTCTATTGACCTAAAATTGAAAATTATAAGTTGCAATTTATCAGATCACAAACTTGATGTTGAATTTAATGATGGGGCAAAAGGTCAATATCGTTTAAATGATCTTTTGATTGAAATGGATGAAGAAAAAAATAAAAGAGGACCCTTACCAAAAAGAATTTTATGGAATTCTCAACTAGAAGTTATACCTCAGGCTGTTTTTGAAGAAAATATGGTTGAAAAAAAGTCTATGTATAATCTTCTTATGGATTTTTATAAATATGGTTTTGTTATTATTAAAAATGTACCAACTGAAAGTAAGTATATTTTAAAATTTGTAAATTCAATCGGCCCAGTTAAAGTCACAAATTTTGGAGAATTTTTTGATGTAATGTCTAAACCAAATCCAAATGACTTAGCCTATAAACCTATTGCATTACCGCCTCATACTGATAATCCTTACAGAAAACCAGAAGCACCTGGGATACAGTTCTTGCACTGTTTAAAAAATGAAGTAAGTGGTGGTTTTTCGACTCTTGTTGATGGTTTTTCAGTTGCAGAGTATATTAAATTAAATGAGCCAGAAGCATTTGAGTCTTTAACCAAAACAAATTTACGTTACCGATTTCAAGATAAAGATATAATTTTAGAAAATTGGGGAGAGTTAATTGAATTAGACAAGGATGGCGACTATAAACAAGTCAGGTATAGTACTAGAGTTGATTACGTGCCACCTTTAGAAAATGAAAAATTAGAGAGTTTTTACAAAGCGAGAAAATTATTAGGAGATTTATACACTTCATCTGACTTCGAGATAAAATTTAAGCTCTCACCAGGAGATGTCATGATGTTTGATAACCACAGACTTCTCCATGGAAGAACCTCTTATGACTCAAGTGAGGGAGCTAGACATTTACAAGGTTGTTATCTAGAATTTGATTCAACTGATGGAAAATTGAGACATTTACATGAAAAATATTATCTAAGTGATACAAATTTATGACTGAGAAAAATGTAAAATTTAAACATATGAAAGATGGAGACAAAGAGGATTATCTATTACTCCAAAAATATGAGGAAAAGTATGTTTCTTTGACATATGAAAGAATAATTGAAGAGCTTACAAGACAAGGAAAAAATACTATGGAGGGTTACAAGATAACAAGATTAGATCATGGTCTCCAATCAGCTACTAGAGCTTATAATGATGGAGCTGACATTGATTGGATTGTTGGTGCCTTACTTCATGATATTGGAGATGGACTTGCCCCTCAAAATCACGATAGGTTTTCTGCTGAAGTTATAAGACCTTATGTAAGAGATGAAATAACATGGGTGATTGAGCATCATGGAATTTTTCAAATGATCTACTATGCTCATCATTATGGATGGGATAAAAATGCTAGAGATAAATTTAAAGATAATATTTATTTCCAAACTTGTGCAGATTTTTGTGAAAGATGGGATCAAAAATCTTTTGATCCCGAATATGAAAATAAAGATCTAGATTTTTTTAAACCTATGATTAAAGAGGTATTTAGCAGACCTCCCTACAAAGATGAATACATCAAAAAAAATGAAGTTTTAGGTTTACCAAAAGTTTAAATCTATAAATCTAGATAATTTTAAGTAAGTATATATTGTCATGAGAATTTTCTTGATAACTTTGAGTATTTTACTCACAAGCATAGGGAGCATTATGGCGAAAAACTTATATAACTTTAGTATTCAAGATATTGATGGAAATACAGTTAATCTTGATAAATTTAAAGGTAAACCCATTCTTCTTGTAAATACGGCAAGTAGATGTGGTTTCACAAAACAATACGCTAATCTATCCAATCTTCATCGTGAGTATTTTGAAAAGAATTTAGTAATTATTGGAACTCCTTCTGATAGTTTTCATCAAGAGCTAAGTAATAATGAGGAAGTTAAAGAATTTTGTTTAGTTAATTATGAAACCAAATTTATTATATCAGAAATTATTAGTGTTGTTGGTGAAAATGCCCATCCGATATACAGTTGGATGACATCAGAGTATAACGAAACTCCAAAATGGAATTTTTATAAGTATCTCTTTGATGGAGAGGGTCAATTAGTTAAAAGTTGGTCCTCTATGACCAAACCTGACAGTTCGAAAATTACAAGTTTAATTGATGAGTTAATATAGAAAAAGGGGCACATAATGTGCCCCTTTTATAGGAGTACTATAAATAAGATTATTTAAATTCTGGGTAAGCGACTGTTGTTAATTCAGCACTATCTAAACCAGAAGCTTCAGTCTCTTCTGACACTCTTAAGCCTACAGTTCCTTTTAGAATATAAAAGAAAACACCGCTTAAAGGTACAACCAAGACTCCTGCAGCAACAATTCCTATTAACTGCACTAGGAAATCTCCACTACCAAAAATACCTACGGCCAGTGTTCCCCAAATACCTGCAACTAAGTGTGCTGATATTGCACCAACAACATCATCGATTTTCATTTTGTCGAGCATTGGGATAGCGATAGTACAAAGAATACCACCTATTGCACCGACAATCATAGATAAGAAGTGGTTGCTTAAATCTGGACCTGCAGTGATAGCAACAAGACCTGCTATAGCACCATTCAATGCAATAGATAGATCAATTTTTTTATACAATAGCTGTGATAAAATAATTGCAGCGACGACACCACCACATGCAGCGATATTTGTGTTTACAACAACAATTGACATTGCAGAAGCATCAGCGGCACTACCAAGTGCTAGTTGAGATCCACCGTTAAATCCAAACCATCCAAACCAAAGGATGAAGGTACCAAGACACGCTAAAGGCATGTTTGCACCAGCGATTGGAGAGATCTTTCCATCTGCACCATATTTTCCAGCTCTAGGACCAAGAATTAAACAGCCGGTTAAAGCTGCCCATCCACCGACTGAGTGAACTATTGTAGATCCAGCAAAATCAGAAAAGCCCATTTCTGTGAGCCATCCACCGCCCCAGGTCCAAGAACCATAAATTGGGTAAATAATTCCTGTCATAAATGCCGCAAATATCATAAATGGCCATACTTTAATTCTTTCAGCACATGCACCGGATACGATTGAAATTGCTGTGGCACAGAACACCATTTGGAAGAACCAATCTGATGCTAAAGAGTAGCCACCCTCTTCAGTTGCAGCTGTTAAATCATCAGCAGTATCGTAAAACATACCACCTAATGAACCTATCCAACCTGAAACATCTACATACATTAAACTGTAACCGATTAGATAAAACATTATTCCTGCAATTGAGTATAAAGCTATATTTTTTAATAAAATTGCTGATGTGTTTTTTTTACGAACAAATCCAGCTTCTAACATGGCAAAACCTAATGCCATGAACATCACTAAGACTCCACTAAAAACAAATAAAAATGTATTAAATACAAAGGCTGTTTCAGCAGATACTTCCGCACTTGCAACTCCAGAGAAAAGCAAAGTAGGGATTAAAAAAGTAAATATTTTTTTCATTGGATCTCCTTATTTAATTGCCTCAGCGCCTCGTTCTCCTGTACGTATTCGGACAACTTCTTGCACTTCAGTTACAAAAATTTTGCCATCTCCAATTTTTCCTGATTTTACTGCTTCAGAAATTGTTGTGATGACTTTTTCGACGTCTGCAGAATCTACTAAAACCTCTGCTCGAGATTTAGGAAGAAAATGTACCTCATATTCTGCGCCTCGGTACAGTTCGGTATGACCCTTCTGGCGCCCATATCCTTTAGCCTCAACAATAGTTAAACCTTGGATGTCCACACCAGTGAGTGCTTGTCTCAAAGCTTCAACTTTATCGGGCTTGATAATTGCTGTTATTAGTTTCATAAATACCTCTCTTATTTTTGAGTTGAGAAACTTATAAATACTGAATCAAAAAAAAAATAATGCTAAGAAGTTAATGAAACTATGCAACTTGTGAATATCCCAGATTGTCCAATAAAATCAGTCATATTGGTAAAAAAA
>CABYRQ010000013.1 GCA_902521485.1 uncultured Alphaproteobacteria bacterium | reverse complement strand
CACCTTTAGCTTGCGGTGTGTTAACTGGAAAATATAGAAATTCAAAAAAACCTGACGGTGCACGCTTAACAATTTGGGAGGATTGGACTAGGTACACTAATGAGAGATCAATTGTTGCGACAGAGAAATATTGTACAATTGCAGAGGATAACGGGCTTACTCCAACTGAACTATCACTTGCATTTGTTAACCAACAAGACTTTGTCACAAGTAATATTATTGGCGCAACGAAAATGGATCAGTTAAAAGAAAATATAAATTCAGTAGATATACAATTATCAAAAGAAATTATTGATGAAATTAATGATGTACATGAAAACAATCCATCACCTGCACCTTAAGCTATGACTGATTGGCCAAAAGACAATAAGGGTAGATTGACAAAAACTTTTGAATTCAAAAATTATAGAAAAAGCTTTGCCTTTACTAGCCAAGTGGCGATGTTATCCGAGAAAAAAAATCATCATCCTCAAATTATTTTAGATTACGGAACTGTCACAATTTTCCTTATTTCTCACGATGTTCAAAAAGTTACCCAAAGAGACCTAGATTTAGCAGAGCAAATCGATAAACTTTATCAAGAATGATTTACCTTATAGGTATTCCTGGTTTAATTCCTTTTTATCTTTGTTTTTACAACATCGATTTAATATTTCTTGATTTTGATAAAGACATGTTCGTTTATTACTCTGCAGTCATAATGTCATTTTTAGGTGCAGTGTATTGGGGTGTTTATCTTCAATCAAAAAATAATATTGCAATTTTGTTTAGTGTTTGCCCAGCTGTTTATGCATTTTTGGTTTTAGCATTTGACTTAAAATTTGATGAAACTATTGGGCTTTTTATAGCAGGTTATTTTATAGTTTTATGCTTTGATTTCTTTTTTTATTTCAAAGAAAAAATAATCAAAACTGATTATTTTATTCTAAGATTAATACTAACGGCAGGAATTGCCCCCGCACATATTCTATATATTTTATAATTAAAATTAATTAGCGATTAAATTTAGTAACTTACCAAATTTACCGGAAAATTTAATTTTACCGTGAGTATAAGCTAATCCAATACAACCAGTTTTTGCATCACCAACAGGTGTATGATTATGATCATCACTTCTTACTTGAACAGATCCTTGTTTATAATTGCCATACTCATCACTATAAGAACCGTGTAAAACTAAAAAACTTTCATTGCCTTCATGTGTGTGCTGAGGAATTTTTGCACCAGGCATTACGTGGATAAGTTCTAGTTTTTCATTGTTATCCTTAGGGAGTATAGAAGCAACCTTAACATCCTTAAAAGATTTCCACTTAATATTTTTATTTTTTAAATGGGATCTTAAAGTAATTGGTAATTGACTTAACAAAGGATCATGCTCATCATCAATTTGAGGCGATGATGTTTCAATTTTTGTCTGATCTAAAACTTTATTCCATAACTCATTGGACAGTGGCGAGGTCTCAGACTTATTTAAAAAGTAACCACCCACCTCATTCATCGCAGAGTTTAGAGATCTGTTCTCAGGATCAACTTCGGACAAGCACTGCTGGAAAATAAGACTTGCAGGTGAGTTTACAGGTGTACTAAGAATTTCAAATGTCATTATTAATTAACCATACTTCCGCCGTCATTATTTAGATTAACCATACTGCCGTCTTGTTCCAATTTGCCGCGGATCTTCTCTAATGCTAGACGAATTCTTGATTTTACAGTGCCTAGTGGGATTTTAGTGATCTCAGCGATTTCACCATGTGATTTTTCCTCAAAGAAATTCATTTTTAGCAGATCTAGTTGATCTTTTGGAAGGTCATCTAAATATTGTGCCACCATTTCAAATTTTTGGTCATGTTCGATATTTTCATCTGCTTTAGACTCAACAGGAGGTAAAATGGCAGTCTCAATGTCCTCCAAGACTGCTTTTCTAGTTTTTCTTAAAATATCAATTTTCTTGTTACGAGCGATAGTATAAATCCAGGTGCTGGGTGAAGCCACTGACGGGTCATAATAATCAGCTTTAGTCCAAATAATAGTCATGGTTTCTTGAATTATTTCTTCAGCGATTGCATCATCTGCGCCTGACTTCATTAAAAAAGATTTAAGTCTTGGACCAAAATAATCAAAAATTTTTTTAAAACTCTCAATATCCTGCCTTTCAGCAATATTCTGAAGAGCTTCCACAAAGGGATTTTTAACTTTTACCATCAATCTCTCAAAATACATCTTTCCATTTATTATTTTAAAAATCAATCTTAATTGGTATATTCTCTGACATTAAAACACCATGTTTAAACAAAAATTATCATACTTAACTTTATGCTTATGTTTTTTAGTGAATAATTTGTTTGCTAGTCACTCAATTGACTTTGAGCATGGCAAGTGGTCCTTTAAAAAAATAAACAACAAAACATGTTCAATTTTTCAAGTACCTACGTCAGAAAAAGGTGACTATACCAATAGAGGAGCAGTAATTTTTTATGTGTTTAAAGAAGGTGCAGCTGAATATGTGAGAATAGACGCTGGTTATCCATATGACTCACAAAAATATGTTAAAGTCACTATTGACTCTAAAAATTATCAATTTTTTGGAGAGGATGATTCTGCTTGGTCGATGGCGGATGACACTGTCATCATTAAAGCTTTAAAAGCTGGTAAAAAAATGACAGTTGTCGGGTATTCTAAAAGAGGTACAGAGACAACAGACACATACACGTTAATTGGTTTTACTAACGCGTATAATTCTCTTCAACAAGACTGCTAAAAAAATGAAAAATAAAATTGTTTTAGCCTACTCAGGTGGATTGGACACAAGCGTCATACTGAAATGGCTGCAAACCGAATATAACGCAGATGTCATCGCCTATGCAGCGGATCTTGGTCAAGGCGCAGAATTAACTGAAGCAAAAATTAAAGCAAAAAAACTTGGCGCAAAGAAAATATATATAGAAAATTTAAAAGAAGAATTTGTTCGAGATTATGTTTTTCCCATGTTTCGTTGTAATACTATTTACGAGGGTGAGTACCTTCTAGGTACATCAATTGCTCGGCCGTTAATTGCTAAAAGACAAATTGAAATTGCAAAAAAAGAAAAAGCCAATGCCGTGTCTCATGGGGCAACTGGTAAAGGAAATGACCAAGTACGATTTGAATTTTCATACTATGCCTTAGATCCTAAAATAAAAGTGATCGCACCTTGGAGAGAGTGGGATTTATCATCAAGAACTAAACTGTTGGAATTTGCAGCTAATAACAAAATCCCTATCATGAAACACAATAAAAAGGAGTCCCCATATAGTGTGGATGCAAATATTCTTCATCGATCTGCTGAAGGAAAAATTCTTGAAGACCCTTGGAAAAGACCACCTGAAAATGTTTTTGGAATTTCAAACAGCCCTCAGTCAGCGCCAAACAAAGAGATAGTGATAACTATTCAATTTAAAAATGGTGATCCAATTGCCATAAATGGAAAAAAACTCTCACCTTTTAACTTATTAGAAAAACTTAATAAATTAGGCTCCCTTAATGGTATTGGAAGAGTTGATATTGTAGAGAATAGATATGTAGGAATTAAATCACGCGGTGTTTATGAGACACCAGGTGGAACAATTTTATTAAAAGCACATCGTGCAATGGAAAGCATAACTCTTGATAGAGATGAGGTATTTACTAAAGAAGAACTCATGCCCAAATATGCAAGATTAATTTACAATGGATATTGGTTTGCTCCAGAGAGAGTCATGATGCAAAAAGCAATTGATGCTACTCAGAAAAGAGTTAATGGTGAGGTAAAACTTGCACTTTACAAAGGAAATGTGATTGTTATTGGAAGACAGTCGCCGAACAGCTTATATGACGAAAATCTTGCAACATTTGAAAGTTCTAATTACGATCAACGTGACGCAGAGGGTTTTATAAAACTTAATGCACTAAGGCTAAAAAAAAATAAAATTAAATTCTAGGGCCTACATTGCCTTCGGCAAGGTGAAGAGTGTCTATCCGGTCTTCTACTCTGAATATTTTTCCATCATCATTATAATGGGCAAATTGGATATCCCAAATATCAGTTATTGTAGAAGAATTACCTTTTGAAATAATAATAAAAACTTTTTTTTCTTGATCATGAAAAACCTCATCAATGGCTTCACTCCAATTGGGAAAAGATTTTGCAAGATGAGCAAAAAGGTCATAAATACTTTTTCTGTCGTACTCCCCTGCTGCAACATGCTTTGGATGCAATATAAATTTAATATCATTAGTACAAAATTCTAAAAATTTATCTAAATTATGATCTTTTAAAAGATAATTAAAAATTTTCTTCGCTTCATCTTCGTTCATTTTTCAATTTATCCTTGCGTTAAAAAATAATCTGATATCCCTAGTTCCATGATATCGGCAATAACATTTACAATTTGATCTTTATGTTCAGGCCCAACTAAAATCCTGTACATTACTGGATCTGAAACTAATGTTTGCCTAACTTCCACGCGCGTACCTATTTTTTTTGCTACATCATCAGCAACAATTTTTGAGACTTTTTCTTTCTTAAAAGCACCAATTTGAATAAACGCTGATTGATTGGGATCATAAGAAGTCATTGATTCAATTTGACTTCCGAGACTGTCATTAAGGGCAGCAATTAAAACATTTTTATTAGGTTTAGGTTTAGATTTAATTATGAAACTTGAGTCGAGGATTATATCAGAAGTGTCCTCTAAATTTTGTTGCTCCTTAAAATTGAGAGCTGCTATTAAAGAGTCAAGCTGTTCTTCATTTACTTCCTCATTAAAGATTATGATACTTTTAAGTTTTGCTTCAAGTATCTCGTTTAATTCATCTAATAGATCTTCATTAATTTTTTCTTCTGGAATAGTTTTTGGGCGCAAATTATTTGTATTCCAACTAAGTGTAAATGTATCAGAAATATTTGTAATATCGTTACTTGCTTCAATTATTAAATCTAACGATCCCATAGCAAATGGCGGACTAGCAACGAAAGTATATTGTGAAGGAAGGAATACAAGCCACGACGGTAAGGAATCCCCATTAGCCATCTTTACACTGTATCTAGTTTTGCCACTACCCTCTAAATAAAATGTTTTCTCATCGAATTGAAATATAAAATCCACGAAATCATAATTTGATAAATTCACATTTTCTTCAGCTATTTTTGCTGACTGAATAAGAACAGGATTTTGTTCATTTAATGGTATAGATACAAACGAATTATATTTTTTTGTCCATCGATTTAAATTTTCTTTTAAAGCAATTGCAAGATCTCTATCACTAATCTGGGATAAATTTTCAGGTGTAAAGTTCATCCCCACAGAGGAATATAAAGTTCCAAGGCTATATTGTAATTCAGCATAAGCTATGTCATTTCTCAAACGAGAAACAAGCAAACTTGCTTCTTCTCTGATAATTTCTAACTCACCAAATCGAGAAATTTTTTGAGCATTTGATATTAAATCATTAATTCTCTGTGCAACACTGAGGTAATGTTTGGCGTTACTGTATTCTCTAAGGCTTTGCGCATAGTTGATATTAGCTATATGGACTTGAGATAAAACAGCCATTGAAACAGCTAATCTTTGTTCTTCGATAAGTTTTTCATTAATTTGGTTAATGTCATTTATGTTACTTGCTTGGAAAATATTCAATAAATTGGCGCCAAAAACAGCACCATACTCTACATTATCTTTGTTTAACAAATATTTGTTAGAGTCATAAGTCCATGTGGCGTTAAACTGAAGTGAAGGAAATAATGAGAGCATTGACGCCTTTGCTTCTTGAGCAGTAATTTTTTCCTGATATCTAACCTCTAAAAGTTCTGGTCTTGAAAATAACGCTGCTTCTTCTTGCTCCTCTAAAGACATATTTAACTCCGTTAGAGGCTGTTCTGTTTTGATTAAAATATATTCTTGATTTGGTAATAGACCCATTAGTTTTGATAGTTGCGCACGCGAGTCCATTAATGCTCGACGCTGTGTATTTAAAATTTGTAAAACATCCAGTAATTCTTTTTGGTATAATAAAGCATCCATAGGCGAACTAATTAAAAGTTCTTCAATGTATTCATAGTCATCTAATGCAGCATTAACTCTATCCATTAAAGGATTTATTTGACTTAATAGCTCGTCTGCAGATAGTGTCTTCCAATAAGCATAAATGACTTCTTTTGTTAAATTATGAATTGCCTTACGTTCCAACTCTTTTGAAATTAAATATTTATTAGCTTGCTGACCTGCTCTGACATAAGACAAACCAAAGTCTAATGCATTCCAAGTGAAACCTATGTCATATGAATTTGAGGGTGTTTGTTGTGAGAGAGTGTATGTGGGGCTATTGCCAATGGCTTCTGCAGCTTTATTTTCTGTATTAGTAATATCATTTCCATCGCTGTCTTTTTCAGGACCCATATTAACACTCGTTGAAGCGGGGTGTTTTTCTAAAACTTTATAACCTGCGTTGACTGATAGTTTCGGCAACATATCAAACTTGACCACATCTATTTGGTCCAGACTTAATGCGGAGTCCATCAGATTCAATCGTAAATCACGATTATTTTTGATTGCGATAGCAATAGCCTGGTAAAGATCAATTTCTAAAGGAGCAGCATCAGATGTTTGTTTGAGATACTCTAAATCCTTTTGGGATGAAAGCTGGACTTCTTCTTTTACAATTGGCATGGGTGTCTTTGAACACCCCCAAATGAAAATAGTAGCAATAAATACAACAAAAACCTTATAATTAGCCATTCTTTCCCCGTCAAAAATAACAGCATAAAATCTCATAATTGTGGATAAAAAACAACTAAGAAATTCTTATATATTTTTACAAATTAAATGAAAATCCATTGAATTTATTGTATATTTTTGGGTCTGAAAGATAAGAGGAGAGTAAATAAGTGGCTGATAAACAGAAAACTTATCCACATTTTAGCATTCAAATGCTGGAACCGAGAATCATGTTTGATGGTGCTGCTGTTTATGCTGCTAGTGAAGCCATTGAAGCTGTCGAAGACCAAATTCAAAACAACTCTCTTAGCGAAAGTGATCTTCCAACTAGCTTAAAAGCGATTACACACAACAATGACTCGAGAAAAGAAATTGTCTTCATAGACAAGGGTGTTGATGATTATCAAACAATCATTAACTCCATCGATGACACAAAATCTATCTATTTAATTGACTCCAATGAAAACGGCTTTGCAAAAATGCAAAGTATTTTGCAAGATCAAAGTGACATCGATGCAGTACATATAATAGGACACGCAAGTACTGGTCAGGTATTACTTGGAAATTCAATATTAAATTCCGAAACGATTAATTCTTTTAGCACAACACTTCAGTCTATTGGATCTTCCTTAACTCAAGACGGTGACTTGTTGTTCTATGGTTGTAACCTGGCACAAGGCGATCAAGGAAAGCTGCTTATACAACAAATTGGAAATATCACTCAAGCAGATATCGCAGCTTCTGATGATATCACTGGTAAAGACGGTGATTGGTTATTAGAAGTAGAAAAAGGAATTATTGAGGCCAAAAGTTTAGAAGTAAACCATTATGACTCTAATCTTGTATCTTTAGCAGGTGTCTCGTCAAGTAGTGGTTTCGTTGTTGAGACTGGAACTAATTTAAGAGCAGGTCAAAATGCTGAGAACACAGCTTCTAACGCAAACGATCACACAGATGGACATAAACCATATGTCATCGCTTTGGAGAGAGAAAATCTAACAACTGGTACTTTTGCATTTTATAAACAAAATATTACCGGTTATTTTGAGGAAAGTAATAGTGGTGTAGACACTAATGGACCTGATATCTCATCAAACACAACCTCTGTCACTGCAACTCAAGCTGCCCCATTAAATGTTTATTTAGTTATGGCTACTGAAAATTCTGGAAGAAATGCTGTGAGATCAATTACATTTGACGGTGAAATTAAAGGTATTTGGTTCAACATGGAGAATATTATCGAGTATGCAGCAGTAGATAAAGATAACGCCACGTACCATACAATTAGCCAACATGGTAACAGCAACAGAAATGCTTTTAGTACTGAAAGACTGAAAACAAATTGGGGAACTGATATTACAATAAATTCAAAACCCGTTCTAAGTAGTGGCCAAAAATATAAAAATGACTGGTTTGGAGTCGACACAGACTCCAACACATTATACGTTGGCTTTAATAACTCTGGAAAACACGGCGATACTATCAGGGTTTTTACTGCTAACAGTAATTCTGTAACTGCAGTTAATGACACTGATTCTGTAAATGAAGACGCTGCTGTAACTAAAACAGCTTCTCAAGATGACGTCTTAAATGACGATAGCGATCCAGAAAGCGATTCATTCAGCGTAACACACATTAAAAAAAAAGATGGTGGAACAGACTCGGCTGTTAGTTCAGGGACTAATAATAGCAATGGCACTTCAGTAACCGGAACATATGGAACATTAGTCATCGGTGCAGATGGTTCCTACACTTATACCGCTGATCAAGACGCTGCAGATGATTTAGATGCTAATGACACAGCACCAGATACTTTTGTTTACACCATTACAGATGATCATGGTGCAACTGACACTGCAGATTTAGTTATCACAGTAACTGGTGTTAATGACGACCCTGTTGCAGTGAATGACACGGATACTGTTACTGCAGATCAGAGTGTATCAAAATCTGAATCTCAAGACGATGTAATGAATGATGATAGTGATCCCGATGATGACGACACATTTACTGTTACCCATATTAAGAAATATGGTGCTGCCTCAAACTCCACTGTTAGTTCAAGTACCACTAATGCTAACGGAACATCTGTTACAGGTACATATGGTGTTCTTACAATTGGAGCAGACGGTTCTTATACTTATAACGCAAATAATGCAGACTCATTGGCTGATGGAATTGAAGGCACAGATACATTTGTCTATACAATTACTGATACCCAAGGGGGCACTGCCACTGCAAATTTAGTAATTACTGTTACAGGTATAAATAACGCTCCAACCGCACAAAATGATGTGGGTGTGATTGATGAGGGTGAGACTTTAACAGTTGCAAATGGCACTAATGCTAATGTTTCTGGAAGTTTTGATGCAGATGAGGAACATTCTGGAGATCTTATGGACACAAGTTCAAGTTCACATAAAGACAGTGACCCTGATAGCGACACTCTTTCGATAACACTCATAAAAGAGACAACCGCGGGTACTAACAGTAGCATCAGTTCAAACAGCACATATAATGGTACTGGCAGTAGTGCTGGCACATCAGTTTCTGGTTTGTATGGCACACTTACAATTGGATCAGATGGCTCTTATAAATATGTTGCTAACGACAGCATTTCCGGTTTTGATGATGGTGAAACACTAACTGATAGTTTTACCTATACTTTAAGCGATGGAACTGCAACAACTACGGGCACTTTATCAATTACTCTCTTAGGTCAAGATAATGAGAGCCCTTCCGCAACGAATAACACAAATTCTGTTAATGAAGATGCATCTGTTTCTGCATCAGACGGATCGACAGGTACGACAGGAGATGTATTAACAAATGATACTGATCCGGAAGGAGACACTCTTTCAGTTTCAAAAATAAAAAAGAATGGTGGAAATTTCTCAAATGTATCCTCAGGAACTACCAATAGTAATGGAACTAGCGTCACTGGAACTTATGGAACATTAGTCATCGGCGCTGATGGATCATATACTTACACGGCTGATCAATCTTTAGCAGACGACTTGGATGCGAGCGATCAGGTTACGGATATTTTTGTTTATGAAGTATCAGATGGCAATGGGGGAACAGCACAAGCAAATATTACTATTACAGTTACCGGTATTAATGACACTCCTGATGCAGTAGACGATACAGACACTGTGAATGAAAATGAAACAGTAACTAAAACAGGCTCTCAGAACGATGTACTAAACGATGATAGTGATCCTGATGATGACGACACAATTACAGTCACAAAAATCAAACATAGCACTAGTACAAATTCTGATGTGAACGCAAGCAGTACTTACAATAGTAATTTTACAACTGTAACAGGAACTTTTGGAACTCTTAAAATTGGTGCTGATGGATCTTATACTTACACTGCAGATCAAACTGCAGCAAATGCCTTAGACTCTACTGAGACAGGAGTAGATGAATTTACCTATACAATCAAAGATAGCAACAATGCTGAGGACACTGCCACACTAACAATTACAGTAAACGGTGGTAATGATACCCCTGTTGCAGTAGATGACACTGATAGTACAAATGAAGGACAAAGCGTCACGAAAACAGGATCTCAAAACGATGTGTTGAACGATGACAGTGACCCTGATGGGGATACTATTACTGTTACACAAATTAAAAAGAAGACTGGCGGTTCAAACTCCGCTGTAAGTTCGAGCAGTACATATAACAGTAATGGAACTAGTGTAGCTGGAGACAAAGGAACATTAGTTATTGGTGCAGACGGTTCTTATACCTACACCGCAAATTCTGATATTTCTGGACTTGATGATGGGGCTACAACTACTGACACATTCGTCTATACAATTTCTGATGGCGACGCTACTACTACAGCAGAACTTGAAATTACTATTACTGGTGGAACCTCAGGAAATAGAGATCCATCCGCAACGAATAACACAAATTCTGTTAATGAAGATGCATCTGTTTCTGCATCAGACGGATCGACAGGTACGACAGGAGATGTATTAACAAATGACAGTGATCCTGATGGAGACACTCTTTCAGTTTCAAAAATAAAAAAGAATAATGGAAGTTTCTCAAATGTATCCTCAGGAACTACCAATAGTAATGGAACTAGCGTCACTGGAACTTATGGAACATTAGTCATCGGGGCTGATGGATCTTATACTTACACGGCAGATCAATCTGCAGCAGACGACTTGGATGCGAGCGATCAGGTCACGGATATTTTTGTTTATGAAGTATCAGATGGCAATGGGGGAACAGCAGAAGCAAACATCACAATAACAGTAACTGGTGTAAATGATGACCCCAATGCAGTAAATGACACCGATAGTGTTAATGAAGATGCCAGCGTATCAAAATCCGGCACAGGAGATGATGTGATGAATGATGATAGTGATCCTGACGATGATGACTCATTCACTGTTACTCAAATTAAACATAACACTGGTACAAATTCTGATGTGAGCTCAGGAACTACTAATAGTAACGGAACATCAGTTACGGGAGAATACGGTACCCTAGTAATCGGCGCTGATGGATCTTATACTTACACTGCAGATCAAACTAAAGCAGACGATTTAGATTTAAATGATAATGTAACAGATACATTTGTCTATACAATTACTGATAGCCAAGGGGGCACTGCCACTGCAGATCTAGTGATAACAGTGACTGGTGTTAACGATGATCCCGTTGCAGTGAATGATACAGATAGCGTGAATGAAGACGCAACTGTTACTAAAACAACCTCTCAAGATGATGTCATGAATGATGATAGTGATCCTGATGATGATGATACATTCACTGTTACTCAAATTAAAAAAAATAATGGTTCAAATTCCAATGTAGCCTCTGGGAGTACTTACAGTAGTAATGGAACATCAGTTACAGGAGAATACGGCACTCTAGTAATAGGCGCTGATGGATCTTATACTTACACCGCTGACCAAACGAAAGCAGACAATCTTGATAAGGACCAAACAGCGACAGACACATTTGTCTATACTATTACAGATAGCAATAATGCAACTGCGACGGCTAATCTGGTAATAACAGTAACTGGCGTTAATGATGAACCTGTCGGAGTAAATGATACTGATAGTGTAAACGAAGATGCCACTGTTTTTAAAAAGCCATCAGAAGATGATGTTTTAGACGATGATACTGATTTGGACACTAGTTCTAGTCTTACAGTAACAAATATATCTCATTCAAATGGTAATTCAGGATCAGTTAATTCTGGTACTACCTATGATGGAACAGGAAACCAGGCAGGTACAACAATTATTGGTACCTATGGAACTTTAACGATTGGTGCGGATGGATCGTATACTTACACAGCTGACCAAGATGCCGCCGATAATATTGCTGATGGCTCAAGTGAAATTGATGTTTTTACGTATACCGTGTCCGATGGTACATCTACAGATACGGCAACAATTACAATTACAGTCAATGGTGTCAATAATGAAGTCTCTGGCACAAATGATACTGGAAGTGTTACCGATGGAAATACTCTGAGCATAGGAAACAAAAGTTCAG
This sequence comes from uncultured Alphaproteobacteria bacterium, assembly GCA_902521485.1. GTDB lineage: Bacteria > Pseudomonadota > Alphaproteobacteria > HIMB59 > HIMB59 > HIMB59. The sequence continues at coordinate 23,450 of CABYRQ010000013.1, read as the reverse complement.
GTCTGTTATCAAACGATACTGATAGCGGAAGTGATGCTGATGAGAGCGCAAATGCAACAGTTTCTGCTGTAAGAACTGGAACGGAGGCAGGCACAGGTACAAGCGGCACGGTGGGATCCTCTTTAAAAGGGACTTACGGTACATTAACACTCAACTCAGACGGTACCTATACATATGTTGCCGACCAGGATGGAGCAGACATTCTCACTCCTGACACAACCGCCATAGATTATTTCACTTATACAATCTCAAATGGAACAAGTACTGATACAGCACAATTGGCTTTGACAGTTACTGGTATCAATGATGCCCCTACTTCTTCAACAGCTCCTACGTTTAGAGGTGCTGAAAATAATAGGATTGTCATTCAATCAAAACTTTTCTTTGATGATCCAGATCCAAGCACCAGCACATATGGACAACTAACATATAGTTTCGGTGGTCTGCCATCAGGTCTAACTGTTAACGATGCAGGAAGAATCAGAGGCCGCCTACCTGAGGGCACTTATACCTTTACAGTAACAGCAACAGACGGAGGCAATCTATCTACACAACAAACATTTACAATAATTATTGGAAAGCCTGGAAAGCCAGGTGAAGCACCAACCCCACCACTGATTGTTAAGCAAAAAACTTTAGAAGCAGCGATTGCTGATAAAACAGTGACATTTGAAACACCTAAAGTTAACGACCAAATAGCTGATCTTGCGGTGAGAGGAAATTTAGGCTCCCTAGTTAAAGAATACTCATTTAATGGAGGCATGAAGGTCATCGATGTTGCTGTTGAAGATTTAAATATTGATCAAAGTGGAAGGCCTGGAATAAATGAAAATACTTTATTGGGATTTGCTATTGGAGATGATTATAGGCTTAATGTGAAACAATACACAGGAACTTTAGAGGATGGTTCTTCTCTTCCAAGCTGGATACGTGTTGATCCATCAACAGGTCAGACGATCGTTCAGTTTCCTCAAAATATTTACTCAATCGATGTCAAGGTGATAGCAATCGATAATGATAATAGCACAAGAGAAATTAATGTTACTCTAGATAGAAACTCTGTTAGTCAGGACAAAGCCTTAAAACGTGACCTCGAACCTTTCATAGACCGAAGTGCAGCTTTAAAAACCGAAGTTACTGTTGATGAAAAAGGACAAATGTTACTTAACACACAAAATAATTTAGAAGATGAGTCGATTATAAATAATACTATTAACCCGAATGACTCAGACAATAATGAAAATCAAACACCTAACACAGACGATCAGTCAATTCTTAATGATATACCAACTATTCCAGGAGAAATTGATGAGGTCACTTCTCAAGATTCTATTGTTTTAAATTCACAAAATGTTGAATCAAATGAAAAACTTATTAAATTTGCAACTCTTCAAGAGCAATTAGACTCACATTATGAGGGTCACGAAAATTATGGAGATAAACTTGTTAAAGTTTCTGGTTAAAATAATAATTTTATCTCTCCTATTTACTGTTTCCTCTAAGGCTGAAGTTAGGGAATCAAGAGCATTAGTGGTTGCATCTCAAGAAGCTGTTCTTTCCAGTGAATTGGCCGCTCGTATTAATAGTATTTCTGTAAAAGAGATGGAAAGGTTTAAAAAAGGAGATTTACTCATTCAATTCGATTGTAGTTTGTATGAAGCACAAAAAGATGTAGTTAGAGCTAATGAAAATAGCGCATTGATCAAACTAAAAAGTGATGAACAGATGTTACAGATGAGATCAATTGGAAAATATGAACTTGAACTCTCTATATCAGAGTATGAGAAGGCAAAATCGGAATTACTTATTGCTGAACTAAATGTAGAGAGATGTGAAATTAGAGCACCTTTTGATGGTGCGGTTGAGGAAGTTGTGGTAAACGCATTTGAGTCGATACAGCCACAAGTTGAATTAATGAAGATTATAAAAACTGATGTTCTTGAATTAGAAATGGTAGTATCTAGTGAATGGGTTTCTTGGTTAACAATAGGCCATCCAATCACTGTTTATATTGATGAAATACAAGAAGAATTCAATGCCTCTATAAGTGGAATTGGTGCAAATGTTGACGCTGTAAGCCAAACAATTCAACTAAAAGGCACTATTACAAACGCTAGCTCTGCCCTTCTGCCTGGAATGAGTGGGCGAGTTGTATTTTGAGCCAAGACCAATTAAATCGTTTAGCAAGGATTTTCACATTTGAAAAAAAATTACGTGAAGCAAAATCTTTAGTAGAAATCAGATATACAGTTACAAACGAACTAAGAAACATAACCCCTTTTGTCTTTGCTTTTTTTGGAGAATGGACAAACCCAAATAAATTTAAGATTGATGCTATTTCTGACATAGCAGTTGTAGAGCAAACTTCTTCGACAACTATATTAGCTCAGAAAATAATAAGAGAAAAATTAAAAGAAGGATCTCCTGATACACATCCATTTACAATCGAAAAAGACTCATTAATTCCTGCTAAGGGTGAAAATCCAATTCCTGATAAACTTTTATGGGTTCCTTGTTTTTCAAATCAAAAAGGCCCTCAAGCAGCATTGATACTTGCAAGAGATGAAAATTGGGAAGAGCAAGATATCGAGTATATCAGACACTTGAGTGCATCTATTGGACACGCGATGGGATCACTCAAAGAAAATAATTTTTTTGAAAGTTCCATTAAAGTTTTTAAAAATACATGGTTTCAATTTTTAATTATAGCAGGACTTATTGCTAGTATGTTCATTCCAATTTCTCTTTCAACAGTTGGTAAATCAGAAATTGTTCCAAAAGACCCCTATGTTATAAATGCTCCTATTGAGGGTGTCATACAAGAAGTTTTTATTCAAAATAATGATAATGTTGATATTGGAACTACATTAATATCTTTTGAAAAAACAGATTTACAAAATGATTACGATTTAGCTTTCCAAGAATTAAAAGTAATTGAAACCGAATTACTTCAGGCAAAACAGTCTTCTTTTCAAAGTAAAGAGGACAAAGCGATGGTCAGTCAACTTCAGAGTAAAATTAAACTTGTAGAACAAACCTTAAGTTATCAGAAATATCTATTAGATGAATCTACGATCAATTCTCCTGCTGATGGAATTGCAGTTATCAAGGATAAATCTCTTCTTATAGGCAAGCCTTTTAAAGTCGGAGAGACAATAATGGTTATTGCTGACCCATCGAATGTTGTTGTCGAGATAATGATGCCAGTAAAAGATGCCATAACAGTAAAAAAAGACGCAGAAATAAACGTTTTTTTAGACTCAGATCCACTGAATGTTATTCCTGCAAAGGTTTCAAAATTTTCTTATGAGCCTGAACTTACCAGTGAGAACACTCTAGCTTACCGGGTAACAGCGGAAATTCTTACGGCCAAAAACTCTCCAAGAATTGGACTCAGAGGAACTGCAAAAATTTTCGGTGAAGAGGTGAGACTATTTTTTTACTTATTTAGAAAACCAATTATTTTTGTTCGACAAACACTTGGTATCTAAATGATTACTCCATCAATAAGACAAGATCTTCAACTTTTACCAGGAACTCCTATGGAGGACGGTTCTCCATCATGGCTGATTTATGATAATTTAAGAAACAAATATTTTACATTAGGTTTAAATGCTTTTCGAATACTGAGACATTGGATTGCAGGAGTAGACTCAAAACAGTTTATTGAAGAAGTAGAAGCCAAGGGTGTTACTATCGAGGAAGAGGAGTTAGGTGATTTTATAAATTTTTTAAAAGTTAATAGTTTAATAGCTCACTCAAGTTCAGAAGATGTTAAACTATTACTAGCTCAACATCAGGCTAAAAAAAAGCATTGGTTTTTAAATTTAATTCATAATTATCTTTTTTTTAAAATACCTTTGATTAAGCCAGATCCTTTTTTAGATAGAACAATAAATATAGCTAAGCTTTTTGGAAAAAAAATTTTTAGATCAATAATTTACTTTTTTGGTATTATTGGAATTTACTTTGTTATTCAAAGCTGGGATGAATTTTTAAATACTTTTTTGTATTTCTTCAATTTTAATGGACTAATTTTTTACGCAATTGCATTAGTAGGTGTAAAAGCAATTCATGAATTAGGCCATGCTTATACAGCTAAGAATTTTGGATGTAATGTCAATTCAATGGGAATTGCGTTTTTAGTCTTTTTTCCTTTTTTATACACTGATAATACTAATGCTTGGAGACTTAGAGATCATAAGAAAAGACTGACAATAAATTTTGCTGGAATCTCGACAGAGCTACATTTAGCCTTGCTGGCTACTTTTGTATGGGGAGTATCTGATCCAGGAATTTTGAAAAGTGCAGCTTTTTTCGTTGCAACAACAGGATGGATTTCATCACTACTTATTAACATTAGCCCATTTATGAGGTTTGATGGATATTACGTATTTGCTGATTTTATAAAAATAGACAACCTTCAGCCCCGAGCATTTGCTATTGCAAAGTGGAAATTGCGAAATTGGTTGTTTGGATTGAGCCTAAGCCCTCCTGAGTATATGAGCCAACAACGCCAAAACTTAATTACTATTTATGCCTGGTCGACTTGGATATACAGGTTCTTCTTATTTATAGGAATAGCTTTATTGGTTTATTTTTTTGCATTCAAAATTTTAGGAATACTTCTTTTTGTAGTAGAAATTATTTGGTTTATAGCATTGCCTATTTTAAAAGAGTTAAGAGAATGGTGGAAACTTCGCTCTAGTTTTTTTTTAAATATTCGTATAATTAGAACAATTTTAATTTTAGGAGCCTTATCATTTATTTTATTCTACCCTTGGAAAAATACACAGTCCATTCCTGCAATTTATCAATCAGAAGAATACATTACAATTTACCCAACAATAAATTCACAAGTTTCAGATATATACATTAAAGAAAATCAATCTGTACAATTAGGAGCAGACTTAATAAAACTAAATTCGCCATCACTTAATTCAGATATACAAAAACTTCTTGAAGAAAAAAAATTAATTTCAATTCAAATAAACAATGCATTAGAGGGTGATCAAAATAAATCAGATTTAATGATAATGAAAAGTGAAGAAAAAAAAATCATAACTAATATTAATAATTTAGAAAAAATTAAATCATCTTTAAATATCACTGCACCATTTAAAGGAGAGATTGTAAGTTTAATTGAATTAAAAAAAAATCAATGGCTAAATAAAGATGATCCAATTATGTCAATTGTAAATAAAGAGTCATTTCAAGTCATAGCTTTTTTATCTGAAAATGATATTTCAAAGGTTAAAGAGTTTAAAAATAGTTTTTTTGTTCCTAATTCAATTGAAATGCCAAGGGTTGCTTTAGAAGTAGTGTCCATAAGCAAATCACCAGTAGACGATTTTAGTCTTTATCCATCGGTTACCTCTATTTTTAACGGCCCTATAGCTGCAAGAGAAAAACCTGGTGGAGGAATACAATCTGAGAAGTCCTATTATAAAGTAATCCTTAAATTGTCGGAAAACATAATCTTTTCCGATAAGAAAGTTTTAGGTCTTGCAAATGTAGGTATTCAGCCACAGTCCTATTTTGATAAAATATTAAATCTAATATCTGCGACCCTTATAAGAGAAATAAGTTTTTAAGTCTAAGAATTATGATGTTTTCATTTGATAATTTTAATAGGATAAATTATGGCTAAATTTCTGAGTGTCGTGCGTTTCAAAGTTAAACCTGGTAATGAACAATCCTTTATTGACTCAATGAAGAAGTTTTCAAATCCTGATGGAGTTATTACCCGTAAAGTTATAAAGACAGGTGAGAGATCCTATTGTAGCGTTGTCGAGTGGGTTGATGAAAATAGTCTTGCCAATGCTCGCCAACAAATGATCGCATATCTTGACACTATAAGAGATATTTTAGAGGAGCTCAGTTCAGAATTGGGAGTAACTGATCCAGTCTCCGGTCCAGTAATAGTTGATGAGCAAGGAAATGTCGTAACACCTGGGTCAAGCATTTCAGGAAAAATAAAAACTTAATTTTTAATTTGATCTTGGGTCCTCAAGACCAGCATGACGATAAGCTGATGTTACAGTATTTCTTAATAGACATGCTATAGTCATCGGCCCAACACCACCTGGTACAGGAGTAATCTTTGAGGCTTTCGTGGAGGCACTTTCAAAGTCTACGTCACCCACTATCTTACTTCCTTCACTTCCGTCCTCTTTTGTAATAGCTATTCTGTTTATGCCAACATCAATAACAACCGCACCATCCTTTAACCATTTTGAGTCAATCATTTCAGCCTTTCCTATAGCTGCAACAATTACATCTGCTTGTGAGCAAACTTTTTCAATTTCTTTGGTTTTGGAATGCACTACAGTAACGGTACATGACTCTTCAATTAAAAGTTGAGACATTGGCTTACCAACAATGTTTGATCTACCAATCACTACTGCACTTTTGCCTTTTAAATCCTCAATCTGGTCTTTTAATAAGAGTAGTGACCCCAATGGTGTACACGGGATAAAAGCTTTTTTTAACATATCCCCGCCTATTGAAAGTCTGCCTGCATTAATTGCATGAAAACCATCAACATCTTTCTCCACCACGATGGCATCTATCACTTTTCTCTCATCAATTTGCTTGGGTAAAGGTAACTGCACTAAAATACCATGAACAGATCCATCATTATTCAGGTCATCTATCAATTTTAATAATGTCTCTTGATCTGTACTTGCATCTAATTTGTAATCTTTAGTTTTTATATTACATTCTGCAGCCATTTTTGTTTTTTGCCCTACATAAACTTTACTTGCTGGATTTTCACCCACTAGCACCACTGCTAAACAAGGATCCACTTGTTTTTGACTTATTAATTTGTCCGAGTCTTCTTTCACCTCAGCTCTGATTTTTGCTGCAAAAGCTTTTCCATCAATTATCTCTGCCATTTTTTTTAATCTCCTTATCGTTAACCTCTAGGCCAATACTCAATCAGTAAATCTTTAAATAAGTAAATTATTAGTATTAAAAGCACTGGTGAAATATCTAAGCCGCCTAAATTTGGTAAATATCTTCTTATATAATTTAAGGGAGGGTCAGTTAGTTTTTTAAAACTTTCAAAAACTCGCCACAAAAAAATATTTTGACTATTTAATATGTTAAAGTGAAACAACCAAGATACGACTACATAAAAAAATACTATAAGTGTGTAAAAGTCTAGTAGTCTTACCAAGAACAGTAATAATGAATTCACTTTGATAAATTATAAAAAATTATTATTCGCGTCTATTAAATAAGAAATTTCTGCAACGCTCTGATTGGGGATTTGTGAAAACTGTGTCAGGATGTCCTTCCTCCTCTACCAAACCGTCATGAAGAAAAATTACGTTATTTGAAACTTTTCGAGCAAACTCCATCTCATGAGTTACAACTAACATTGTTTTTCCCTGTTCAGCTAAATCACGTATAACAGACAAAACCTCATCTACCAATTCTGGATCAAGAGATGATGTCGGTTCATCAAATAATAATATTTCTGGAGAAATGGCAAGCGCTCTTGCTATTGCTGCTCTTTGTTGCTGCCCTCCCGATAGATGAGAAGGATATTCTTTTGCTTTGTCCTCGATCCCAACTTTTTTTAACAGTGTCATTGCTTCTTCTTCTGCAAGACCTTTGTCTATTCCTAAAACATTCACCGGGGCTTCTGTCACGTTATCTAAGATATTCATATGAGACCAAAGATTGAAACTTTGAAAAACCATACCCAATTTTTTTCTAATTAAAGTAATTTTTGATTGTAAGTTTTTATTAGGTTTTTTTAAATTCTCATCACTACAGTTGATAATTTCACCACAAACATTTATGGTACCACTATCAGGTGTTTCAAGAAAATTTACACAGCGAAGCATAGTGCTTTTTCCTGAACCAGAACTTCCAATAATACTTACAACATCTCCTTTATTAGCTGTAAGATTAATGCCTCTTAAAACTTTATTTTCACCAAATTTTTTCTCTAACTGATTTAACTCAAGTATTTTCATAATTTAGTAATATTTCATTTTTTCGATTTCAAAGATATTGCTAAAAAAGTAAATCTTATAGTTAATATAGTAAATTATATTAAATTTATAATAATCTGAGTAATTAGTTCTAAAAACCTAATCAATTCAATGTTTTTAGAAAATAATTTAGATTTTATGAACATTTAGATTGTGTTAGGATAATTTAATGGATGAAAATAATACTGAGTCAACAAGTGATGAAATTCAATCTACTCCAATAGATAATGATGCTAAAGCTGTTAACATAGGTTCCGGCGTTAGAGTTGATGGACGAATAGAGGGAGCAGAAACTTCAGATATTTCTGGAACTCTTACTGGAACTCTTAAATCTTCAAATATTAATATTAACAGTAAAGGTGCTTTTAGTGGAGACATGTCAGGGCAAGAGATAACTATCTCTGGGAGTGTTGATGGTGAAATAAATTCAGAGGATTATTTGATCGTTAATAACTCAGCAAATATCAAAGGAGTAATTGAATATGCTTCATTGCAAGTAAGTTATGGAGCAAGAATTCAGGGTACTTTAAGACATAGAGGTAGTGTCCAATCTTATTCACCAGTTTCTAATGAAGAGGTTGAAGAAGGTGAGATTAATGAAAATCAAGAGGGTGATCAATAATGGCGTTATTTGGATCTAGTGAAAAAAAACCTGAAGTAAAAACTGAATTTATGTTTGACACTGATAGCACAATTAATCAATCAACTTTAGCTAAAGATATAAAAATAAATGGCTCTTTAGAGTCTACAGACTATATAGATTTTTCTGGACATTTAACAGGTACTTTAAAGTCATCAACCATTAATTTAAAACCAAGTTCTTATGTTAAGGGAACCATTACTGCTGATACTATTACAATTGAGGGTGAGGTTGATGGAGATATCCAAGCAAAAGATATTTATATTAAGTCAACAGCAAAAATTAAGGGAAATATTCGCTATCAAAATATAGATATTCAAAACGGTAGTATAATCAACGCAGATTTGTTCTATTCTTCATAATTTATCAAATATTCTAGGCGTTTTTATAAAAAGTTTATCTATTTACTCTATTTTAGTTTATATTTCAGTAAGTATTTATTCGAAGTAATAGAGGAAGAACAAGGAGAAAATTATGAAAAAAATAATACTATCATCATTTGCTGCGCTTTTTTTATTTGGTTCTGCTTTTGCAGAAACAGTAAGAATGGGCACAGAGGGTGCTTATCCTCCATATAATTTTATTAATGATAACGGCGAAGTTGATGGATTCGAAAAAGATGTTGGAGACATGCTTTGTATTCGTGCAAATCTAGATTGTGTTTGGGTTATAAACGAGTGGGACTCTATCATTCCTAATTTAGTATCTGGTAACTATGATACAATTATTGCTGGTATGTCAATAACCGCAGAGCGTGATGAGGTGATTGACTTTACACAAGATTATTTTCCACCATCTCCATCAGTATACATGGGAATGAGTGGCGCAGACATTGATGTAGATAGTGCTGTTATTGCTGCTCAAACTGCAACTATTCAGGCAGGTTATGTTGCTGAAAGTGGAGCAACTTTAGTTGAATTTGCAACAGCAGAAGAGACTATATCTGCAGTGCAAAATGGTGAAGCCGACGCTGTCTTAGCAGACGGTGATTATCTCGCATCTATTATTGCAGAGTCAAACGGTGAATTTGCAAATATTGGTGAGGTTTCAATCGGCGGCGGTGTTGGAATGGGTATCCGTGAGTCTGATACAGAGTTAAAAGCAAAAATGAATGCAGCTATTAGCTCCATGAAAGACGATGGATCACTAAATGCACTCATTAAAAAGTGGTTTGGTTTTGAAGCCGCAACTTTTTAAAATTATTTAATTTAAATTACAAAACAAGAGGATGGGATATCTGTCCTCTTTCTCTTCTCTATAATATTTATTCAATAAATATTGAAACATAATATAAAATCCCCCTTACAATGATTATAGTTGGGGCAGGAATTGTAGGAGCATCCTTTGCCTATCATGCCTACCAAAATGGTGTTAGTAAGATAACTGTTTTATCATCACATTTACCAGGTGATAAAAATCAAGCTACTTCAAATACTTGGGGCTGGGTTAACGGATATGCAAGTAATGATAAAAACTATGCTACTTTTCGTTTGGCTAATTTGAATTACTGGCCAAAATTAATAAATTATATTTCAAATTTAAATTATACGTCTAAAGGTGCATTTATTTGGGATCAAGAAGAGAAAGAACTTCAAAAAACATTAAAGCAGCATCGAAGTTGGGGGCAATCGGTAAAAATATCAACTAAATCTGAACTAAAAGAATATTTACCTAATTTAATAAATACTCCAACTATTGCAGGCTTTGGTGTCGATGACTTGGCCATTGATGGTGTTAGAGCAACAAAAGAACTTTTCAAAGCTAGTCAGTCAAAAATAATAAAAACTAACGTAAAAGAGATAGTGTGTGAGACCAACAATGTTATTGGTGTCAAGACTGATGATGAAATTATTAATGATGATGAGGTAATTATAACTGCTGGACTTGGTGTTCCTGAATTATTATCAACAATTAATATTTCTTTTGAAATGACTTCAAGTTTAGGTTTATTAGTTTATACAAAACCATTGCCCTCATTATTGAAATATCCGATTACGGGTTTTGATTTTCATGCAAGACAAGATGAAAAAGGAAGATTAATAATAGGTGGAAAATTTGATGATGACTTGAGTCAAGAGAAAAATATTAACTATACTGCTGAAAAACTTATCCAAGACATGGCAACTAGGCTTAACTATAATGGAAATATGATTTTAGATCACTTTACACTTGGCACACGACCATTACCAATTGATGGAAGACCAAAAATTGGACGTCTTATAAATCAAAAAGGTGAAAAATTAAATGGTATTTATTTAGCAGTTATGCATTCAGGTATTACTAATGCACCTTTGGCTGGTAGGTTTGGGATAGATGAGGTTTTAACGGGAGAAAGAAATAGTTTAATTCGAGATTTTTCCCCTCAAAAAACAGTTACACAAGAGGAATTTCAAAATGTTTAGTTATTGTGTAGACCCTAAGTCCATAGAAGGATTAATGTGGCTATCGTGTTATGTCACAACAGCAAAACATATGTCATTTTATTTCTCCTTCTTAGTTGTTATGGGTTTGCTTTCTTTGGCTGCTCCATTGGCAATGGCATTTGGTTTTGCAGGCGCTACTGCTTCAAGATCCTCATTTAAAATTATTCGCTCTGTAGGGAAAGGGTATCTTGCGATGATAAGAGGTATTCCGGATATAGTTTTCTTTTTATTTATTCCAATAGCACTCGATCAAGCTTTTGAATATTTGCGTCATAAAGTTTTATGTTCTGATGTTACTGTGCCAATTAGGCAAGGTAATGATTTTGTCGTTTGTGCAGCTGCAAAACTTCCTTTAAATACAGCTAGCGAGTGGGTTCATGATATTTATGGATTTTCACTAGCCTTACTAGCTTTCGGCTTTGTTTTTGGAGCTTTTGCTGGCAACGTTTTGTCTGGTGCTATGGCAGCAGTTCCAAAATCTCAAATAGAAACAGGAGAGGCTTACGGTTTTTCTCAAAGTCAAATCTTTAGAAGAATTCTGATACCTCAAATGTGGATTTATGCGTTACCAGGTCTATCCAATTTGTGGATGATTTTAATTAAAGCAACCCCACTTCTATTTCTTCTTGGCATTGAGGATATCGTATACTGGGCTAAAGAATTAGGTGGGATTAAAACGGGTGTGTATGAGTATCCTCATCCCGATTGGCGAGCCTGGTATTTTGGAGTGTTAATGATTTTTTATTTATCATTGACTTACTTATCCCAATCTGTACTAGACAAAATATCAGCTCGACTTTCCCAAGGACAAGCCACTATGGCAGGTAAGGCTGGCTGATGTCGAGCTGTTTCGAAACACTATCTGATTACGGCCTAAGATCTTTAGGCTACGGAGAGCGACTTTTACCAAAAGCCGACATAACACTTTGCGAGCAATTTGTATTAATTGGTTCGGGAATGATTTGGAACATATATTTTGCCGTTTTGGCATTACTCCTTGGATTTTTCTTTGCAACAGTTTTGGCTTTAGGTAAAAATTCAAATCTATCTCTATTTAGCGCTCCTTGTAGATTATTTATTTTTATTTTTAGAGGCTCTCCTTTATTCATTCAATTTTTCTTTGCATATGATTTATTTGTTCTTATACCAAGATTAGGGTTTGATATTGATCTAGGATTTCTTGTTGTTACAGTTGAAACGCGTTGGCTTACTAAAGCTTGGTTAGGAGCTTTAATTGTTTTATTTTTTAATACATCAGCTTACGCAGGAGAGATTTTTTATGGAGCGTTGCGTGCTGTCCCAAGTCAAGATTTAGAATCAGCCGATGCGTTTGGTTTTACAGAGATTAAAAAATTCAAACGCATTATATGGCCAACTATGCTCCGCTTGGCATGGCCCTCTTACACAAATGAAGCAATTTTTATGTTTCATGCAACAACATTGGTATTTTTTACTGGTTTTCCAGCGTGGCAACAAAAAGGAGATGCGATTTATTATGCCAGTTATTTCGCTGATAAAACTTTTAATCCTTTTGTTCCTTATCCAATTGTTGGCTTTTACTTCATTTTGTTAACATTACTGATAATTGGTTTATTTGGCTTAATTAATAGAAGATTGAATAAACATTTACCAACTAACGAGAGAAAAAGATTGCGGTTTAATAAGTACAATTTGGTTAGATAAGTTGTTTAATTAACTTATTTTATACTCTATTAAAAAATCTAATTTTATTTCTAATAAATATAAAAATAATTAAAAGTACAATTAAAGGTGTACCCCAAAGTAGAATATGATATTTAGGCGGATTAAAAGATATTTCTTCACCATAAATTTTGATCAGTTCTTGATTAATTTCCTCAATTGATATTCCAGAATTATATTTTTTTTGGATTTGCTCTTTTAAATTTATTGCAAACTCTGTATCAGATTCTTGAATGCTCTGCCCCTCACAAACTAGACATCTGACTGTTTTGTAATAATCACTTAGTTCATTTACATTTGCAAAGCTCACTGCAGAAATGTGAACAAATAGAAGTGATATAATTATTTTATAAATAGCTTTCGACATCTTCGTAAAATAAAGGTCCTTGTATTTTTTTTTGAATTATTTTATTAACAATAAAAAATGTCTCTGGAACACCAATTAAACCCATCTCATAAGCGATGGTACCATCATCTTTTAAAATGTATTCAAAAGGATTTCCATGTTCATTAATCCACTCTTTAAAATTCTCTTCATCATCTCGAAAATTAATACCAATAATTTTTACACCTTTTTTTTTCATTTCCATTAACAAAGGGTGCTCTAATAAGCACGGCTTACACCAAGAAGCAAAAAAATTAACAATATAAAATTCACCTAATGTATTTTCATTAATTAATTTATTGTTGTAAAAGTCTGGTGTTACAAATATTAAACTTGATACCTCATCTCTTGAATTATTTATGTTAGTTGATTGATTAAAGTAAAATATCACACTTACAACTAAAACTATTAATCCAACAACAGGTAATAAAAGATGCTTCTTCATCTTTTTTTAACAACAGATAAAAATATAGAAAAAACAAGCATAATTGCACTTAACCATAATAAATTTATAAATGGTTTATATACTAAATTGATCCCAACCTTATTGCTCTCAATTGTTGATATTGTTGCATAATATTGACTAAATAGTTTATTAGTGGTACTAACCTCATTTGTGACTTGCCCTGAAGGTTGGTAGATATTTTTTGAAGGCGAGAGCTCTCTTTCTTTATGTCCATCATAAATTAATAAGTCCACTGATATTCTTTGAAAATTTTGGAATTTTTCGTCTTTAATATTTTTAATTATTGCAGTTTTATTATTTTGTAATTTTACTTCATTAGTGGACTCTTTTTCAAACAGTAGATTTTCTTCGTAGTCAAATTGTTCTGTGTATACAGCTGCGATAATAAAAAAACCAATACTTAAATGAGCCAACCATTGAGAATAAAAACTTATATTTTTTTTAAAATTATTTTTTAAAACTAATATACTTTTTAAAAATAATGGAATTGTAATAAATACACTTAGTGCAAAATAAAAATTATTTAAAAAATAATAGGATACCAAGCAAATAAATAATGAAAAAATAATTATAAAAGGTATTTGTTTATCTTTTTTTTCATGTTTTTCCCAATTTATCTGTGGAGCAAATGCCATGAATAAAATTAACGGTGCTAGTAACAAATTAAATGCGAAATTATAATATGGTGCACCAACTGATACTGATGTTTTTAGAATCATTTCGCTAAACAATGGATAAACCGTTCCAATGAAGACAACGAGTGCAGAACAAATAAAAAATATATTATTTAATAAAAGAAAACTCTCTCTGCTAACTAAATTAAAAGAGTCCTCATTGAAATTAGAAATACTTTTTATATTTAGCCTTACTGTCATAACTAGCAAATAAGCGATTATAATAATCAAAAATAATCCTCTTAGTGGATCTGTGGCAAAACTATGAACAGATACAATTAAATTTGAACGAACTAAAAAAGTTCCGAACACTGATGCAATGAAACAGTAAAGCCCTAAATTTAGGCTCCATAATTTTAATTGGTTACTTTTGATTGAAACTTGAAGGGAATGTATCAAGGCAGTATTTAATAACCATGGAATTAATGAGATGTTTTCTACTGGATCCCAAAACCACCAACCTCCCCATCCTAGTTCTGAATATGCCCAGTACGAACCTAAAACTATTCCCCCAGTTAAAAAAAACCATGAAAATTTTGACCAAATCAACATTTCTTTGAATAATTTTTCTGAAAAGTTTTTATTCACTAGCATATGTGCAGAAATCACAAAGGGAATAATTAAACCAATATATCCTAGGAACAATGTTGGTGGATGAATTACAAATAAAAAATGTTGCAAGATTGGATTCAGACCCAAACCTAAAACATTTTCATTTGCTTCTACATAAGTAAATGGATTTGAGCTAACTATTACATAAAGAATAAATAAAGTTGATATAAATAATATATTTTTATGAATCTCAACAGTTTGATTTTTATAAAGGAACAAAACTCCAAATAAGTTAATTAAAAAAACCCATAATAAAATTGATCCCTCATGACTGCCCCAGGCAGATGTCACTTTATAAAAAATAGGATCATTAATATAAGAATTTTCGACAACGTTCAATAAAGTGAAATCTGATATTGAAAATGCATATACTAAAAGACCAAAGGGAATAAGGTTTATAAAATAAATTAATCTTAAAGAAGAAGTAGTTGATGGAATTACTTTCTTTAATAAATTTATATAAAACAAGATAGTTAGCCCTAACGAAAAATAAATAGAGCTATTACCTAAATAAGATATCAATTAATTTCCTCTCCATTTTCCTTCTTCTTTAAGTTTGTCTATAGCACTTTGGGGCATGTAGTTTTCATCGTGTTTGGCCAAAACTATCTCTGCAACAAAAATGTTATCTACAAATTTTCCTTCGACGATAATACCTTTATTTTCTTCTACTAGATTTGGAAGTGTTTTAGAAAATACAACATTTACAGAATTTTGATTTTGATCAATTACTTCAAAATTCCAGTTTCCATCTAAAAATTTTAAACTATTTGTTTTAACAAGCCCCCCAACCCTTAAATACTTATTTTCTATCCCATCCATATTTTTTAGATCAGTTGGTTCAACAAAATAAGCAATTTGATCTTTTAAAGAATAGCTTATTAAAAATATTGATGCAGAAAAGCAAACGAATATAATTAATAAAAAAATAAATCGCTTTTTTATCTGATTATTTAGTTTGATTATGCGCACTAATCATATTAAAGACTTTTTTCTTCAGTAGCATAATTACAATCGTTGTCACAGCACAAACAAATACAAAAAATCCATAGCAAATTAAAACGAATTCTAAACTAGTCATTTAGAAGTATAGACCTCTCTATCTTCCTTTTTTCAACAATTATATAAAAAATGTTTGAAAACCAAAATATTGTGAGCATAAAAATACCAAAAAAACTAACAAATAACGTAATAAGATAATCATTAGTCATACTAGGCCCGCCTATTCTTAAAACACTACTCCCTTGATGAAGAGTAGTCCACCAATCAACTGAAAATTTAACAATAGGAAGATTAACTAAGCCTATTATTGCTAAAATTGATGCAGCAAAATCTGCTTTTTGGAAGTGTTCAAATGAATATAAAAGAAGAATATGCCCTAAGTAAATGAAAGCTAAAATTAACATTGATGTTAACCTCGCATCCCATACCCAATACGCTCCCCAAGTCAAATTTCCCCATATCGAACCAGTAACTAAAACGATAATACTCATTATTAATCCTATTGGAGACAAAGACCTTGAAACTATGAATGCAGTTGGGGATTTAAATATTAAGCCAATGATACTGCTAATTCCCATCACTAAAAAAATTGCCAATGATAACCAAGCAGTGGGTACATGGATAAACATAATTTTAAATGAAATGCCTTGATAATAATCATTTTCAATGAAAATAATTAGAAAAATAGCAACACTTATTAATAATACTGATAATAAAATAATATATCTAGATAAAGAATTCATAAAATTTGAAAGTATGTTTGGAGTTATTGCGAACATTAAACTGATAATTTTTTTAATGCAAAACTAGTAAGCAAAGGCGAAAAGGCTAAATTTAATAAAAAATAAGCTAAAAAAAATAAGTACATCTTACCTGTATTAAAATCAATTAAATCAGTTATTGCCATAGAAAATATAAGTATAGGGACAAAAAGAGGCAATGTTAAAATACTTGTAAGAGAGAGCCGGTTATTTTTAGAGATGGTTATAGAAGCAGTCATTGAAGCTATAAAAACAATGCTTAAAAGAGAGAGCGCTAGAAGAATATTTATTTTTAACAAATAAATTAAATCGATATTCAAAATAATCAAAATTAGTGGTGAGAAAATAAAGAAAAAAATAATTAAATTTAAATAAATCATCATATTTTTTACAAAAACAATTATCTCTAATGAAAAAGGAGAAAGTATATACTGATGAAGTTTTGCCTCATCAAATTCTAGGCTATAAATTTTTTCAACTTTAAATAATGAAATAAAAAAAATCATAATGTACAAGAAAGATAATGGAGCATTAATCCCCATTGACTCATGCTTTAATGATAAAGAAAATATAGCACACGAAATAATTAATAAACAATAAAGAACAAAACTAAAAATACTTCCTCTAAGCATAAGTTGAAATTCACTTGAAATTAATTTAAAAAAATTTTTTATCATTCTAATTTAAGTGTCTTATAATTGTTTAAAGTAATATTTTGATGGCTTGTTAAGATTATTATTCCCTTATTTTCTAACTTTTTTTCAAATAAAGTATTAACATTTATAATTGTTCTGTCATCAAGTCCACTCAGTGGATCATCAAGTATCCAAACTGGTTTATTAACTAACATAAGCAGTAGTAACTGAAGTTTCTTCTTCTGGCCAAACGAAAGCTGGTAAAATTTTTTATCAAGATTTAATTGCTGAAAAAAATAATTTACACTTTTTTCTTTTATATGTTTATCAAATTTTACATTGTGTATTGAAAGCCAGTATTCAATATTTTGATTTAAAGTCATAGAGTCATGAGCAAAGTTAGTTTCACTAATATATAAAAAAGATTGTGACGCAGTATGGTTATCAATTTCTGAACCGTTGTAAGTAATACTGCCTTTTAGAGGATCTATAAAATTGACTATGTTAGATAATAGGGTTGTTTTGCCTGCACCATTTGCACCTTTAACAAGTAACAATTCCCCAGGTTGTACTTTAAAATTAATATTTTTATAAATAAGAGTATTTCCTCTTGCAAAAGATAAGTTATTAACTTCTATCATAAAAAAAGCGGGTGATTATAACCCGCTTTTGAAGTTTTAAATATTTAAAACTTGGAAAATTATCTTCTTTTCCTAGAAGCTTTCCTTTTTTTAGGAGCTGCTTTCTTTTTCGCAGCTTTCCTTTTCTTAGGAGCTGCTTTCTTTTTCGCAGCTTTTTTCTTCTTAGGAGCTGCTTTTTTCTTCTTAGGAGCTGCTTTCTTTTTCGCAGCTTTCCTTTTCTTAGGAGCTGCTTTCTTTTTCGCAGCTTTCCTTCTCACAGCTTTTCTCTTAGTGGCTTTCCTTTTTTTAGGAGCTGCTTTCTTTTTCGCAGCTTTCCTTCTTTTAGGAGCTGCTTTCTTTTTAGCAGCTTTCTTTTTTTTAGGTGCTACCTTTTTTGCAGCTTTTCTTTTCTTAGGAGCTGCTTTTTTCTTGGCAGCTTTTTTCTTCTTTACAGCCATTATAGCCTCCTTACTTTTTACACTTACTAGTAAGTATAAAACGAATATCTAAATATTCATTTTCTTAAAAAAATTTAAGAAAGTATTTAATTAAGTCAACATTTTATTTATGGTAACTTCTTTTCATTGAATGAATCAAATTGAAATAATTTTAGGTCCAACTAACACAGGAAAAACATTTTATGCCTTTGAACAAATGTTTTCCTTTAAAAACGGTGTTTTTGGTTTCCCTTTAAGGCTTTTAGCAAGAGAAAATTATGATAAAGCATGCAAACTTTATCCTATAAACCAAATTGCTTTGATTACTGGCGAAGAAAAAATAATTCCCTCAAATGCAAAATATTTTTTCTGTACTGTCGAATCTATGCCAGATGATTTTTTTGAATTTGTTTGCGTAGATGAGATCCAATTAGCATCCGATTATGAACGAGGACATATTTTCACTCAAAGAATTTTACATTCTCGCGGGGAACAAAAGACTATCTTCCTTGGTTCTCTTACAATGGAAGAGATTATTAGAGAGTTAATTCCTGAGGCAAAAATAATTTTTAAAAACAGATTTTCAGAATTAAATTTTATAGGTCATAAAAAAATTCAAAACGTTAAACCCCGATCAGCAATTATCGCATTTAACTTAATCGGACTTTATGAAATAGCTGAACAAATAAGAAGTTTAAAAGGTGGTGTAGCTCTTGTTGCTGGTGCGCTCAGTCCCAAAACAAGAAACTCCCAAGTAAAATTATATGAAGATGGGGAGGTCGATTATATTGTAGCCACTGATGCAATAGGAATGGGCTTGAATTTAGATATTAACTACGTCTATTTCTCCGGTCTAGAAAAGTTTGATGGAAAATATGTTCGAACTTTGAATGATATGGAAATTGGTCAAATAGCAGGAAGAGCGGGTCGGTATACAAAACCTGGTTATTTCGGAAGTACTCTCGGAGCTAAGTTTACAAATATAAAGTCAATAGAAAATATTCAAGCAAATAAATTTGAACCTATTAAAAAAATTTTTTGGAGAAATCACCGTCTGTCGTTTAAGTCAGAATATGAATTAGTAAACTCTCTAATAAAGAAACCTGATAACCATCGATTAATTCTTAAAAAAGATGCTGAGGATCAAAAATTTTTATCTAGGTTTTTAAAAGATAATAAAAAAAATTTTAAATTTAATGATCCTGAAACTTTGAAACAATTATGGGACGTATGTCGAATACCAGATTATCAAAATATTTCAGATGAAAAACATGTTGAGCTTTTAACAAAAATATTTAATGAGCTCATAAAAAATAAGTGGGTATTTAGTGATAAATTTTTAGACAAAGAAATTTCTTACTTACAAAATTACAACGGTAGCATTGATGATCTTATATACAACTTAAATGAAACAAGAACCTGGTTATACATTACTAACCAAAAACACTGGATAAGTAACTCTTTTTGGGTTGAAACTGTTATAAATATTGAAAAAAAACTGTCTGAGGAGATACATTTAAGCTTAATGCAAAAATTTGTCGATAAAAATAAAAGTGAGATGATTCAAAATTTAAATATTAGTAAAAAAAATATATCTTTAACTGATAATAGATATGTTAAGATAAAAGAAGAAAAAATAGGAGTTATAAAAGGTTTTAAAATTTTTTTTGATGAAAAATATAAAGATATTTTAAATAACAACTACCATAAAATAATTAAAGAACAAATTTCCCCAAATATGTCTTTTAACGTTGATAATTTTATAGCTGCACCGAATCAAAGCCTGCTAATCGACTCAAACGTAGATGAGAATGGAAATTTTCAAAATTTATATGTTAAATGGGGGGACTCAAATGTAGCAATATTTAAAAAAGGGAGTGATATCATTCATCCCATTTTAGAACCGATCTTAGACGACTCACTAGTATCACCTGATCATATAAAAAAAATTCAGGAGAAAATTCAAAAATGGTTTGAGGAGAACTACCTCTCTAAGTTGGATTTATCTGACAAACTAAAAAAATTTAACTCAAAACCTGAAGAAAGAAGTTTCATTTTTAAGATTATCGAAAGTCAATATAATTTTTACCAAATAAACATACTAGACGAATTTAAACTAATTGACGAACCACAAAGAAAAGAAATTCATTCCCTAAATTTCAGATTAGGAAAGAATGTTATATTTAATTCCGAATTAATTAGACCTGAATACATGAAGCTAAAGTTCCATTTATGGAATTTGTATAATAATCAATCGTTAAATATTGATGAATACATTCCAAAAGATGGCAATGCAACTCTTAATGTTCAAAATAAGTTAAACGAAGAGCTATTAACCTTCTTAGGATTTATTTCTAAAAATGACTTATTAATTAGGCTTGATATTTTTAATGAATTTGAAAAACAATTATTCAAAAGAGAAAACAGAGGTCCTTTCTCACTTCCTATGGACTTATCTAATCTTTTGGGAATTAAAAAAGATAAACTAATAAGTATTTTAAAAAGTAGATCTTTTAATATTCAAGAGATAGCAGAAAATGATTTAATTATTTCTAAAAAAGTTAGCGCAAACAAGATATTTGAGTTCAAACAAAATAAAAACAAAAAAGTATTGAAAAAACTATCAAAAAAAGTAAAAAAGCCTTCATCAAAAAAATTATTTAATAACCCTTTTGATCAATTAAAAAATATTAATGTTAAATAAATTCTTCAAATCCTTTAATGAAAAGAAGGATAAAAATGATGATAATTCTTTTGAGTCAGATTTATATAACCTGATTTACGAAATTATCATTGCAGATCACAAAATTTTGGAACAAGAAATTAATTTAGCCTCTGAGTTAGTCGAGTTTTACTTTGAGATACCAATTCAGAATAATAAAGAGCAATTTAATAAATTAGCCAACCAACAGCATTTCAACACTGACTTATCTCAATTTTCATACAGACTAAAAACATCACTTACTTATGAACAGAGAATGGATGTAATTTTAATTTGCTGGCAAGTTTTAATGGTTGATAGCAAAGAGGATCAGCTTGAAGTTTCTACTGTTAGAAAAATATCAACTTTACTTGGCCTAGAAGATAGAGATTTTATATTGATTAGAAATAGAGTAAAAGACAGACAATGACCTACTTAGTTAATGATAAGTGTATCAAGTGCAAATACATGGATTGTGTTGAAGTATGCCCAGTTGACTGCTTTTACGAAGGTGAAAATATGCTTGTTATTAACCCTGATGAATGTATCGACTGCGGAGTATGTGAACCGGAATGTCCAGTTGAAGCTATTATCCCAGATGACTTGGACGATGGTACAAAATGGTTAGATGTAAATGAAAAATATTCACAAGTTTGGCCTAATATAACTACAAAAAAAGATGCTCCCACTGATGCAAAAAAGTGGGAAGGTGTAGAAAATAAATTTGAAAATCATTTCAGTGAAAAAGGAGCTGATTAATGCCAGTTAAAAAAAAAGCCACAACAAAAAAAGTAATAAAAAAAACTACAAAAGTTAAAACAAAAAAAAAAGTTGTAGCTAAAAAAAATAAACCTACCAAAAAAAAACAACCTATAAAAAAAATAGCTAAGAAAAAAGTAGTAAAAAAGATAGTAAAAAAAGTAGTAAAAAAAATTGTTACTCCAAAAGCCCCTAAGATTAAAAAAGTAATAGTCCCACAAGAATTTAAACCAGGAGAGAATATTGTTTATCCTACCCACGGCGTAGGAAGAATTCTTACTATAGAAAAGTTCCAATATGATTTAGTGGAAGAACAATTGTATGTAATTCAGTTTTTTCAAGACAAGTTAACAATCAGAGTTCCCTTTGCTAAAGCAAAATTGATTGGTTTAAGAAATATTACTAGTAAACCATCTATGACTAGAACACTTTCAGTTTTAAAGGAAAAGCCTAAAATTAAAAAGGCAATGTGGAGCAGAAGGGCACAAGAGTATGATCAAAAGATAAATTCTGGTGATATAAAACTCCTTTCAGAGGTAGTTCGAGATCTATTTCGAAAAGATGATCAAACTGAACAGTCATATAGTGAGCGTCAGATGTTTCAGGTTGCTTTTGAAAGATATACTAGAGAGTTCGCAATATCTTCAAATTTAAAGTTCGAGGAAGCATCTTCAAAAATATTAGAAATATTAAATAAAAGATAAGTTAATTAGTTTCTTCGTCGTTTTTGTCGGTTGGAATATCAATACTTATATCTTCTGCTAGGTTATCGGTATCTTCAGTTTGAGTTTCAGTTTCTTCTGTCTCTTCAATAAGCTCTTTTAAATCATCATTTTCCTTTGTATCTTTAACAGGAGTGGCAACAGTAATCCCAGCTTTTCTTCCTCTTTTAGGTTTTGCTATATTTACAGCTTCAATAGATTTACCACACTCTGGACAGTTAATTACGTCCTGATAAAAATCATAATACTTGACGCTACCGCAGGGGCATGTTCTTTTGTGACCTAAATCGATTTGCTCTTCTTGCATTGTGGGCAGATTTATACATTATTATTGTAATTTATACAAATTTTTATTATGTTATCGCTCTAATATGGCAGTTCCAAAAAGAAAAACTACACCTTCAAAAAGGAATATGAGACGCTCTCATCATAGAGCGGGCACTCAACTATTCGCAGAAGACAAAAAATCAGGTGAATTGAGAAGACCCCATCATATTGATCTCAGTACTGGTATGTACAGGGGTAAGCAAATAATTATTAAAAAAACTAAAAAAGATAAAGATGCCGAGAGTCAAGCACCTGTAAATACTGACGAAACAACTAAAACTATTGAAGCCCCTGCTTCTAAATAATTAATCTCTAATTACTTTGTATATAGAATTTTCTGAAAAGCTTTGCTGATAGAGCTTTTTTTTAAGATCACTAATTTCTAACTTCGATAGTTTTTTTCTAGAAATATATCGTTTTAAAATATCGAGCTCTAAATCTGGATTTTCAGATACTTTTTTAGAGATATATTCCTCAATTAAGATTTGTTCAAAACCTTTTTGATACAGTTTATTTTTAATTTTTTTTAAAGAAAACAGTGATTGTTCATAATAATGAAATACAGTTTCAATAAAT
>CABYRQ010000012.1 GCA_902521485.1 uncultured Alphaproteobacteria bacterium | reverse complement strand
CTCCTGCTTCTGTAGTCCCTTTCTTACTCGAAATAGATTTTACAAAATCATCTAACATTTTAGATGAATAATTAGTTTCTAATACATTTTTGAATAATTCTATTACTTCTTTTTCATTTATATGGTAGGGCTTAGCAAGTTTTTTGGATACTTTTACAAAAATA
Source organism: uncultured Alphaproteobacteria bacterium (assembly GCA_902521485.1). Classification (GTDB taxonomy): domain Bacteria; phylum Pseudomonadota; class Alphaproteobacteria; order HIMB59; family HIMB59; genus HIMB59. The sequence goes on along the minus strand of CABYRQ010000012.1, from coordinate 38,335 downwards.
TTTACTATATATGCAATAAATGCTGGTCCACTGCCGAAAACTGATGTTGCAAAATTAATTTGATCTTCATTTCTAACATTAATAATTGTTCCGAAAGTGGATAATATTTTTTTTAGTTTACTATCAAATAAATTTTTATTTTTCATATAAATATGAGTTTGAGATTTATTATTAAAAGCCATTACATTTGGCATAATTCTTACAATTTTTTTTGATTTTAAGGTTTTTTCAATCGTTGATAATTTAATACCAGCCATACAAGAAATTACCAAGGTTTCTTTTGAAATATATTTCTGGAATTGATTTCCAGAAGTTAGGAATGTTTTTGGTCGAATTAGAAAAAATATATAATTATAATCATTATTGAAGTTTAATATTTTTTTTTTTAAATTTATGTTTTTTATTATACCTTTCGAATTTAATGCGTGAATGATCACAGAGTTTAGTAGTTTTTTTGATAATAAGGATTTAGCTAGGTGTCCAAAACCTATAAAAAGTACTTTTGGCTTAAGCGTGGCCGACAATTTTTTGATTAATTAAAATTTGAGTAGTCTCTACAACTTTATCGCTTTTTAGTAACACGGAAACAAGGTGATTAAATTCAGATAATATATTTTCCAAGTAACTTCTAATATCTTCTGTAGTTGCTTTTCCTGAAATTGGGAGACTATGTCTATAAATAATTTTATTTTTATTATTTTGTTTAAGTGTACCAATAACCAGATTATTGTTAATTTTATTCATATGATTGGTAAGAAAGCTATATTCATAATTATCAATACTAAATGATGATATGAGCACTTTTAAATCATCAATCCATTGAAAATCCATTATTACTTTTTGTTCATGGATCTCCGTTAAAAGAGAAATATCGTTGTTTTCATTGTGTTTAGATAGCTTTTTAACATTGAAAATGTCTTCGAGAATAGAAATGGGGCTAGAATCAATGTTTTTTTGAGTCATACACAATATGTATCACATTACTTATCTTAGTAAATACTATATATAGTATTAAATTGCATAATATTGGTTAAATTTAATCTTTTCTGTTGATTAAATATTTCTTTAATTTTTTAAAATCTGATTTGAAATCATTAAAAATTTGGGCAACTTCAACTGAATTATAAAGTATTTTTGATAACTTAAGATAAAGTTTGTCTTTGTGTGACACGTAAGTTGTATTATTAGTTTTTACAGTGTTTGAATATCCTAGTTTTTTATCGCCAGTAGCTTTTGAGCTGTTCGGTTTAACCATAAGGTGGTACAGCATATCTTATATTCTTGGATTTATTTACTTTTATTTTTTTGCATATAATAATTTAAAGCAATTTGGTTTGGATAAAAAAAAACTTGAAGACTTATTTTTTTATTTATTTATTTCTGTCATAATTGGTGGAAGATTAGGCTATGCAATTTTTTATAATTTGAATTTTTATATTCAAAACCCTTTTGAAATATTAAAAGTTTGGCAGGGTGGTATGTCATTTCACGGAGCTTTAATTGGAATTATCTTAACAACTATTATATTTTCAATTAAAAAAAATATTTCTATTTTTAAACTTTCTGATCTTTTAAGTATAACTGCTCCATTTGGAATTTTTTTAGGTAGAATTTCTAATTTTCTAAATAAAGAATTAATAGGAAAGCCAACAGAATTTTTTTTAAGCGTTCGTTACCCAAATGAGGATTTTTTTAGACATATATCCCAAATATATGAAGCCGTATTTGAAGGATTAATACCAGCTATTTTACTACTATTATTCTATTATAAACTTAGAGTAAAAAATGGGTTTATAACATCTATCTTTTTAATTAATTATGGATTATCTAGAATTATAATTGAAAATTTTAGAGTGCCTGATATTCAAGTAGGCTTAAAATTTAATTTATTATCTCAGGGTCAACTATTATCAATCCCAATTGTAATACTTGGTTTTTATTTTCTATATTTATGTCAATACAAGCAAAAATAGATACCATCATCAAATCAGTTGGTTCAATTAATATTCAAGATTTTGTAGAAATCTCTAATTTTGATAAAGACTCAGGTTTCTATAATAAACCAAATATTGAAAAAATTGGCAAAGATGGTCAGTTTATGACATCTCCTGAAATATCCTCTTTATTTAGCATGGCCCTTACTAATCAGTTTTTAAAAGAATTTCCAAAGGTTAAAAATGTAAATTTATTGGAGTTAGGTCCTGGTAATGGGATACTTACATTAGATATTTATCATTATCTTAAATCAAAGAATATCAATGTTAATAACATTACTTTATTAGAAAGAAGTGATTATTTTAAAGGAAAAATTTTTGAAAGATCAGATGTAGAATTTAATTTTATAGAAAATATCTATGATTATGAAATAGATAACGACGATACTGTTTTTATTTACTCTAACGAATTTTTTGACGCCATTGGGTCTAAGCAATTTATATTTAATAATGGTAATTTTAATGAAATAAAAATATCAAGAGAAAATAATAGATATTTTTTAATTCAAGATAGTGTTGCGATGTCTGGAGAATTAATAGATCGCTATTCAAAATACAAATTTAAAAATAATGATATACTTGAGCATTCAAATTTAATTTTGAATATACTTAGTGATATTCAAAACTTAAATTGCAAAAATTATTTTTTTACTACAACTGATTATGGCTACACGAAATTACCATTAAAAAGTACTCTTAGATTATTATCGAGCCATAAAAAATTAGACTTATTTGATGAATTTGAAAATGTAGATTATTCTTTCGGGGTTAATTTCGAGTTATTAAAGGATTTTTTTATTAGTAAAAATCCACAAATTATAAACCAAAAAGATTTAATTTGTAATAATCTCCCAAACGAATACCTAAAATCAAGTAACAAGAATATTAGAGAAATTATTGAGTTAATTAGTGGAGAAAAATTTAATGATATGGGTCAGGTATTTTTGAATCTCTCTTTTAAAAAAGATGGAACAATCAGTAAAATTTAAGTTTTTTAATAATAAAAATGGAAAATCAAAGGGGATTTATAATTCTCTTAATTGCGGATTAAAGTCTAGAGATAATAAAAATAATGTAAAAGAAAATATTGAAATTGCTAAAAATCTCATATCTAGAGAAAAAAAAGTATTAATTATTCCTAACCAATCACATTCAAGCAAATGTCTTATAGTTAAAAAAAATAAATCTGTTTACAATTGTGATGGTGTTGTGACACGAGATGATAAATTTATTCTCGGTATTACGACAGCTGATTGTTTGCCAATAATATTTATTGATTACCAAAATAAAGTCATAGGAATTTGCCATGCAGGATGGAGAGGTTTAAAAAGAGATATCATCGAAAATACCATAAATAAAATGCTTCAAATTGGCTCCATAAAGTCAAATATTAGGGCTTTTATAGGACCTTGTATAAGAAAGAACTCTTACGAGGTATCTAGAGAATTCATAAATGATATGAAATTTAAAGATAAAGGTTTATGGACTAAAAAAGATGATAAATATTATTTTGACCTTCCTAAACTTGCTAAACGTAAATTGAATGCTTTTGGTATTTCTGAAATTGTAGACTCCAAAATAGATACTTTTAAAAACTTAAAATATTTTAGTTATCGAAGAAGTATTCATCTCAAATACAGAGATTATGGGAGAAATTTAAGCTTGGTATCTATAATTTAACTTTGTATGGATATACATTTTACTATATAACCAAGCTAACTAATGAAAATTATTTCTGGAAATAGTAACATTGAGTTATCTAAAGAGATTTCAGAATATCTAAAAATTCAATTATCTGAAACAACTATGACAAGGTTTTCTGATAAAGAGATATTTGTTGAAATTGGAGAAAACGTTCGAGGAGAAGATGTTTTTTTAGTTCAATCAACTTCTTTCCCTGCCAATGACAATTTAATGGAATTATTGGTAGCAATTGATGCTCTAAAACGTGGGTCTGCAAAAAGAATCACTGCTGTTTTGCCATATTTTGGTTATGCAAGACAGGATAGAAAAACTGGACCAAGAACTCCTATATCAGCAAAATTAGTAGCCAATCTAATTACCACAGCTGGTGCAAATAGAGTTTTAACAATGGATCTACACGCAGGTCAAATTCAAGGTTTTTTTGATATCCCCTTAGACAACCTATATGCAACTAATATGTTCATGAGTGACATTAAATCAAATAAAAGGGATGAAAATCTTGTATTTGTCTCTCCAGACGTCGGAGGTGTTTTAAGAGCTAGAGCATTTGCAAAAAAACTCGACGCTGATTTAGCTATAATTGATAAACGTAGAGACGCTCCAGGTGTGTCTAATGCTATGAATGTCATAGGCTCGGTTGATGGAAAAAAATGTATAATCGTTGACGATTTGGTTGACTCAGGAGGAACAATTTGCAATGCGGCTAAAGCTCTTAAAGAGAATGGTGCCATAGAGGTTTATGGATATTGTTCTCATGGTGTTTACTCTGGAAAGGCTTTAGACAACATAAATAATTCAGTTTTAGAGGAAATGGTTTGTACCAATACAATCAAACCCACTTTTGAAGTGCCCTCATCAATGAGGTATTTATCTGTAGCTCCCCTTTTTGGTGAGGCTATAAAGCGTATTAATAACGAAACTTCTATATCTTCTCTGTTTGATTAATCTAGGATTTTGTTGTATAAACTCAGCCTATGAAAATCAGTGGAAATATCCCAGCTAAAGAGCGAAAAAAAGGAAATACTAATCCATATTTAAAAGATGGTTTGATACCCTCTATTATTTATGGTGGTAAGACTGACCCTGTAATGGTAGCAGTCGACACTATTCAGCTTAAAAAAAGATTTGATGAGGGTGGCTTCTACTCAAAAATATTTGAAGTCGAATTTGGTGATAAAAAAGAAGCAGTAATTGTCAAAAGTGTTCAAAGACATAAAGTTAAACATAACCCTATTCATGTAGATTTTCAAAGAGTGGATGAAAAAACAAGAATAGTAATATCAGTCCCTGTTGAATTTACCAACCAAGAGTTATCTCCTGGATTAAAACAAGGTGGTATCTTAAACGTTGTTCGAAGAGAAATCGAGTTGTCTTGTCTTGCTAATAATATACCAGAAAAATTTGTTATCTCTCTTGAGGGTAAGGAAATTGGTGATGATATCAGATTAAGTTCTGTGACTTTAAGTGAGGGAATGAAGCCCACTATTCAAGGTAGAGATTTTATGTTAGCTACGGTTCAGGCTCCAAAGGTTGAAAAAGAACCAGAACCAGAAGAAACCGAAGAGACAACTGAAGAAACAGCAGAAAAAACCGAAGATAAGAAAGAAGAAGAAAAAGCAGCCGAATAATATAGTCTATCTATATGCTTACTTTATATTGCCTAGGCAATCCAACAGTTAAACATAAAAATAATAGGCATAACGCTGGACTATTACTTGGAGAATTTCTAGTCGATAAATTAGAACTCAAACTAAAAAAGTTTAAGAACTTTAAACTTTCTAATTCTTTCCTACTTGATGGCCAAAAATGTCAAATCGCTTTATCTGAAAGTTATATGAATGAGTCCGGAAACGGTATACTGAGCCTCAAAACAAATAAACTCAGTAAGTTAGATGAAATATTTGTTCTATATGACGAACTAGATTTGGATTTAGGGGAGATTAAAATTAAATTTGCGGGAGGAAACGCTGGTCATAATGGGCTAAGAAGTATCAGTAGTAAAATTGGAGATAATTATTGGAAGCTCAGAATTGGAATTGGTCATCCTGGTGTTAAAGATAAGGTGACAAAACATGTACTGGGTAACTTTAATACAGAAGAAAAGAAACAGCTCATCTTATTATTTGAAGTTATATACTTAAACTTATCTCAGATATTTGTATCGAAACATTTATCTAATCTAGGCATTTAAATGAAGTGCGGAATCATTGGCCTGCCAAATGTTGGAAAATCTACTTTATTTAATGCTTTATGTGAAAATGAGCAAGCTTTAGCAGCCAATTATCCTTTTGCAACAATTGACCCAAATAGCTCTTTAGTAAGAGTGCCAGATGATAGAATTCAAAAAATTGCTGCAATATGCAACCCACAAAAAATAATTCCTGCAGCTTTTGAAATAGTTGATATTGCAGGTCTTGTAAAAGGAGCCTCCAAAGGTGAGGGTCTTGGGAATGCTTTTTTATCTCATATACGCTCAGTTAATGCATTATTTCATATTGTGAGATGTTTTGAAGATGATGATATACAACACGTTGAAAATAGAATTAATCCTCTCGAAGATATAAAAATAATTAATGCTGAATTAGCTTTATCTGATCTAGAGATCTTGGAAAAAAATTATCAGAAACTAAAAAAAACTCAAAAAACAGATGATGATAAAAAAAAGATATTGATAATTGAAAAAGCAATAGATCTTATTTCTAAAGAAAAAGGAATTTTGAGCAATTTAAATAAAGATGAGATTGAATATTTGCATATTTTTCAACTTATATCTATTAAACCTGTTGTATATGTTTGTAATGTTGATGAAAATTCATCTGTAAGCGGAAATGCATACACTAAAACTATTGAGGAATATTCTAAATTGAATGACTCAGAGACATTGATTGTAAGTGCTAAAATTGAGTCTGAAATTTCACAAATAAACGATCATGAAGAAAAAAAAATGTTTCTTGATAGTATAGGCCTTAAAGAAACCGGTCTTAAAAGAGTTATTAAAAAAGGTTATGAACTTTTAAATTATATAAATTTTTTTACTGCTGGTGAGAAAGAGCTAAGAGCATGGACGATTATTAGAGGTACGTTAGCGCCCAATGCTGCTGGAGAAATTCATAGTGATATGGAAAAAGGTTTTATTAGAGCTGAGACAATTTCATATGAAGATTATATTGAATACAAGGGAGAAAGTGGCGCTAAAGAAAAAGGAAAGTTAAGATTGGAGGGAAAAGAATATGTAGTCAAAGATGGCGATATTATCCACTTCTTATTTAATGTTTAATATTTCTCCAAATTTGTTGTTTAGAAATATAGGCTAAGACGAACAATACCAATAAAAATAATATCACTTTTAAACCCATTCTCTTTCGGTCCTCTAAGCTAGGCTCAGCTGCCCAAGCTAAAAAAGTTGTAACATCTGTTGTCATTTGATCCATTGTGCTTTCAGTTCCATCATCATAATCAACAAGACCATCAGACAAAGGAGATGTCATGGCAATTAGATTACCTGCCATAAATTTATTATAGTGTTGACCTTTTGGAACTTTCATACTCTCTGGTGGATCAACATATCCAAGCAACAATGCTTTAATGTAATCAGCACCTTTAGGTCTTGCTTTAACTATTAAAGATAAATCAGGTGGGTAAGCTCCGTTATTGGCAGCTCTAGCAGCATTTTCATTAAGATATGGGTTAACAAACTGATCTGAGGGAATTCCGTCTCTTTCAAACATTTCTCCTTCATCATTTGGTCCATCTAAAACTAAGTGTTCGGCTGCAATAGCTTTTATATGATCTTCACTAAAACCAAGGTCCGCTAAATTTCTATAAGACAAATAATTCATGGAATGGCATCCAGCGCAAACTTCTCTATAAACTTTTAAACCTCTTTGAGCTGAGGCACGATCATATGTACCGAAAAAACCTTTCCAAGACCAATCATATTTTGGAATATCAATTTTAGCTCCAGCACCATACAAATTGAAACTAAAAAGTAAAAAAATGGCCAGTAGAGCTTTTCTCATATTAGGCTTTTTTGCTTTGCAAATAATTTGTGATAGTTAGAGGTTGTCGTGGTGTTTCTAAAAATCCTACAAGTGGGGCTAAAACAAATATAAACAAAAACCAATATGCAGTTCCAATCCTTGAGATAAGTACATAAAGACCTTCAGCAGGTTTACCTCCAACATACATAAGAACCAAAAAGTTTACAGCAAACAAGAGAACACAGTATCTCCAGATAGGTCTAAATAAACATGATCTAACTTTAGATGTGTCCAGCCATGGTAGTAAGCCTAATGCTAGAATGGAGCTAAACATAGCTATCACACCGCCTAGTTTATCTGGAATAGCTCTAAGTATTGCATAGAAAGGTAGAAAGTACCACTCAGGCACAATATGTGCAGGAGTTACCATAGGGTTAGCTTTGATGTAATTATCGGAGTGGCCTAAAATATTTGGGTAATAAAAGAGAATAAATGCCAAAATGATAAAGAAAAATATTGTAGCATTTAGATCTTTAATAGTTACGTATGGATGAAAACTCACTGTTTCATCCCAGCTTTGAGGCTCTGTGCCAGTCGGATTATTAGAACCAGTCATATGCAGTGTAATTACGTGAAAGACTACTAAACCGACAATTGCAAAAGCTAATAGCCAATGAAGTACATAAAAACGATTAACAGCTGAGTCACCAACAGTGAAGTCACCAAGAAGTAATGTAAGTATCGCATCTCCTACAACAGGAATAGCTGAGAAGAGATTTGTTATAACTGTTGCTCCCCAATAAGACATCTGACCCCATGGGAGTGTATATCCTAGAAATGCAGTTGCCATCATCAGCATAAACATAGTCAAACCAAAAATGTAGACTAACTCTCTGGGTGCTTTGTATGATCCAAAATATAAAGCTCTAAAAATGTGAATAAAAGTAGCTATAAAGAAAAAAGACACTAAGTTGGCATGTAAATATCTAATTAACCAACCAAAACTAACGTCTCTCATGATCCTTTCAACAGAGTCAAAGGCATCATCGGCTGAAGGCTTATAATGAAACCCTAGAAAAATTCCTGTTAAAATTAGTCCTATAAGACAAAACATAGCTATACCACCAAATGACCAAAAATAATTGAGTGATTTGGGGACAGGAAACTTCAAATATTCTGCTTCCATCATTCTTATCAGAGGAAGTCTAGAGTCAATCCAACCTTTTATACCAGTGTATGGTGAATTTAGTGTTTTTTTATAACCTTGTAATTCATTTGAGCTCATTAAATTATCCTATCTTTATTCTGTTATCTGTTAAAAAAACGTATGGGGGAACAGGTAAATTAGTCGGAGCTGGTCCTTTTCTTATCCTGCCAGAAGTATCATAATGAGAACCATGACAAGGGCAAAACCATCCGCCATAATCTCCTTTTGTATCCGAAGCTTTTTGTCCAAGAGGTACACAACCTAAATGAGTACAAACACCTAATACAACTAACCAATTATCTTTTTGAACTCTAGCAGAGTCCTCCTCTGCATCTGGTAATTCCTCTAAAGAAATGTTTCTAGCACTGTCAATTTCACTTTTTGTTCGATGCTTTATAAAAACAGGTTTACCTCTCCATATTACTGTCAAACTCTGGCCCTCTTCCAAGGGAGATAAATCTATTTCAGTTGATGCCAAGGCTAGAGTATCTTTGCCTGGATTCATGCTCGATATAAAAGGAATAAGTAAACTAGCAGCCCCAACCCCTCCTAGGGTCATTGCTGATAATTTAATAAAATCTCTTCTTGGTTTTTTACTATCTGACATTTGGGTTTAAATCTAAGTAGATTTTATTAGTAAGATGTAGCATAAGTAGTAGTCATCATGACGCATAAATTTGCAATTTGTCTCTATCAGCCCGATATGCCTCAAAATCTTGGTGTGATTATCAGAACCGCTGCTTGTTTAGAGTTTCCCCTTCACATAATCAAACCTTTGCCTTTCTCCATGACAGATAAAAGATTTAAAGGCGCTGTGATGGATTACATAGACCATTGTGAAATTGTAAATCATGTAAATTGGGATAATTTTTATTTATATTCAAAAAAAAATAACAACAGAATAATCTTAGCCACTACTAAAACCGACAATAATCTTTATGAGTTTAAGTTTGAAGATAATGATATTATTTTATTTGGAAAAGAAACAGCAGGTGTGCCAGAAACAATTCATAATACTGTCAATAACAAAATAACGATACCGATAAGCAGCAAAACAAGGTCATTAAATCTTGCTACCTCTGTTGCAATTGTCGTTTCATCAATTAAAGCTGATTTTTAAGATAAAAAATCTAAAAATTGCCTCAGCTCATTATTCGCTTTTAAAAAAGTAATGGTATTTTTTGGAAATGGCATCTTGTAGATCTTATTAAGCTCTTGTGATATTTTTTTTTCTTTTACAAAATCTGTAATGTTTTTTGAGAGTAACATTATAGCTTCCAAATCAGCTGGAAAGGTTTTTGTATTTTCAAATAATGAAAGAAACCTGATATATCTTATTGCCCTTAGATAATCTTTTTGAATTTGTACAATTGGGTCAAAAATAAACTTCAAGTAGTTATTTTTAAAATGCTCAACACCTGAATAAAAATCGAACACCTCCCCGATTAAATTTATGTATATGCTATTAAATGTAAAATCTCTTCTTAAAGAGTCCTCTTTAATACTCAAGGCATTAGCAATTTTTGAATGTCTTCCAGATGGGGCTACATCTTTTCTAAATGAATTTATCTGGAACTCAAAATCACCTAATTCGAACGATATACTTTTATAAGCTTGATAATATTTTGCACTATCATATTTATCTAAAATTTTATCGACCGTTCGATCATCTAATTCTGGAATAACTACATCAATATCTTTGTTTTCGTGATTATCCGATAATAACGACCTAGTGGCTCCTCCAATAAGATAAATATCCTTTTTTTCAAATGGAAGCATACTGCAGATTTCATCAAAATTAGAAATATTAGAGATTTCTTCTACTTTTTTTTTTAAATTCATCTTCTAATTTAATTCCATGAGTTCTAGCCATCTTTGCTCTTTATTTTCCAATTCTATTTGGAGAGAGCCTAATTTTTTAGTTGTGCTAATAAATAACTCATAGTCCTTTTTATAAAGATCTGGTGCCTCTATGATTTTTTCTAAATGAACAATTTCTTCTTTCAAAAGGTCTATTTGCTTGGGTAAATTATTAAGCTCATATTGTAATTTAAAGGTTAACTTTTTTTTATGTAAATTTTTTAAATTTATATTTTTCTTTTCAGATTTATTTTCATTTTGAGAATAGTTATTAGTATCATTTTCAAGAAGATCTTTGTTTTTTAAGAAGTCATGATAGCCACCATTAAATAACAAAACATCACCATTTCCTTTAAAAAATAATATTTTATTTACTAATTTGTCTAAAAAATCTCTATTGTGTGAGACAACTACGAGAGTCCCGTTGTAATTAGAAAGTATAGACTCTACTAAATCTAAAGTATCAATATCAAGGTCATTAGTAGGCTCATCTAAGATTAAGCCACTTTTAGGATTTGATAAGACTTTTGATAAAAGTAGTCGATTTTTCATTCCACCAGATAAACTCCCGACAGGATCATTTGCTTTAGATGGATCAAAATGGAAATCTTTTAAATAACTGCATACATGTCTCTCTTTACCCTGCGTTTTTAAGTAATCGCCACCAGAGGGGACTAAGACCTTCTTTATTGGTAAATTGTCTTTTAAATCATTTCTTAATTGATCAAAATAGGAAAACTCTAACTCTTTTCTTAATTTTAAAGTTCCCGATTTTAAATTCAGTTCATTAAGTAAAATTTTTAAAAAAGTTGTTTTTCCAGATCCATTACCTCCCAAAAGACCAATTCTATCTTTTTTGCTTATTTTTAAATTAAAGTTTTTTAAAATAAAATTTTTATTATTTTCTTCATAGTAAAATTCTGCATTGTGAAACTCTGCAACATTTTTAAAATTCTTTGAATTCTCATAAATTTGATTAATTTCAATCTTTTTTGTAGCTTTTTTAAATTCGCTAATATCTTTGTCTAAATTTTCCTTTAAGTCTTTAGCTTGTTCTAACCTTCTGGTATTTCTTTTAACTCTTGCTTTAACTCCTTTATTAGCCCAATTCACCTCTAAATTGACAAATTGCTTCCTATTTTGTAGTTCTCTCTCTTCTTGTGATAAAAGAGTCTCAGACCAATTATCAAAATCACTATAACCTTTGTAGTTTATTTTTATTTTAGATCGATCTATCCATAATATTTTATTTGTAAAGTTTTTAAGAAATTGTCTATCATGACTTACACATAAAATTGCACAATCTAGTTTTTTTAAATAATTTTCTAGCCAAACAATTGTGTCCAAGTCTAAATGATTAGTTGGTTCATCTAATAGCAAAAGATCAGATGGTTTGATTAAATTTTTGATTAGCCCTACTCTCCTTTTTTGCCCCCCAGATAAATGTTTAATTAAACTGTTTTTATCAATACTTAAATTATTGCAAAATATATCTATCTCATAATTATTATCTTGATTTTTGATTACAGATAAAATTTCTTGCTCAACGGTGTTATTATCATCATTTAATACAAAATTTTGGTTGAAATAATTTACAGCAAAATTATCAATACTCCATTTTTCACCAGCATCAATATCATGTTGACCTGATATGACATTCATTAGGGTTGATTTCCCTGCCCCATTTTTACCAACAAGAGCAATAAAATCTTTTCGATGAATATTTATATCAAGTTCTTTTAAAATTTCTTTTTTATGATAACTAACTGATCCCTCTTTAAGTGAAAATAAAAGTTGTTTCATATTATTTCAATTTATAGCTTAGATATGGCTGGGGCGGTAGGATTCGAACCTACGCATGCCGATACCAAAAACCGGTGCCTTACCGCTTGGCTACGCCCCATCAGGATTTAAAGAACTTATCCGAAATAAGAGGATTTTTCAATTCTAACTGAAGGATAAAATTTATTAATCTCCCTAAAAATCGACCTTTCTTTTGCGATTTTCTTGAAAGATACAAAAATTGAAGATCCACTACCACTCATGCCAAATTTTAGGAAATCTTTCCTATAATCCAAAAGGAACATAAATAATTCTTTAAACTCTTTATTTAACAACATAGATGAACTAATCAAATTATTTTGAGATATTAGTTGTTTTTTTGCTCCCATATTATGGTTTTTAAAATAATTATAAATTTTTTTAGTTAAATTTTTTTGTGAAGGAAAAATTAAGTAAACTTTTCTCCAATAATATTTTTTTGCCTTGAGGTATTTATACTGACTTAATCCATCAATTATTTTTGGATATTTATCTTTAAAAATAATTACATCTGAACCAATTAATGGTGCATCTTTTTCAAAGTTTTTTGAAGTAATTTGATGATATTTATATAGAAATTTCAAAATTGAGGCTGCATTTGAGGATCCACCTCCTAACCCATAACCAATTGGTATTTTTTTGTAAACTAAAAATTTTAATTTTGTTTTAGTTTTATATTTTCTATCAAAAAAAAGAATTGATTTTTTTATAATATCATTTTTCAATTTGATTATTTTTTTATTTTGATCGTAATAAGTAATTTGTAACTTTGTAGAATTAGATACAGTAATTAAATCATTTAATCTTAAAATAACAACTTTAGAAGAAATCTTATGTTTTTTTATAATTTTATCATAATATATAATTTTTAAATCAAGATTTATTTTAGCATAACTTGTTAATTTACTTATTTTCATTTCTACTTAAAACTTCCTCGTATTTAAAATAATCTTTATGAAATAGTATAATTTTATTATCTAAAAATTTTGACTCTTTGTATCTGCCTAATTCATAATAAATTTGAGATAAATGATCTATTATTTCTGGCTCTGAAGGTTCAAGTTGATAGGCATCGTAAATCCATTTTTCTGCCAAATCGAAATTATCTTTCTTATAATAAAGCCATCCCAAACTATCAAGTATAGCCCCATCACTATAATTTGAGTCTTTTACTGCCTTTTGAAGCATACTTTCTGCAAGATCTAATTTTCTATCATTCTCAACCCATAAATATGCAAGATAATTTAATATATAAGGATATGAACTTTTAGATATATCAATACTTTTTTGGATAATTTCCTCAGCTTTTTTGATTTCATTATTTCTCTCTAGCAAAATACCATATTTGAAAAGATGAATTGCATCATCAGAATTCTCTATAATATTCTCGCAACACTTATTTATAAAATCTAAAGCGCCACTATTATCATTTAAAAAGTACATTTCCATCGCAACAAGAAATGATAACTCTAGATTTATCCAATCAGTTTGATGATCGCTATTGTTTATAAAATACACTAAGTCAGTCATATCAGTGTCTAATTCAAATGATGTTGAGATATAAAGGTAGTTTTTAAAAAAATTAAAATTTATGTCAGTTGGGTTAAAATTTTGGATTAATTTTAGTATTTCTTCACTTGGATTTAATTCTGCTAAAAATGAAATTTTTTTATAAAGATAATAATCCCTATTATCCGGATTTATTTCGATTAAATAAGATAATAAAGCAAGTGCTTTTTTATACTCACGAGCATAAAAATAATAAGTACTAGTTTGAAATAGTTGAAGATATATTATGTCTTCGTAATCCTTAACTATGTAATTTTGATCTAATTCAATAGACAAATTATTAAAAGTAGTTGATGACTGAATAAAATCTGACAGTGGAAAATTAATGTTATGATAATTGAAAATACTGTCCATTACATTTAATTCTTTAGAATTAAAGATAGAGAGTGTTTGTACATTTGATGTTATTTCTTCATTAATTTCTCTCAAACTTTTTAAGTCCTTTTGAAGATGATAGTAAAAAATATTATTGATATATTTTAAATTTGTAAATCGACTATCTATTGCATTCAAACTTTTTAAATTTTTTTGACCATTGTGCTGATTGCAAAAAGTCATCCAAAAATTTATGCTTTTTAATATGGCCTCTTCAAAAATATAAATTTGTTTTTTGTCAGGAATATTTAGGCATTTGTCATCACTTAGATTCTTTAGAAAAAGAACAATTTCATGAATAAATCCACTTTCAATTTTACTAATATTATCAAAAGTATAATTTCCTATAATAATATTACTTAGTAAGGTTGAGGTATGATCATTTGAAAAATTATATTTAGGTAATTTTTCCCAAATTAAATAATCGTTATTGTATTCAGAATAAATTGAACTAAGAAGTTGATTTTCGAAAGTATTTTTTAATTGAGACCCATATGCATATACAATAAATCCAAAAAAACATATAAAATATAAACTAAAAGATAATTTTTTGATCATGAATAACCAAGATTACCAAAAAAATATTCTTTTGGAATTGATGAATCTGGAGGAATTTCAAGTAAAAAAATCTCAAGATGATTCCGATAACCAAATAAATACAGATATTATCAATAGTCCAAGCAAAGCCACCAGTATTGATCAAATAGAGGATTTTTTAAAAAATGAATTATTAAAGTTGAATATTAATCAACAAATCAATCTAGTAGAAGGTGATAAAAACTCGAAGATATTATTTTTTTACGGTAAATGCGACATTAATGATGAAAAGATAATAGATAAAGCAAATGGTGAGTTATTCGATAAAATGCTTTCCTCCATAAAATTAGATAGAAAACAAATAAGCTTAATGTCTTATATACCAAGGGGACTTAGTGAATTTGATAATAACCACAAAATGAATTCAATTTTACAACTTATCAATTATCGGTTGATTGAATTGATTAACCCAAAATATTTAATAATTATGTCAAATTATTGCATCAAAATGTTATTGGCCGCAGACTTGTCTTCCATGTCTCTTCGTGGAAAATGGTTTGATTTCAACACACCCAATGATGTGGTGCCCAAAAAATGCCGTGTGCTATATGAGCCGTCTTTATTGATAAATAATCCAGAACTTAAGAAAGATGCTTGGGAAGATTTAAAAGAAATTAAAAAGCAGCTTGGTGGATAAATTGAGAATTATACTTATATTAACTTTAACGTTTTTTTACTCACAGAGTATCTTTGCTCTTAGCTCTAAAGATATTGGTCTTTACAAAAGTATTTTTAATGATTACAGAAATGGAAATTTTGATAAAGGTGATAAAGATATAGCAAAACTAGATGATTTAATTCTTATGGGTCATGTTCAAGCTTTAAAACTTCTTCATCCAACAGCACATCGCTCTAGTTTTTTGGAGCTGCGAGATTGGTTGATTGAATATAGTGATCATTACGAAGCGAGAAGAATTTATAAATTGGGAGTAAGGAGAATGCCAGAGGGGGCAAAAAAACCAAAAAAAAATTCATACCCACTTTTTGATGAGATCTTTCAAAAAGATAAGTCACAAGAAACTGTCTCAACTAAATCAAATAAAATATTTTCAAATAAAAATTACTCAAAAAAAATTAGTATTTATAATACAGTAAGATCAAGAGTTGGAAGAGGATGGCCTACTGGAGCATTAGAGTATTTAAACCACCACATAAAATATTTTAATCAAAAAGAAAAATCTTTTCTACTTTCCAAAATTGCCAATGGCTACTACCTTGCGGATTTAGATGATAAGGCTATAAATATTTTAAATGATGAAGCTTTCTTAAGTCAACCTTACGATGAGGGCTTATGGATCAAAGGTCTCTCCTATTATAGAAAAGGAAATTTCCAAAAAGCCTCGAGACAATTTTTAATACTCTCAAAAATTTCAGATAACAAATGGTTAAGGGATGCTGGTACTTATTGGTCATTTTTATCCTCAACAAAAGATGCTAATGATGAAATTACTTTCAAAGCATCTTTAGAGGCTCTAAATAAATCTTGTAAACCAAGTTTTAATATATACTCAATTTTATCTTGTAGAATTTTAGATAAAACTATTCAAGACTTTGAATTTAATACCTCATTAATGAGCTCGGATCTTGAATCATTTTTAGATACAAAATTAGGTGAGAGAATTCAGGCCTTAATTGAAATCGATGAACTTCCAATTGCAGAGATAGAATTAAATAGACTTCAAAACATTACAAATGAAAGATTTAAAAGACTAATCCTAAATTTTTCTATTAAAAATGATCTGAGTTCCCTGCAAATTAAAACAGCAAAATACTTGTTTAAAGATGATGCCCCCATAAATTTTTTATATCCAACACCAAAATGGATACAAGATTACAATTTCAATAGTATTGACCCAACTATTATTATAAGCATGATTAGACAAGAGTCGCAGTTTAGTGCTTTTGCAAAAAGTGGTAAAAGTGCATATGGATTGATGCAAATTCTTCCATCAACTGCTCACATGGTAAATAAAAAATATAAATTTAAGTCTAATCCGAGAATATTGTATGATCCTGAAATTAATGTTGAAACAGGTAGCCTTTACCTTCAAAATTTATTATCTATCAATTATATTAATGGAGATTTGCTAAAGGCTTTAATCTCATATAATGCAGGGCCAGGAAATCTTTCAAAATGGATGAAAAAAACTACATTTAACGATGATAGTTTTCTTTTAATTGAGTCTATACCATCAAGAGAAACAAGAATGTTTGTTGAGAGAGTTCTAACTAATCTTGTTATTTATGAATTAATAAATCATAATTCATTCAATTATGCTGATGAACTCATAGCCACTAATACTATCTTGATTAATGATTGATGAAAAAATAACATTTAAACAAATAAGTATTGCCGTAATCACTTTATCAGATACAAGAAAAGAAAGTGACGATAAATCAGGCAATACATTAAAAGAACTGATACAAAAAAAAGGACATTCTGTATCCCACTATCAGATTATTGAAGATGAACCTAAGCTCTTTATTCCTATTATTCAGAAATTAACAGCATCTATCGAACACGATGTAATAATTACTTCAGGTGGAACTGGTCTGACGGGAAGAGATAATACTATTGATGCCTTAAAAAAAATATCTCAAGTTGAAATTCCGGGATTTGGTGAATTGTTTAGACAATTAAGCTATAAAAAAATTGGAACCTCTACTATACAATCTCGAGCAAGTGCATTTTTATTAAATCAAACTTACATTTTTTGTTTACCTGGATCTACTTCTGCTGTTAGGGATGCTTGGAATGATATTCTTTTTCATCAATTAGACATAAGACACAAGCCATGTAATTTTGTCGAACTAATACCTAGACTTGATGAGTGAATATGTTGTTGGAGTCGACGAGGTTGGCAGAGGATCTCTTGTTGGTAGTGCAATAATTTGTGCTTTTAGATCACAAAATTCCTTATTTGATAAACTTCCATTTACTGTCTCTGACTCAAAAAAAATAAATAAAAAAAAGAGAGAGGAAATTTATGAATATTTCAGATTAAATAAAGGTTTCGACTATAATTATCAAATTATTTTTGGAAAAAAAAAATTTATTGAAAGGTTTAATATTCACAATGTAGTTTTGCAAAGCATGAAACAATCGATAATTTTGTTGTCTAAAAAATCAGATACGATCATCATAGATGGAAAATTTATTCCAAGCGAAATGAAAGGTTATAAGGTGAAATCTTTAATTAAAGCAGATGATAAAATTAATCAGGTGTCAGCAGCTTCAATTATAGCAAAAGTCTTCAGAGACAAATTACTTCTGAAACTCCACTCATTAGATGGTAATTATCAATGGAATAAAAATGCTGGGTACGGTACAAAGTCTCACTTAAGCGCTATTTATACACATGGGGTCAGCAAATATCATAGGACCACTTATCAACCTATAAGTAAACTTATCAAAAAGTTATCTACTTAGTTATCAACAGTAGAGTAGGTTTTTTTTACACAAGATTCTTTATAAATATTAAGATTCATACGTGTTGAAATCAAATAACCTATATTTAGGTGATTGTCTTGATCTATTGGCTAAGATAGAAGATCAGACAATTGATTTAGTTTTCTTAGACCCTCCTTATAATTTACAATTAAACAAAGTTTTAACTAGACCAAATCATTCCATTGTCAATGGTGTCAATCAGGATTGGGATAAATTTGATAGCTACTCGAGTTATGATGATTTTACCTTTTCTTATTTAACTGAGTGTAAAAGAGTTCTTAAACCTGATGGGGGGTTATGGATTATTGGTTCATATCATAATATTTTTAGAATTGGAAAAATTCTACAAGATTTAAACTTTTGGATTTTAAATGATGTGATTTGGGCCAAATCTAACCCGTTACCAAATTTTAGGGCAACCAGACTTACTAATGCGCATGAAACTCTTATCTGGTGTTCAAAAAAACCTAAATCTAAGTATCAATTTAATTATCATACTTTAAAGGTTGCAAATGAAGACAGACAAGAGAGAAGTATTTGGAACTTCCCAATTTGTTCAGGTAAAGAAAGGCTGAAAAACAATAAAAACCAAACAGCTCACCCAACTCAAAAACCCTTAGCTTTAATGAAAAAAATTATTATTCAGTCATCGATACAAGGAGATTTAGTACTAGAACCTTTTGCAGGCACAGCAAGTTTCTGTGCTGAGTCAAAATATTTGGGTAGAAATTACATTGGTTTTGAAAAAGATGAAGGTTATTTTAATTTAGCCATTAAAAGATTAAAAAAAATTAAATCTCTAAAAAATAATTTATTAGAGATTAATGAAAAAGATAAACCAACACAAAAAATACCCTTTGCAAGTTTAATTGACAATGGACATTTAAAACCAGGTGCCAAACTTTATAACAATAAGAAAAGCTATAAAGCTACAATTTTACCGGATGGGAGTATTTCATATAAAAATGAGAGAGGATCAATTCATAAAATTGCTGCAAAAGTAAATAATACATCGAGTTTCAATGGATGGGATTATTGGTATTATGAGGATAAAAAAAAGAATTTAATATGTATCGATGAAATTAGAAAGAAGATGAGGAATTAAATTAATATTCTTTTAAAGAGTGTTGGTAATGCAAGCTCGTTAGTTTTTGATTTTTCTATCCATACTGAATTGTTAATTTTTAATTTTTTATGATTGAGTTTATAAACATTTATTTGGAAGAGATTATTTGTAATTGTAAATTTAAAACTTTTAATTTTTTCTTTATTTATTAAATTTAAATTTGCTACAAATTCTTTATCCAAATTTGAGGGTAAATGGATAAAGTTTTTGTAAAATTGAAATTTTGGTTTTTTTATAAAACAAATATGTAAAGGAGAGTTTATTAAATAAAAATCTATTTCCTTATTATTTTTTTTTATATTTTTATTATTTTTAAATGATTGGAAAGCTGATTTACAAAAATTAGAAAATATACAATTGGAGCATTCGGGGTTATTTTTTTTGCAAATAATGGAACTATAATCCATCATCGACTCGGATAAACTCCTATAAGAAATCTTTTTTTTACAAGCTAAACTAAGTATTTCTTCGATCTCATCATCATTGAGTTTTAAACCAGATACTCTCTGTATTAATCTTTTAACATTGATATCTACTGGAAATGATTTTTTATTGTGGCCTATAGCTAATATCGCGCTTGAAGTATATTTCCCAACACCAGGCAAAGAGATAAGACTACCTCTATCATCTGGCAATTCACCATTATACTTATTGTTAATAATAGTTACTGCTTTGAATAAATTCTCTGCCCTCTTGTAATAACCTAATCCTGACCAAACTTTTAATAAATGCTCTAATCTTTTATTCTTAAAGGAATTAAAACTTGGAAAAATATTTATAATTTCTAATATTTTATTTTCTACTGTTTTAACAGTTGTTTGTTGTAGCATAATTTCTGATAAATAAGTTAAGTATAAATTTCTATTCTTTCTCCAATATAAGTTTCTTTGATTTTTTTTAAACCAATGTAGGATTAAGGGGATAAATTTGTTTTTATGAAAAAGTTCTCCAAGCTCAATGATATTGCTTTTCATCTGGTAAATAAGGTAAATAAAAAAAAGCTAAAAATAAATACTCTTATTCTAAAAAACTGGGAGTATATTTTTGGAAATAACAATAAATTTGTTCAATTAAAAAAAACTATAATAAATAATAAAACAGAATCTGTAATTCTTGAATTAAGAGTTAATTCAGAAAAATCTTTCGAAATGCATTCAAGGACAAATGAAATAGTCATAAAAATTGAGGAGGTAACCGGAGTAAAAGTAAAAAAAATCCTATTTTTTCAAGATCTTTCAACTAGTTCTAAATATGTTCAAAAACCAATAGTAAAAACTCTTAGTGCGTCAGTAAAAAGTGTAAATTATCAAAATTTTAATGATATAAAAGACCAGGAAGTAAAAAAAATCTTTGAAAACATTAATACGAAAATAAATGAAGATAATTAAATTTTTAACAATTTCATTACTAGTTTTTTTCATTTCATGCTCAGAGGATAAGGAAACCGATGAGGAGCAAACAATTACTCAAGAAAGCACTGAATCTGAGACGAAAATAGCTGGTGAGTATAAGTATTCTAAATTTTTATCAAATAATTCAATCACGCCTATAATTAAGTCGTCATCTAATCAAAGCATAGACTTAATTGAGTTTTCATCCTTTAGTTGCTCACATTGTGCAGATTTTCATAATAATACACTTAAAGAACTAAAAAGTAGTGATATTTTTAGTTCAGTAAATTATTATGTAATAGACTTCCCATTAAATCAGGCTGCTTTTTACGCTTCTATGGTTGCAAGTTGTGATTTGTCAATTAGACCTAGTTACATTGAATCTGTCTATCAAAACTACGATGTTTGGACAAAAGCGAGCTCTGGAGAAGAGATTATTGAGTTACTTAACAGTTATGGACTCCAACATGGTTTAGAACAAGATCAACTACAATCTTGTCTAGAAAATAAAGACATTCAAGACAAATTATTAAGTGTTCAAGTTGAGTCTCAAGAAAGTTTTGGTATTGAAAGCACTCCAACTTTTTTAATTGGTGGAGATAAAGTTCAAGGAAATAGGCCCGCATCGGAATTTATAAAAATAATAAATAAAAAATTGAATAATTAATTTGTTATCTTTAGATAAACTCTCAATTAAAGGTTTTAAATCTTTTGTAGAGCCAACAGATTTTGAAATCAAAAATGGTCTTACTGGTATAGTTGGTCCCAATGGTTGCGGAAAATCAAACATTGTTGAAGCAATAAGGTTTGGTTTAGGGGAAGTTTCTGCCAAACAACTTCGCGGCAAAGAGATTGATGATTTAATTTTCAATGGAACTGATAATCGTCCCTCATGGAATATCGCTGAAGTAGGTTTGTTTGTAAATATTGATGGAAGTGATTTAGAAAATAAATTTCAGTCAAAACAATTAGAAATTGCTAGAAAGATATGGAGAGGAGAAGGAACGAATTCATTCATAAATGGTAAAGAGGTAAGATTGAAAGATATTCAATTGCTATTTGCCGACGCCTCCACATCAGCTAGATCAACTTCGATAGTTAGTCAAGGTCGTATTGGGGCAATCACCCAAGCGAAACCAGAAGATAGAAAAATGGTTTTAGAGGAAGCTGCGGGAATACTTGGTCTGCAATCCAGAAGACATGATGCAGAGTTGAGGTTGAAAGGTGCCAATAATAATCTATTGAGGGTAGAGGATGTTATTCAAACATACGAAGAACAATTAGCTATTCTTAAAAAACAAGCTAAAGAAGCCGAAAGATTTAGAAATATATCAACTTTAATCAAGAATGCGGAAGCGTCTGTATTTTTCGTAAAAAGAAATGAAATTCAACTTATTCTTAAGAGACTTAATGAAGAAAAAGATAAAATAAAAGTAAAACTCGCTGATTTCCAGGGTGATGTATCAATTCAAGACCAAGCTTATGAGGATTTAAAAGTTAAAATTCCACCAATGAGAGAGAAATCATACTCATTGAATAGTGAACTTGATAGGTTGAATATGACTGTAGAAAATCTTAAACAGGAAGAATTACGTTTTGAAGAACACAAAATAAACCTCGAGCATCGCGTAAAACAACTTAATCAAGACTTACAAATTGAGCAAACACAATTTGAAGAAACGACAAGTAAAATCAAAACTATTATGAAAGATATTGAAGATTTATCCTCTAAGGAATTTGAGGCTGAAAATCGAGACAGCAACATCAATCAATCAGATAGAAGTTTATTAAACAATATTTCCTTTGATAAGAAATACGAAAATGCAGTAGCTGCTATTTTTGGTAAAGAACTTTTAGCATCATTGGAACCTGATGATATTTATTATTGGAGAGAGCACTCAGGTGAGCAGGCCAATAAAGAGTTTAGTTTTCATTGTGAACTAGCTTCTAAAGTTATTAAAGCTCCAAACCAAGTAATGAATAAGCTTAATAATGTTGCCATTGTATCTTCAAAAAAAGAAGGTTTAGAAAATCATACAAAAATAAATATTGGACAAGCTATAGTCGATCTAGAGGGTAATTTGTGGCGTTGGGATGGACTTTTTATTTCCAGTACTTATGAGGCTAATATCTCAACAATACTGTCAGAATTAAAAGAAAAGAGGCTAAATGATCTTAAAAAGCAAGTTCTTGAGTGGGAAAGAATTTTAGAGGTCACTGTTCAAAAAACCGAGGACTTAAATCAAAGAATAAAAACTGCTAAAGAAGAATTAGAAATTTCTGAAAACAATCCAGGAGATATTGATAGCAAAAGACAATTTTTACTTAATAAAATTAAGCAACTAGATGACGAAAAAAAACTTTTTGACAATAAATTACAAGAGGAAGAAAATCTTTTAGAAAGCCTCTCAAAAGAGTTAAGAAATAAAGAACAAAATTACTCTGTTGTAAAGGAGGAGTTAATACGAAAGGAGTCAGAAATTTCAAATTATTCAAATAATTTAACTCAGCTCGCTCAATTATGTAGAGAAAAAATTAATGTTGATTTATTAAATTTAGAAAATGAAGTAGATAAATTCAAAAGAGATGAAGATTTAGAGACCGCAGAGAAAAGAGTATTAAGATTAAACGCTGAAAGGGAAAGAATTGGTGCTGTAAACTTACTTGCTGAAGATGAATATGTAAAATTAAGAGAAAAAGTTGATGAAACAATTAAAGATAAAAATGAAATTCAAGAGTCTATAGAAAAATTACATGAGGCAATTAATAAAATTAATAAAGAAGGTGTATTGAGATTAAAAGAAGCATTTAAAATTGTTAATGAAAATTTCGAGAGACTATTCACTAAGTTATTTGGTGGAGGTAAGGCATATTTAAAACTTATCCAAAATGATGAAGATCCTTTAAACTCTGGTTTGGAGATATTTGCCAGTCCTCCAGGCAAGAAAATGCAAAATATAACTTTATTATCTGGAGGTGAGCAAGCTTTAACTGCAATTTCATTATTATTCGCCGTATTTATAGCGAATCCATCACCTTTTTGTATATTGGATGAGGTTGATGCTCCTCTAGATGACAATAATGTGGATAGATTTTGTAGTATGGTCGAAGAAATTTCACAAAAAATTCAAACTAAATTTATTATTGTTACTCATAATCGAATGACAATGTCTAGAGTAGACAGACTCTATGGTGTTACAATGCCAGAGGAAGGAATTTCTCAAATAGTCTCTGTTGAATTAGAAGAAGCCGTAAAGTATGCTGAATAATGGCAAATGATGAAGAAAATGATAGTAAAAAGCCAAGTATGCAAGGTCTAAGCTTTGCTTACAGAATCTCAACTGAATTATTAGGCGCTTTAATTGTTTCCGTTGTTATTGGATTGTTGATAGATAAGATGTTTGACAGCAAACCTATTGGTTTAATAACGTTGATAATACTTGGTTTTTTTGCGGGTTTATTGAATATTTACAGGCTTATACGTCGCATAGAAAACTCTAAATAAATCTGTTTTATTACCTCATGGCTAAGGGTGAGAGTCCTCTCAAACAGTTTGAAATACAACCCATTGTTGACATTAACTTTTTAGGTTTTGATATCTCTTTTACTAATTCTGCTTTATGGATGACTATTACTACAGCGTTTATTTTAATTTTTTTTACAGTGCCTTTTTTAAAAGCAAAAAAAACAAACTCTGTAAGTGACCTATACCCGACTAGAATGCAAGTTGCTGCTGAGCTTGGTTTTAATTTTATTAATAGTCTATTAGCAGACACCGTTGGTAAAGAGGGCAAAAAATACTTTCCTTTAGTTTTTACTTTATTCATGTTTATTTTATTTGGAAATCTTTTTGGCATGATCCCTTACAGCTTTACTTTTACTAGCCATATCATAGTGACTTTAGCTCTTGCAATGGGTGTGTTTATTTTTGTCACAGTTTTAGGATTTGTAAAACATGGCGTAAAATTTTTTAGCTTTTTTGTTATCCCTGGCTTGCCCGTATATATGCTTCCTTTATTGATACCAATTGAAATTATATCTTATCTCTCTAGACCAATAAGCTTATCTGTTAGACTTTTTGCTAACATGCTTGCTGGTCATACTTTACTTAAAGTTTTTGCAGGATTTGTCTCTGCGCTAGGTTTTTTTGGAATTTTGCCATTAGTATTCATAATAGCCTTAACAGGTTTGGAAATATTAATTGCATTTTTGCAAGCATATGTTTTTGCAATATTAACATGTTTGTATATTAACGACGCTTTACACTTACACTAGATGAACATAAGGAGGTAAATATGGAACTAGTTGAAGGACTAAAATACTTAGGTGCAGGTTTAGCAGTGATTGGCGTGATCGGTGCTGGAATTGGTATTGGCAATGTTTTTGCTGCTTTTATTACTGCTGTTGGAAGAAATCCAGCTGCCAGAAACGAAGTTTTTACCATGACAATGTTAGGTTTTGCCCTAGTTGAAGCTATTGCATTATTTGCATTGGTCATAGCATTAGTAATTCTATTTTCTTAAAGAAGACTGACTAACGGATGCCTCAATTAGAGCAAGTAGAGTTTTTTATATCTCAGCTTTTTTGGCTGGGTGTTTTTTTTGTAATACTGTTTACAGTATTAACATACATTACACTTCCTAAAATTAGAGCTTTTTTGAACCAAAGAGATAATTTTGTAAAATCACATATCTCAAAACAAGATGAATTAATCAAAAAAGCTGAGTCAATAATTGAAAACTATGAGGCTAAACTTACTGAGGCAAAAAACCAAGCATCACAAATTATAAATGATGCTAAAAATACAGCTATAAAAGAAAGTGAAGACTTAATGAAAGCTGCGGAAGAAAAGATCCAGCTTGAAATCAAAAAAACTGAAGAAAGAGTCGCGAAAGAAAAAAATACAGCGATATCTGAACTAAATGATCAACTTAAAGACTCAGCGGCTAATTTTTTATCAAAAGTAACTAATATAGAAAAGGGTAATATTAATCTTTAATGAGCTATTTATTTCAAGATCCTAAATTCTGGTTATTAATTTCTTTTATTACTTTTGTCATTATAATGATTAAACCTTTCAAAAAGATGATGGTTGGTGGTATAGACTCAAAAATTGAAGAAATTAAGCTTAATATTGATAATTCTTTAGAAACTTATAAAAAAGCAGAAGAAAAGCTCAAAGAAGCTGAAGAACAAACAATAGATTTATCTAATAAAGTTGATGAAATTATATCTAATGCAAGGTCGCAAGCTGATTCTATTTCCAAAAATATTATAGAGAAAACTAATCAAACCATTAAATCAAAAGAAAAAAATTCCCTAGATAGAATTAAACAAATTGAATTATCTGCGATTCAATCTATCAAAAGTCAGGCCTCAATAGAATTAAATAAAATTATTGAGAATTATTTTTCTAATCTTTCAGAAGATAATAGATCTAGAATTGTAATCAAAAGCGTAACTGATTTAAGATCAGTCAATTAATAGCATAAAATATTTTTATTCCTTCATCATAGGTGTCTAAATCAATTTGAATTTTTTCATTTAAATCAAAATTTTGCCATTTATAACCCTCCCTATCAATTTTAAGATCTTTAGGGTATTGAAATTCAGCTATTGTATTATCCTCAGTTAGGTTTGTGACAAAAATCATAAAATCAACCACATAAGTTTTTTTTTCTTCCTCGGATATAAGCACATTTATTTTGTAGTCAGTGGAAATTTCAACTATGCTTTTATCTACCAATAGATTACAACTAAGATTATAATCATTTTGAAGCTCTATGCTGGCATTACCTAAATTAAGAGATCTCGCTTCATATAAAATTAGAGATTGAGGACAAACTTTACTTGTTACTTTTAATTCTTTTTTTAAAGGGTTTGATATTGAACAAGAAGCAAAAAAGAAAGTTAGTATATAACATATTATAAATTTATTATTTTTCATTGTTGGATATTATGCATCATATATACATTAATTAAAAAATAAAAAAATAAAATGGCAGTTTACACATCAATAACTTATAAAGATGCCCAGGAATTATTTAGTCCCCTCGGAGAAATTGAGATTCTTGAAGGTATAAAAGAGGGAGTAGAAAATACAAATTATTTAGTAAATTTGACTGACTCTAAAAAATATATATTAACTATTTTTGAAAAAAGAACTAAAGAAGTTGACTTACCATATTTCAACAATCTTATGAAATTATTTTATGATAACAATATTTCATGCCCGTTAAGTGTAACTATAGACAATAAAAACTTATTTAAAATTAAAGGGAAACCATGCTGCATATATACTTTTGTTGAAGGTAGACCTTTAAAAGATATAAATAATCAACAATTAAAATCATTAGGAAAATCGATAGCAGATTTGCATCAAGCTGGAAATAGCTCAAAACTTTTCAGAAAAAATATGATGTTACTACCTACTTGGAAATACATCACCGAAAAGTTTTCTAATGTTAACCCTAAGATTTATACTGAAGAGTATAAATATATTCTTAAAAATATTGATTACCTTCAAGATAAGTTTCCATATAATTTAAGACAAGTTAATATTCATGCTGATTTATTTAAAGACAATATATTTTTTTTAAATAACCAGGTTTCAGGTTTTATAGATTTCTTTTTTTCTTGTACTGATACTGTAATTTATGATTTTGCTACTCTTGTTAATGCTTGGTTTTTTAAAAATAATAAATTTTCAGAAGATGATTATTTAAATTTTCTATCATCTTACATGCAAAACTTTGAATTAAATATTGAGGAAAAAGATAAATTAAACTTTTATTTAAAGGTAAGTGCTATACGTTTTTTCTTAACAAGACTTTATGACTTGCATTTTAATATTGAAGGAGATGTAAAACATAAAAATCCTCTAGAATTTTTTGAAATTTTTAAATTTCATGAAAAAAACAATATACAGGACTTTTTTTGATTAGTGTCTATACTGATGGTTCTTGTCTAGGAAATCCTGGTAACGGAGGATGGGCATTTTTGATTGTTGGAGAAAAAAATATTTGCTACAGAACTGGTTTCGAACTTAACACCACAAATAATCAAATGGAACTAGTTGCTGTTATTAAAGCACTAGAGTTTTTAAAAGAATTTGGAGACATTTCAATTAACACAGATAGCAATTATGTTAAACAGGGTATTACAACATGGATAATAAATTGGAAAAAAAATAATTGGAAAACATCAAGAAAACAGCCAGTTAAAAATAAAGAGCTTTGGCAACGATTAGATAAATTAAACCTTAGTAAAAATATTAATTGGAGTTGGGTAAAGGCACATAATATCGATGAATTCAATAACCAAGTTGATACACTTGCTAGAAAAGCAGCAGAAACTCTAACTGAGTCTTCGTTTAACTAGTTCAGCTGTTTCAAGGTTATCAATAGGTCCTATTGATGAAAGAGTTAAATTTGAGTCTAGTATTTTTTTTCTTGCTTTTTCAAGGTCCTCTAATTGCACAGAGTCAATTTTTGAAATAAATTCCTCGGGAGATCTAACCTTATTATGCATTAAATAACTAGAAGCATTAGATCTACATCTTGTTGAGATACTCTCCTCTCCTTTTAGAATTCCTACTTTAAATTTAGCTTTAGTCTTCGTTAATTCCTCCTGCGTAAAAGTATTAGCATTAATATTTAATTGATCGCAAAGTACGGGTATTAATTCTTTTACTTCCTTATGGCCTGTGCCAGCATAGACATAAAAAATACCTGAGTCAGAAAAGAAATCACCACTGCTGTATATGCTATAGACTAAACCTCTTTTTTCTCGAATTTCTTGAAATAATCTTGAAGACATACCAGAGCCGAGAAGTGTTGAATAAACCCTTGTTGCATAGTAAAGGTCTGAATGAATGTCTACACCTTCAAAACCTAGTAATAACTTTACCTGTTCTAAATTTTTCTCTTGGCGGTATTCTCCACCAACATAAGAAGATTTTGGAATATAATCGTCGTCCCCAAGAGGGAGATTTTGGAATTTATCCTCAACAAGTTTAATTATTTTTTCCTCTTCAAAATTTCCTGATACAGAAAACACCATTTTTTTTGGGTTATAGAAACCTTTCATAAAACCCTCTACTTCATCCCTTGATATAGACTTTATAATTTCAGCCGTACCTAAAATTGACCTACCCATGGGTTGGTCTGGGTAAGCTAACTCGTCGAATTTATCAGCAACAATACTATCTGGCTCGTCAGCATACATTCCAATCTCTTGTAATATGACTCCTCTCTCTTTGTCGAGTTCCTTAGAGTCAAAAGTTGAAAACTGCAAAATATCGCTAATGACGTCTATGGACAGTTCAACATTTTCCTTTAAACCACTCATGTAGTAGGCAGTTATTTCTCTTGAAGTATAGGCATTGTGAGAATTACCTACTAGCTCAACCTCTTTTGCTATTTGAGCAGCTGATCTATTTTTTGTTCCTTTGAATGCCATGTGCTCTAATAAGTGAGCAACACCATTGATTTCTTTTCGTTCATTTCTTGCACCGACCTTGTTCCACATTCCTACACTTACTGTTTCTACAGTGTTTACATAATCTGTTATCAAGGTCATTCCATTTTTAAGCTTATGAATATTAGGCATGTGCTTCTATATAATCTCCTAGTTCCTTGTAATTGTTGTCTAAAATTGCAAATTTTTCATCATTAAGAAATTCTATGTTTTTATCATATTTTACATTGTTACCTAATGCCTTTTGGACAGTTTCCTGAAATTTTACTGGATGGGCACAAGCAAGACACATTGCTTTTTTTAAATTTAATTTTTCCGCACATACTATGCCAACAGCTGTATGAGGGTCTAATAAAATTTTGTAATTTTCATATGTGATTTTAATTTGATTTTCAACCTCTTTAGAAGTTGCACTTTCAGATAAAAATTTATCAGATAATGACTTATGAACAGAACTTTCTAATTTTTTATTATGTTCATTGTTTTGTATATTTTGAAAAAGCTCATTTGTTGCTCCTGGTCCAAGAAGCTCTGCTAAAAGTCTTTCAAAATTACTTGATATTGTTATATCCATGCTAGGGCTATTAGTTTTTACAACATTGTAAAGATGTAGATCATTATTGCTTATAATTCGATGTAAAATATTATTCTCATTTGTAGCAACAATTAACTTATTTATTGGAAATCCCATTGACTTTAGCAAATGAGCAGAATATATATTTCCAAAATTACCACTTGGTACAACAAAATTATCAATATTATGATTAAGATATGACCATGCATAATAAATTGATTGTGGTAGCACCCTAAACCAATTAATTGAATTCACTGCAGTAAAGCTATATTTATTATTTATATCTTTATCTCTAAAAAGTTTTTTTACTAGATTTTGACAATCATCAAAACTTCCATTTAGGGCAATATTAAAGACATTTTTACCTCCACTAGTTGTCATTTGTTTTCTTTGGAAGAGAGATGTTGAGTTATGAGGGTGCAAAATAAAAATACTAATATTTTCAATATCTTTAAAGGCTTGAATTGCAGCAGAACCGGTATCGCCAGAAGTTGCTCCAATAACTACTAATTTTCTATCTAGTTTCTTTAAATAATATTCATATATCTTAGCTAACAAACACATTGCGTAATCTTTAAAAGCTAGTGTCGGACCATGAAATAAATTCAATAGATTGTTGTCACCTATGTTTGATATTGTAACAATTTCTTTATCAAATTTACTATAAGCCTCCTCGATAATCTTTTTAATTGTTGGAGCATCAAATAAATCTGATAAAAAAGGTGTTAAAATGAAATTTGCTATTTCAAAATAATTTTTTCCTTTAAGTGCGTTGATTTGATTGTTACTAAATTTTGGAATTTCATTTGGAATAAATAGACCTCCATCTGGTGCTAGACCGAAATTCAGTACCTGCTCAGCAGAGTACTCTTTTTTATCATCTCTTGTGCTTATATATTTCATTGAATAAATCTATCTACCAAATGATCTAAATAATATTTTGGGTTTAAATTTTCACCAGAAATGCTTTGTAACATTTCATCAGATGAATACAAAGAAGCTTTTTGATGGATATTAGTATTCAACCAAATGATTAAGTTATTTATATTTTCTTCATTAGGGTTGCCTAAAAAAATATCAAATAAAGGGCAATTAAATTTAATTTGTGAGGCTATCATAGCACCAAGTGCATAAGTAGGGAAATAACCAAATATACCCTCATACCAATGAATATCTTGGAGAACCCCCTCTGTTTCTGAAATTAGATTGATTGACAAATTATTTAAATAGTTTTCGTTCCATAAATTCTTTATATCTTTAAATTTAATTTTATTTTTAAATATCTCTTTTTCAATTTTATACCTGATGTAAACATGGATTGGGTAAGAAAATTCATCAGCACTAACTCTTATTGGGTTTATTCTCACAGTATGATAGTGCTCTAAAAACGATTTTTCTAAATCTTTAGAGTTATCAAAAATATTGTTTATAATTTTAAAATAAACCTTTGATTTAAAGATATGATTTTCAAAAAAAAGAGATTGGCTTTCATGGACACTTAAACTACGAGATTGACCTATTGGCTCATAAAGATATTCATTAGGTCGATTCTGCTCATAAACTCCATGTCCTGTCTCATGAAATAATGCTGATAAGGACTCTAATATATTATCTTCAAACCTGGTTGTTATCCTTACATCATTCGTAGCTCCTCCACAAAAAGGGTGATGAGATTGATCAATTCTGCCTCTATCAAAATCAAAGTTGAGTTGTTCTAATTTGACTTTTACCATTTTTAATATTTCTGAGTCTGAAATATTTGATTTATAAACATGAGGTGATTTAATTTTTTCAAAATCCAAATATTTAGGTATTATTTCTCTCTCAATTACTGAAAAAACTTGGTCTATCTTTGATGAGTCATAATCCATATCATATTTTGAAATTAAAGAGTCATAAGGTGATAGATTAGTAGCTTTAGCTAATTGACTAGCTTCCTCATGCACTAAATCTAATAGATCATTGAAATCTTTTTCAATTATCGAAGAATCATTTTTTGATCTAGCCTCTCTCCATAATTGCTCACAAGTTAGTTTTTTTTTTATCAGTAGAGATTTCAAATCTGGGTCAATAGCATTTTCTTTGACTATAATACTCTTCATTAATTTTAAACACGTACTATCTGCTTCGCTTAATTTTGTATTTTCAGCTTTTTGAATTTCTTCTTGAATATCTTCGCTTCTAAATATTCTATCTGTAAAGTTAGATAAAATAGACATTTGCTCTGATCTAGATTCAATACTTTTTTTTGGTAAATTAGTTGCATTATCCCAAAATAAAAGACCACTGACATCATTCAAAACATAGTAGCTTTTAAAATACTCTTTAAGTTTATTCATATTTTCTTCTTATAATTAACAGCATAACGATACTTGACAAGCTAAGAAAAAACCAAGTTATTGAATAATTTAAATGATTATTTCTCAAAAACACAAGAGGATTAAAGGTATATTTAGATACCCTATCATCTAGAAGAACAAAATAATATTTGGATAGGAATGCATATTGATAAAATTGACTAAAATCAGTTTTATTAACAGAGTACCAAATATTATTGGATAAATCATTCTTTGGGGTAAAAAAAGATTTATCTGAATTAAAATCTCTTATGTATACCTTAGGGTTGTCTATAGATTGATATCTTTGAATGATATTTTGAACTTGATCTACGTCTTTGTCTAAAAACCATCCAAAATTGATGACACTATATATACTATTTTTATACTTTACCGGAAGTATTAGGTGATAACCTGGTTTTCCTTTAAATGTTTTTGACTCCAAATAAACTGGTTTGTTTAGAATGGTATAATTATCATCTAATTTTACTGAAACTAAATTGTTGTAATTTAGATCATCTGAAAACAAAGTTGGATTGAGAATTGAATTACGAATATTATCCATTAAATCATTTTTCCAATTTAACCGGTAAAGTTGCCACGAACCCAGGATAAAGGTTAAAATAGAAATTCCTATAAATACAAATGTTAATGATGACCTATTCTTCATAAATAAAAATTTAGTTTAAATGTAAAAGATAAAAATCTTTGGTTTATCTTCCCCACCAATAGATACTTATGTATAAAAACAACCAAACAACATCAACAAAATGCCAATACCATGCAGCTGCCTCAAAACCAAAATGTCTTTTTGGGGTTAAATGACCTTTTCTTATTCTCAATAAACAGACTAATAAAAACAAAGTACCTATTAATACATGAAAACCGTGAAAACCGGTTGCCATGAAAAAAGTTGAAGGATATATACCCTCAGTAAAACCAAAAGTTGCATGTTGGTATTCATATATTTGTAAAAGTGAAAATATGAAACCTAAAAAAACTGTGTAATATAAACCTTTAAGAGCCTCTTTATTATTTCCCTCTCTTAGTTCGTGGTGTGCCCATGTACAGGTAGTGCCTGATAAAAGTAAAATTAAGGTATTTAAATATGGTATGTCTAGCGGGTCAAAAGTTTCAATTCCTTTTGGAGGCCAAACTCCTATCCCAAGAGTACCTGTAAAAACTTCTTTGTACTCGGCTAAAAATGTTTTAGGTAATAGACTTGCATCAAAAAAAGCCCAAAAGAAAGCGACAAAAAACATAACTTCTGATGTGATGAACAGAGCCATACCCCATCTAAGACCAATCTCAGTGATTGAATTATGTACTTTCAAAAAAGTACTTTCTTTTATTATATCTCGCCACCACATAAACATAGTAAAAAGTATTAGAACAAGACCTGCTATCATGGGCCATAGCATCTCATAATGCATATACAAAATAGCACCTGAAACTAGAAAAAGAGCTGAAAAAGCACCAACTAATGGCCAGGGACTTGGGTTGACAAGATGAAATTTGTGTTTCTTTTCAGAGTCTTTAAATACTAAATCAACCATATAAACAATATTTCATTCTTTTTTCTCAAAAAAGGTATATGACAAAGTGACATTCTTCGTCCTACTTGCCTCAGGATCATCAAGTATCAATGGATCTAAGTAGAAAGAGACAGGAAACTCAACAACTTGATTTGGTTCTATCGTTTGATCAATAAAGCAAAAGCATTCTATCTTATATAGGTATGGGCCAATTTTAGGTGGTAAAATGTTAAATATAGAAGTACCTGTTGAGCTAACATCAGTATTGTTTTTAGCTTTAAAAACAACATCATACTTTAATCCTTCTGTAATATTCATTTTTTGAGGAGCCTCGAACATCCAGTCCAAACCCTCATTTACCTGAGCTGAAAATATAACTTTTATATCAAGTTCCCCCAAGTTAATATTTTGTTGTTGTTCTTGAATTTTTACTTCTTTATTAAAACCTTGAAATCCGGTCAGGTCACAAAAAAGCTTATACAATGGAACAGAAAAAATTACCAGACTTAGCATAAATCCAAGTATCAACATTAAAAAAATTAATGTTTTGTTTTTATTTGATACGTTCAAATACCAGATTTAATTCTAAATATTGTAATGAAATAAAATGCTGTTACGAGCATGAAAAGCAGAGCCAAGACTAATAAATTTTTATTTTTTCTTTTCATTAGATCAAATATTTATTAACAAGTGTTAAAGTAAAAATAAGAAACAGATACACAATTGAATATCCAAAAAGTTTAATTGAGTCTTTCTTAATATTTTGTGACTTATTAAGTTTAAAAAGTTTGTATACAAAATATGCATTGAGAAGATTGGAGCCTAGAAAAAAACTCATTCCTGCGTATTTAAAAAAATATAAAGAGTTTACTGATGCTACCATTAAAAAAGTATAAATGTTCATCATAAAAAGTGTTTTTTTTATGCCGTGTTTAACGGGGTACATGGGTATATCAGCGTCAGAGTAATCTTGGTTTCTAAATATAGCTAATGCCCAAGAGTGTGGAGGTGTCCATAAAAATATTATTAAACATAATATTATTGGGAAGAAAATTTGTTCATTTGAGATACTTATCCATGCAATCACTGGAGGGAGAGCGCCTGCTAAACCGCCAATTACTATATTCTGTGCAGTTTTGTGTTTCAGATACATTGTGTAAAAAACAGAGTAATAAAGAATTGTAAACGCTAATAAGATAGAGGCCTTGATATTTCCAAAGAAAAATAAACCTACTACAGAAAAAAAAGAAAAAATTAGTCCAATCCCAAGAGCTGTATTTGCTGAGATATTTCCTGAAGGAATAGGTCTAAACTTTGTTCTATCCATTTTAGAGTCAATTATTCGATCAAACCACATGTTTAAAATAGCTGAACCAGATGCTCCCATTGCTATAAGGGTAAGAGCCATTCCTTTTATAAATAAACTTTTATCAGATGGGGCTAATAACATCGCACATAAAGCCGTAAATATTACAAGGGAGATTACACCAGGTTTAATTAGTACATAAAGTTGTTTTAAAAAATTAACAGCTTGCAAAAAAAACAGGTTTTGTTCTGTCTGTACAAAAGTTTGATGATGCTTTTTTTCTAACACAAATTAATTTTTTACTTCAGGTAATGTATCAAACTGGTGATAAGGTGGAGGAGACGGTAATGTCCACTCAAGTGTTTTTGCACCCTCACCCCATGGATTTGCTTCTGCTTTTTTGCCTTTAAATAATGCGTAAATTATTATGAAAATAAAAAGAATAAATGAAGCAAAGGATATATAGGACCCAATTGAGGATATGATATTCCACCCAGCATAAGCATCTGGATAATCTGGAATACGTCTAGGCATACCTGCTAATCCTAAAAAGTGTTGTGGAAAGAAGGTTAAGTTAACGCCTAAAAAGAATAACCAAAAATGTAACTTACCAAAAAACTCAGAGTAATTTTTTCCACTCATTTTACCAAACCAATAATAAATTCCGGCAAAAATTCCAAAGACCGCTCCCATACTTAATACGTAATGGAAATGGGCAACAACGTAGTATGTATCATGTAAAACGACATCAATACCTGCGTTTGCTAAAATTACACCTGTTACTCCACCTAGAGTGAAAAGAAAAATAAATCCTAAAGCAAATAACATAGGAGTCGTAAATGTTATAGATCCGCCCCACATTGTAGCGATCCAACTAAAAATCTTAACACCTGTGGGTACAGCTATGACAATTGTAGCAAGCATAAAATAAGCTCTGACATTTGCACTAAATCCTACTGTGTACATATGATGAGCCCAAACAACAAAACCGATAAATCCAATAGCAACCATTGCATAGGCCATACCTAAATATCCAAATACAGGTTTTTTTGAAAAAGTAGATACAATATGTGAGACGATACCGAAAGCTGGCAAAATCATAATGTAAACCTCTGGGTGACCAAAAAACCAGAATAAATGCTGGAATAGAACGGGGTCCCCTCCACCGGCAGGATCAAAAAAAGTTGTTCCAAAGTTTCTATCTGTTAAAAGCATTGTAATAGCTCCACCTAGAACTGGAACAGCAAGTAAAAGAAGAAAAGCTGTAACTAACATTGCCCAAACAAAAAGAGGCATTTTATGAATCGTCATCCCTGGTGCTCTCATATTCAAAATAGTTGTAATAAAGTTGACGGCACCAAGTATTGATGAAGCACCTGCTAAATGGAGTGAAAAAATGGCCATGTCTACAGCAGGACTGCTGTGCCCTGTAATCGAACTTAAAGGTGGGTAAATAGTCCAACCAGTTCCAGCACCGCTACCAACAAACATCGAACCTGCTATTAAAAATAATGCAGGAACCAATAACCAAAAACTAATATTATTCAATCTTGGAAAAGCCATGTCAGGTGCACCAATCATTAGTGGAATAAACCAATTTCCAAAGCCCCCTATCAATGCAGGCATTACTACAAAAAAGATCATTAGTAATCCATGAGCTGAGATAATTACATTCCACATTTGTCCATCTGCCACAAACTGCATACCAGGTTCAGATAATTCCATTCTCATTATAACTGAAAGGGCACCACCTACTACACCAGCAACAATTGCATAAATTAAGTATAATGTTCCAATATCTTTATGGTTTGTGGAAAAAAACCATCTTGTGAAAAAACCTGGCTTATGATCGTGATGATCATCCATTGCTAATGAATCTGAACTCATAAATTATTCTCCTCTAATTTTATTAAATTATTTTGTGAAATAATGATTTCCTCATTTGTTTCGTTAGTTTTAATATCTTCATTGATTGCGTAATTATTTTTGGCTTCATTAGCCCATGCAATAAATTCACTTTCAGGTAATACTTTTACAACAACTGGCATAAATCCATGACCAGTACCACATATTTCGGAGCATTGCCCTCTGTATATTCCTGGTTCTTTAACATTGACCCACGTTTCATTAAGTCTTCCAGGAACAGCATCAGTTTTTAATCCCATTGAGGGAACGGCCCAGCTATGCAAAACATCTCCGGCGGTTATTAGTATTTGAATATTTTTATTGGCAGGAATTACAAGAGGATTATCAACTGTCAAGAGCCTTAGGTCTCCCTCTTGAAGGTCTTCATCTTGAATCATGTAACTTTCAAAATAAAAGTCACCATGATCGGGATATTCGTATTCCCAATACCACTGATGACCAATGACTTTAACGGTCATATCATAGTTTTCGCTTTTTTCTTGTTGATATAAAAGCTTAAAAGATGGTATAGCAAGTACTACAAGGATTACGATTGGTATTGCAGTCCATAAAACTTCAACAACTGTATTGTGAGTTGTTGTTGATGGAATTGGGTTTCTTTTTGCACTAAAACGAAAAGAGACATAGAAAAGTAGAAATAAGACAAATAAAGTAACTAAAGTCATTACAATCAAAATTATGTTATGGAGTCCAACAACACTGCCCATCAAATCTGTGGCAGGATTTTGAAAACTTAACTGCCAATCAGTGGCTTGTTTTCCAAACGCCTCAAAAGATACAAGAAAAAAAAATAGTGAAAATATTGACTTCATCTAAGACATATTAGTAATCTTTTTTGTACAGTATATTGACAGGATGTCGCTTAAACCCGCTATAATTATGAAAAATAGTTAAATGTTAAACTAAGTGCGGCAATAACTGCTGTATCAGCTTTCAAAATGTTTGGTCCTAGACTCACATTAAAGAAATTTTTTGAGCTATCTGAAATAAATGCTCTTTCCTCTTCCTCAAAACCTCCTTCAGGCCCTATAACAACTAAAATTTCACTATTTGGTTTAATTTTAGCTTGTGATAGATGAATTCCTTTGAGATTTTCATCGAACAT
>CABYRQ010000011.1 GCA_902521485.1 uncultured Alphaproteobacteria bacterium | reverse complement strand
GTCACGCACATGAGTGGAAAGTCTTTGAAGAAATAAAATTACCAAAAGATAAAGTGTTAGTACCTGGCGTAATTGACTCTACATCAAATTTTGTAGAACATCCTGAAGTAGTGGCTGAAAGATTAATAAAGTATTCAACAGTGGTACCTAAAGAACAATTAATGGCTGGAACTGATTGTGGCTTTAGTACTTTTGCGGGCTTTGGAAAAATTGATGAAAATATTTGTTATGAAAAACTTATTGCATTAGTGGAGGGTACTAAACTCGCTTCAAAATTTATTTAGTGGCTTCGTTTTTATTTCTCTCAAGTAAATCAATACCCACACAATTTAAAAAATGAAGATGATCAATTAATATCCAATTTTCTGCTATTTTATCTCCATCTCTTCTATAAAGGTCAACAACTCTCATTTCCCCAATAAGATTTGTGTTTTGTTTAAATCCCATGTAATTACCTTTTGGTTTCATTTTTAAATTTGGCCAACCAAACCATCCACCATAATTACCCTCTGAGTTTTCAAGTATATGCCCGGAGAAATCAATAAAATCTAAATTATCTTCAAAAGGACCCGTGTGGCCTTTTAAATAACCTTCATACGTATATGATGCACCAATACCCCCAGGTCCCCACCATATCATGTCCTCATGCCAATCTTTTTGTAAATCAGGAATTGTTGTCCTCATTCCCTCACCAATTAAACGATTTGCCATTCTCGTTATAAGTTCAAGAGTTTTCTTTCCTTCTATTTCACTTTGTTTTTCAAAGCATAAACCCTGATGTGTTTTAGGTCCTGGATTAAAGCCAATCATTCCTGTTGACTCTGGGATAACTGATAAATTTAAATATTGCATAAATTTTAAAATATCTAAAAAAAAAGCACCTTCTTGTATTTTGTTATCCTCTACTTTATAAAACTCACAATACCATAACATAACAGTCTTAAAATTTGGTTTAATGTCAAAAAAAGGAAAATTAAAATTTCCAAGCAGATGTCCCATATTCACAACCCATTTTGAAGAATGATTGTCAACTAAATTTGTGCCAGCATAAAAGATATCCATTCTTCTTTGGATAGGCTTAAATGATTTTTTTATAGGAAACCAAAATTTTGTTGCAAATTCTTCAATGCCTTTTATCTCGTTAAAAGGATGTGTACATTTCATATTAAAATTATTAGATGTGTACTTAGAAAGTATTTCAATTAAGTTATCTTCACTAGCTTTATCAACTTCATTTATAAAGTTTAATACTAATGATTTTTCTTTCTGAAAATCAGACATTAGTTTATTTATAATACAAAAGAAAAAATAATAATATTCATTTTATATAAAATTATTGCTTTGAATTTTATTTAATAGTATTAGTAAATTTATTCATGAAAAAAATTCTAATTAAAGATTTAAAACCAACCCCTTTAAAAGATCATCATATGCCAAAAAATTTTGATATCTCTCTTAAATCTTATGGCGGAGGTGGTAATGTTAAATCTTTAAACCCAAATCCTAAAAATTTACCATTTCAGTCAATGCAGGGATTTGAAAAACAATATAAAAATATAATTGATTATATTGTCAGAATTACGTACAGCATATGGGAAGAAAAAAATATTGGTTATATATACGATACTTATAGCCCAAAATGTCGTGTTTGGGATGAACTTGGATTACAATTCGGATCTGAAAAAATTGTCTCTGATACAGTTCATACTAATAACGCCTTCCCGAATATTCGATTATATGCTGATGAGGTGATATGGGCAGGAGACGACAAAACTAGTTTTCATACTTCACACAGAACTATAATTACAGGCACTAACACTGGTTATAGTAATTTTGCTAAACCTACAGGTAAATCAGTTAGGTTGTTCTGTATTGCAAACTGTGTAGCAAAAAATAACGAAATATATTATGAAAATGTTGTTTATGATACTGCAGGTTTAATAAAACAATTAGGCTTAGACTTAAATGAAGTAGCAAAACAAATTGCTAATAAAGGAAATATTGGTCCATTTGCTCCTGATTTCAGAAATTCAAAACCCAAAAGAAATATTAAAAAGTTAAAGCCAATAAGTTTCGCAATACCAGATAAAATCAAAAACATTAGAGAATTTGTGCATGCGGTTTTTGATACTATTTGGAATAGAAGAAATTTTTCTGCTATTGATAGTGTTTATACAAAAAATATAAAATTTGAAGGATCAACTAGTCGAAAATTTGTTGGAATAACTAAACTGAAACATTTTATAATTTCATTAATTGCATCATTTCCTGATCTTGCACTAAGTATTGAAGATCTATATTGGATGGGAAATAGTAAAGACGGTTATTTAGTATCAATTCGTTGGGGTGCTGTGGGAACTCACAAAGGAAATGGAATTTATGGGAAACCATCTAACAAAGAGTGTTATCTTTGGGGCATTACACAATGGGAAATTAAAAATAATAAAATCACAAAAGAATGGACTGGTTTTAATGAATTAGCAATTTTAATACAAATTTTAGGAGAAAAAAAATGAATATAAATGAAAGTAAAATACTATTGCAAAATATGTATGATGCCTTGAATGCACAAGATTTAGAGGCACAGCATAAATATTGGAATGATGATATGATTTGGCATGGACCTCCAGGTTTTGGTGATATACACGGAATTGAAAATTTTAAATATAAGGTTCTTAAACCTTTTTATGAAGCGTTTCCAGACTATCATGTAAAAAATGATATTGTTGTCGCAGAAGGTAATTGGATAAGTGCGACAGGTTATTTAACTGGCACTCACAGCGGAACCTATCTAGGAGTAGAACCAACTGGAAAGGCAATTAAAATGCAATTTTCTGATTTTTGGACAATAGAAAATGGCAAATTTATGGATAATTATGTTATGGTCGATAACCATGGTGTTTTCGAACAAATGGGCCTTAGTTTTAAATAAAAAAAGAATATCATAGTAATTTCCGCGACCATTTCTCTTACATTTAAATTTTATTTTATTTAGTATAGTTTTTTTAATTAACTTTTAATTATTACAAAGAAGAGGAAATAAATGAAAAAACTAATAATATCTCTATTGATCTCTTTTGCATCTACTAGTGTTTTTGCAGGCAGCCATTCTCCCTGTGGTGTAACAAGTGGTTCAATAAATATTTTAGCTAACGAATTTACTACATACAGAATTTTTATGGATGAAGTAAAAAGTTGCGCTGGACCAGATGCAGATTTTAATGTCACGCATTCTGTTGACCATAATAAATTACAAGTAGCTGCTTTATCAGCAAACCCTGCTGAATTTTCAGCGAAATTAGTTACTAATGGTTCAATTACGCCTTTGATGAATGATGGTTTAATACGCCCATTAGATGATTTGGTTGCAAAATATGGATCAAACTTAAATGATAACCAAAAGATTACAATTGATGGTAAGATTTATGCTGTGGCTTTTATGGCTAACGCACAACATCTATGGTACAGAGAGAGTATTCTTAATGATTTAGGTATATCTGTCCCTTCTACTTATGAAGAAGTAATTGCTGCTGCTGAAAAAATTAAAGCAGCTGGAGTAATGGAAAATCCATATGCAGGAGCTTTCAAATCAGGATGGAATCTTGGTCAAGAGTTTGTAAATATGTATCTTGGTCATGGTGGTGAATTTTTTAAATCAGGTTCCGCACAACCTAATGTGAATAATGAAAAAGGTGTTGCAGCACTGAATGTGATTAAAAAATTAACTGAGTTAAGTAATCCTGACTTTTTAACACAAGATACAAACGCTGTTAAAGAAGAATGGGAGTCTGGTAATGTTGCATTAATGCATGTTTGGAACTCAGGTGCAGCTTCTTTACTTGATGACGAAGGTGATCAAAATATTAAAGCTGACACACGATTAGCGCCTTCACCAACTGTGGGTGGTGGAGACAAGCCAGCAACCACTCTGTGGTGGGATGGAATTGCAATTGCAACAAATACATCTGATGAAAACGCAGAAGCCTCATTTAGAGCTTTGGTTGGAGCTGCTTCATCAACTGATTTAGCTAATAACAACCCAAATGCAACTGTTTGGTTAATTAAAGGTTACACACCTGGCGATACAGCAGGGCCTGTTGTTGATGCAGCAAGTAGAGGCACAACACCTTACCCTAGTTTTCCACACATGAGCTTAATGCACGGCGCTTTAAGTACAGAACTTGTGGAATTTCTTCAAGGTAATGAGTCAGCCGAAAAAGCATTAGCTGATGTTGAAGCTGCTTACATAGCTAAGGCTACTGAGCAGGGTTTTTTATAAACCAAAGCTAATTAAATCTATTAAGTGTGGATCTTATTAAAGTTCCACACTTTCTTACAAAAAAAATATAATGCCTCATAGAACTTTCTTTTGGTTTATTTTACCTACAGCTTTGGCAATGATTTTGTTTATAGGTTTACCAATTGTTTCTAGTTTCTTTCAATCTCTTCATATTGAAAATGAACAGGTTCTTATGGAGGTGGAAAATTGTGATCCATTTGGGTGCACTACAAATGTTAGAGTAGATGTAGAGGCTACAGAAAAAATAGAGGCTGAAAATCCATTAGGAAGATTTAATGGCTTTGGCACTTATACTGATAGAAATCACTTAGCTTTTGATGAAATAAGAGAGGCATGGGATAACAAGACATCAATAGGTGAATTCAAAGATACTGTTTTAAACCTCCCTTTTTATAAAGCATTATTGTTTACATTAACATTTTGTTTTGCTGTAACTCCACCAGTGATAGTTTTAGGTTTCATAGTAGCTTTAAGTGTTAATACTTTAGCAAAGAAATTAAAAGGATTTATTGTTTTTGGTACAATTTTACCAATGATAGTTACGCCTTTAATTGGTTCTTTAGTACTATTCTGGATGATTGACTCCCAAGGAATAATTGGAGCAAGCATTCAAATTCTTTTTGATGACCCAAATCTTTCTCTAAAGGCCTCGAGTAATTTAACTTGGATAACTCTGATCATTTATGGAATATGGCATAATACACCCTTTGCATTTGTTGTTTTTTATGCAGCTTTACAGACAGTTCCACAAGATCCACTAGAGGCTGCTTTCATTGATGGGGCGTCGAGGTTTGAACGTGTTCGCTTTATTGTTATACCACATTTATACCCTGTAGCTACGTTCATAATGTTGATTTGCTTGATGGATAATTTTAGAGTTTTTGAACCAATAATTGGTTTTTCTGCTGAGGGTGTAGCTCAATCATTATCATGGATGATTTATCAAGACTTAAGAAATGAAAATAAAATGCTTTTTGGTTCTGCTGGTGCTACGTCAATGTTAACTATATTAGGGATAGCTTTTTTACTAACCCCAGTACTAATTAGAACTTGGAAAGAATTCAAAACTGAAAGATAAATGAATCAAACAATTAATAAATATTCAAAACAGATAATAATTGTAAATAGTATCTTTATATTGTTTTGGCTTACTATATCAATTTTTCCCTTTATTTGGACACTTTGGGGTTCATTTAAAGTAAAAGCAGATTTTTTCTCGAGAGCTGATTGGACATATGCTTTAAGTGGTTTTAATACTTTGATTGAAACAGGCGCCACTACAACAATAAAAGCATATTTAGAGTCATGGACAGAAGGCGAATTTGGAAGAGCCACTATGAATACAATGATTGTAACTGTATCAGTAGTATCAATTTCATTGTTTCTTGGAACTTTAGGTGCTTATGCTTTGTCTAGATCAACATTTAAATATACTTTTTATATTCTAATTATAGCTTTAGTTTTCAGAGCTATGCCACACATTACTTTAGTATCGGGCTACTTATTTCCTTTTTTCCAATTAAATATATGGGGAATACTTCCTACTACAATAATTGTTTT
Organism: uncultured Alphaproteobacteria bacterium; assembly: GCA_902521485.1. Taxonomy (GTDB): domain Bacteria; phylum Pseudomonadota; class Alphaproteobacteria; order HIMB59; family HIMB59; genus HIMB59. Next base: position 36,058 of record CABYRQ010000011.1, on the reverse strand, counting down.
GGTAGCTATAAACCAACCATTTACTCTTTGGTTGCTGTACTCTTTTTTTAAAACTGTACCAAAAGAATTAGATGAAAGTGCTTTGATTGATGGTTGCTCATATTTTCAAGCATTTAGATATATTATTATGCCAGTAATGTGGCCTGGAGTGGTTACCGCAGGTTTATTTAGTATGATGTTGGCGTATAACGATTTTACAGTCACCGCGTTGTTACTTAATCAACATAATTATACAATGGTTCCTAAAATTAATGCTTATCTCGGCACAGTAGAGTACGGCGGAAATTATATGTGGGCTGTATCAAGTGTTGTTTCTGCGACAGCTCCTTTATTTATGATTATATGGTTTTTTCAAAGACAATTAATCAGTGGTTTAACAGCTGGAGCCGTAAAAGGTTAATTTAAGTTATTTAAATTTTTTCAAAACTAAATATCAAAGTATTTTTACTTTATCTGATACATGTAATTTTAGTAAAAAATCCTCTAAAATAATATTTATTATTAATGTCAGAAATTACAGCTAAACTAAAATTTATACAAGATACACTGAAAAGATTAACTGGCAAGAATGTTAGTCATAATGAAATAAAAGATAATTATCTTAAATTATTATCTAACCTAAAATATAAGAAAACACTTATGATTGCAGGTTCCCAGGGTTCAGGCAAATCTACTTTATCAGTTCTAATTAAAAAATTTTTTCTAAAATTTTACTCAAAGAATGTTGTTATATTAAGTATTGACGATTTTTATCTATCATCTTTCCAAAGAAAACAATTGGCAAGAAAATTCAACACAGATTTATTTGAAACTAGAGGTGTACCTGGTACTCACAATTTAAAATTACTTGATGAAGTAATAAATAATTTAATGAAAAAGAAATTTCCAGTCTATATTCCTGTCTTCGATAAAGTTACTGACAACAAAAAAAATTATAAAAGAAAAATTAGTAAAGTAGATTTGCTAATTTTAGAGGGTTGGTGTGTTGGCTCAAAACCAATCGACATAAAATATTTAAAAATGAATATTAATGACTTAGAAAAGAAGAATGACTCTAATTTAATTTGGAGAACTGCATATAATAGTGCCTTGATTGATTACCAAATTATTTTTAAAAAATTTGATTATTATATATTTATAAAATTTCCAAATTGGGAATTTGTAATTGATTGGAAATATAAACAAGAATTAAGTCTTCGATCATTAAAGAGTAATATTCGTCTAAAAAAAAAGCTCCACCAATTTATCAAATATTATCAAAAATTATCTAAATGGATGTCATTAACCACACCAAGTTATTGTAATGTTTTAATCACTTTAGATAGAAATCAATCAATTAAAAAAATCACATATAAATGAAGAGATACCTTATTTTTACTGATCTTGATGGAACATTACTTGATCATGAAAACTATTCTTTTGGAACTAATAAGAAAATGATATCTACAATTATCAATAATAAAAATGAAATTATTTTTAATACTAGTAAAACATTCAGTGAATGTAAAAAATTACTTAAAGAATTAAAATTATCAAACATGCCTTTCAGTACTGAAAATGGTGCTGTTATATATTTCCCTAAAATAAGATTTAATAAAATTAAAAACTCATCTTTATTTGAGAGATATTGGAGAGTTAGAATTGCTAAATTATCTTCAAAGAATTGGTATCAATTTTTAAAACTGAAACAAAAAAAATATAATTTTTTAATTGCCCAAGATCTCTCACCAAAGATTTTAAAAGAATACACGAATTTGGATAACACTAATATGATGCTGGATCGTGAGGCAAGTCAAATCATACTTTGGGAAGATAATCTAACAAAATTAAAACTATTTAAAAAAGATCTTAAATCTGAAAAAGACGGAATTTTGATTAAAGGGAGTAGGTTTATACAAATTTCTTCTATATGCAACAAAAGAATAGCTAAAAAGCTAATATCTCATGTTTATGATATTCAATTTCGTGATAAATACTCAAGTAATACTATTGCTTTAGGTGATAGTAGAAATGATATTGACATGTTAAATTCTTGTAAATACTCCTGCTTGATTAAAAATTCTTCTGGTGCATATCCAATATTGCGCTCTAATAAAAAAAATATTTTTAAATCATCAAAGTTAGCACCTGACGGTTGGAGTCAAGTCCTGTATAAGTTGAATAAAATATTAGATAATAAAATTTTTTAACCATGCCTGACTTTCATCAAAACGGCGTAATAGCTACTCTTCATAATTTTAATTCGAAACCCATTGAGGAAATAGAAAAAGAACTTTTAGATTTTTCAAAAGTCTCGCCCATGACTTTAATTCTTCCTTCTTTGTATTCAGAATTAGAAAAGCCAGCATTAACATATATTGTTAATACTTTAAAAAAAGTTAAATACATTAAAAATATTGTTATTGGTTTAGATCAAGCCAACAAACAAGAATTTATAAAAGCTAAAAAATTTTTTTCAGTACTACCTCAAAAAAAATATATTCTTTGGAACGATGGACCTAAATTAAAAAAAATAGATCAACATCTATCTAAAATGGATCTTGCTCCTGCAGAAAAGGGGAAAGGAAGAAATATTTGGTACTGTATGGGATTTGTAATTTCTTTGAAAGAGTCGGGATCTGTTGCTATGCACGATTGTGATATAGTCACCTATGATAAAAATTTAGTAGCAAAACTATTTTACCCCGTTGCTAATCCAAAATTTTCATTTGATTTTTGTAAGGGCTTTTATCCTAGGGTTGCCCAAAAGTCTATGAATGGAAGAGTGACAAGGTTATTAGTTACGCCTTTAGTTAAATCCTTACAGAAAATGGTTGGATTTAATGAATATTTAAATTTCTTAGATATATTTAAATATCCTCTGGCTGGTGAATTTTCATTTAAATATAATCTATTAAATGACATAAGAATTCCACATGATTGGGGCCTTGAAATAGGAATACTCTCTGAAATGTATAGGAACTTTGCTAATAATAAAATTTGCCAGGTAGATATAGCAGATACCTATGAACATAAACACCAAGAGGTCTCTAAAAATAATCGTCAAAAGGGTTTATCTAAAATGACTATAGATATTTCTAAAGCTTTATTTAGAAAATTAGCTACACAAGGTCATGTATTTTCTAATGAGAAGTTTAGAACACTTAAAGCAACATATTATAGATTGGCCCTTGATATGGTTCAGATTTATAAAACAGATGCAGAGATGAATGGATTAAACTTTGATGTCCACAAAGAAGAGGAAATGGTTGAGCTCTTTGCACAAAATATTATTGAAGCAGGAAAAATATTCTTAGACTCACCAAGTGAAAATCCAAATATACCAACGTGGAGAAGAGTTGATAGTGCTGACCCAACTATTTTAAAATCTTTTAATGATGCCGTCATGGAAGATAATTCCTAAAGTGCAAGAAGAATTAAAAAATAATCTAAACATACACTTTCAAATTATTTATAAGGATATATTAGATCAAAACGAAATTTTAAAACTAATTAATAGAGTTCTTGATTTGTTTCAAAATAAAGATTTAGGTATTTCTGAACCTAATTGGTCTCAAAAAGATGTTTTCTTAATTACGTATGGCGACTCAATATATGAAGAAAAAAATAATAAATTAAAAACTCTAAGCAAGTTCTTAGATAAGTATTGTAAAAAACAATTCAACAATTTGCACATTCTACCTTTTTTTCCTTACAGTTCAGATGATGGATTTTCTATAACTGATTATGAAGAAGTAAGGTCTGATTTAGGTGATTGGAAAGATATTAAATCACTATCAAAAAACTATAGAATAATGAGTGATATTGTAATTAATCATGCATCTATTGAAAGTAAATATTTTAAATCTTTTATAGAGAATAAAACTGAAACACAAAATTTTTTTATAAAACTTAAAAATAAAAAAGGTTATGACCAAGTTGTTCGCCCTAGAAGCTCAGATCTTTTTAGAGAATTTGAAATTAATAAAGAAATTTATTATTTATGGTGTACTTTCAGCCACGATCAAGTCGACTTTAATTTTAAAAATCCTGAGGTTTTATTTTTCTTCATTAAGTTAATTCATTTATATCTTAAAAATGGTGTTAGAGTATTTAGGTTAGATGCCATTGCATTTCTTTGGAAAGAACATGACACCAACTGTCTAAACTTACCGCAGACTCATGAAGTTGTGAAATTAATGAGAACACTTTTGAATGCATTTAGTAAAAATACTTTACTTATAACTGAAACAAATTTACCTAATTTAGAAAATCTAAGTTATTTCGGTGAAAACGATGAAGCAAATGCTGTATACAACTTTGCTCTACCACCCTTGCTACTATGGACTCTTGTGATGGGAGATAGCACAGCTCTTCGTAAATGGTCTATGGGCATGCCTCCTGCAAAAGATCATACATCTTATTTCAATTTCATAGCCTCTCATGATGGTATTGGCCTGAGACCGACTGAGGGAATTTTAACAGAAAAAGAGAGAAATAACTTAGTCGACATCATGACCGATTTTGGAGCAAAAACTACCAAAAGAAAAAAAACAGATAACACCGAGACTGTTTATGAAATAAATATCTCACTCATAGATGCTATGAAAGGAACATTTCAAGGAAGTGATCATTTGCAAATTGAAAGGTTTATTTGTTGTCATGCTATAATGTTAGGACTAGAGGGAATTCCAGCATTTTACATACATAGTATTTTAGGCTCTACAAATGACTATGAAAAGTTAGAGCAAACGAAAAGTAATAGATCTATAAATAGAAGATCCTGGAAGTATGATGAAATTGATGGATTACTTTCAAGTACTGATAGTTTCAATTCAAAAATATATAATCAATTATCAAAATTAATTGAAATTAGAAAAAACCAATCTGCATTTCATCCAAATGCTACACAATTTACATTTAATTTAGGTAAAAACTTTTTTGGTTTTTGGAGACAGAGTCATGATAAAAGACAGTCGATATTTTGTGTAAGTAATGTAACTAATGTGTTCCAATATTTAGATTTGTCAGAATTAAATCTAATAGCATCAAATGAATGGTGGGATTTAATCTCTAATGAGATAATTATTGATATCAAATCAACAATTACTTTAAAGGCCTATCAAACTCTATGGATTACTAACTATTGATAAACTTATTTATATCTAAGATTCTCTAATACTAATGAAAAATATTTTTATCTTATTATTTTTAATACCTAGTCTTTCATTTTCTTTAACTTTCAAAGATGGAAAAATAGTTGAGGAGAATAAATTTGAATTTGATAAAAATTCTACCACCGTTATTCCAAAGTATTTTTTTGCACATGTATTGAATTCAAATACATGCACCATAAAAGGAGTTCATGGTGATGGAAGCTATGGAGAAAAATATAGTGAATTAGATCTTGACCTTACAAACGAGAAAAATTTTAACTATTTGATGAAGTTAACTGAATACGATTGGCAAAAAGAGCATGAAGATAGATCAAACAGCCTTTCCGTTAATCATGAAAAACATACATCAAGATTAGCCTTGTTACACGGATCTATTATTAATGCAATTATTTCTAATAATATGGAGCTACAATCAGATTCAATTACTAAAATTATGACAGCTTGGGCAGAGTCTGGTGTTTTTTTAAACACTATGACTTTAGAAGATATTAATAAACTCAAAGAACAAGGTAAAGCAGATAGACTTTGTTATGGGGGCTCAAAAGGAGATACAAAAGCTAAATGTTTACCACATAAAGTTCACGAAGCCCATATATATGGTGCTAGTTTTATAATTAATGCATATCTGGTTAAAGACCAGTTCTCAAAAGAACAATTTATCTTAATTGATAAATACATTCAAAAATTATACGAAAAATATATTTTTCCTTGGGCTGATAAACATTTAAACGATGATCGTGCTTTTATCCAAATGGCAGATGGTACAATTTCTGTTATAGCTTATCTAGCATGGAAAAATAAATTAGAAGAAGTAGATTTTTGGTTTGATAGAGGTATTAAAAAAGCTAGTAAGGTAATTTATGAAGATGGCTATATTCATAATAATAGTTTCAGAGGTGTTCGCGATGTCTGGTATCACTCACAAGGTGTAAATAATCTTTTAGGTTTATTGGCTATAACAGAAGTATGGAATTACAACAAGTTTCCTGCAGAGTTAAAACAAAGAATTTTTAAAACTATAGATGTTCTTAATTTAGGTCTTACAGATGTTGAAAAGTATAGAGAACGAAAAGATCCAAGTGGTCTAAAGAATTTTTCAACTGATCAAAAAGATGCCGCTTATCATGTTCATCAAATGGCCATTTCTTTAGATTGGTTGATTGAAAATTTTTCAGACAGAGACCCAACACATGTCAGAGAAAATTATATGTGGAAAGCAAAAAAATCTCAGTATTTTGTTGATAGAAATTTTGGTTTTGAGCCAAAGTGTATGAATTGAGACTTTTTGTAATACTTACAATATAAAAATTATGATATATTTAAATTATGACCGATCCAAAAACATATAAATTTAACACTAAAACCTTACATAGTGGGCATCAGCCGGATAAAAATTTTGGCTCCCGTGCTGTTCCAATTTATCAAACAACATCATACTTGTTCCAAGACGCAGATCACGCAGCTGCTTTATTTAATCTAGAGGAGGGTGGACATATCTATAGCAGAATATCCAACCCAACTATATCTGTTCTTGAAGAAAGAGTTGCAGCTTTAGAAGGTGGTTCTGCTGCTCTAGCGACTGCCTCTGGTATGAGCGCAATGATGCTAGCTCTTCTAAATATTTGTAGTGCAGGAGATCATATTGTTTCCTCATCACAATTGTACGGAGGTTCTTTCAATTTACTGAGACTAACTTTAAAAAGATTTGGTATTGAAACAACTTTTGTTAAGCCCAGAGACACAGAGGGTTTTAAAAAAGCAATTCAACCAAATACAAAATGTATATGGGGTGAGTTGATTGGTAATCCTGGAATTGAAATTATGGATTTACCTGAAATTTCCAAAATAGCAAAAGACGCAGGTATTCCTTTAATGGTTGATGGAACATTTAACACACCATATTTGTGTAATCTCTTTGAATTAGGTGCAGATATAATCACACACTCTCTAACAAAATGGATGGCAGGTCATGGCACTTCTATGGGTGGTATTATTGTTGAAAAGGGTGACTTTGATTGGACTAAGGGAGATAAGTTTCCAACAATGACTGAACCATATGATGGTTATCACGGTCTTTCTTTTGCAGAAGAATTTGGTCCAGCAGCATTTACTATGAGAGCAAGGGCAGAGGGCATGAGAGACTTTGGTCCATGTATGAGTCCAACAAATGCATTTAATATTTTAATAGGAATAGAAACTCTTTCAGTGAGAATGGAAAAGCATTTATCCAATACTAAAATAATGGTTGATTACTTAAGTAACAACCCAAGTGTTTCTTGGGTAAATCATCCAAGTTTACCGGATCACCCTGATCATAAAGTTGCAGCAAAATTAATGCCTAAGGGCGCTGGCTCAATGATAGCTTTTGGAATTAAGGGAGGCAAAGAAGCTGGTCACGCATTTATAAACTCTTTAAAACTAACTTCACATTTAGCTAACGTTGGCGACGCAAAATCACTAGTTATTCATCCAGCATCTGCAACTCACTCTCAAATGGATAAAAAATCATTAGAGTTGGCAGGTTTAACTGAAGATATGATACGTTTTTCTGTTGGCTTGGAAGACATGGATGACATTATTAATGACTTTGAAAATGGTTTCAGAGCATCTCAAAAGCCAAGACTTGTAGCTTCTAAATGAAGCTTAAAGTTAACGGAAAAGAGGCATATTACACATCTAGTGGAAGAGAAATAGATAAAAATCAACCTTCGATTGTATTTGTTCATGGTAGTGGTCTGAGCCATGTCACATGGGTGCTTCAAACAAGATACTTTGCATTTCATGGTTACAATACAATTGCAGTAGATCTACCCGGCCATGGTGACTCCGAAGGACCACCATTAAAAACGATCGAGGAGATGGCTGATTGGGTTGCAGATTTATTAACATCTTTGGGTATTGATAAAGCCTCGTATGTAGGTCATTCACAGGGGTGTTTGGTGGGATTAGAATTTGCACAAAGACATCCTGAGAAATTAGATTTACTTGCACTAATCAATGGATCTATGTCTATGAAGATGAACACTGAACTTTTAGACTTGGCATTAAATAAAGATCAAAAAGCAGTTGATCTTATGATGGATTGGGTGCATGGACCTTTAGGCCATAAAGGTGGCCATCCTGTTCCAGGATTAAGCCATTTAGGTATGGGTGGTCAGCTAGTATCTTCAAATAATGACGGCACGCTTGGTGCAGACTTCAATGCTTGCGATAAATACACTAATGGTGAAACTGCTGCTAAAAGTATTAAACACCCAACTTTATGTATTGTAGGCAAACATGATAAAATGACTCCTAAAAAAGTGGGTCTAGAATTAGCTTCAAATATAGAGGGATCCAAAACAGTTGTTCTAGAAGAGTCTGGACATATGTCTATTTTAGAAACAGCGAGTGAAACTAAAAATATTTTAAAAAGTTTCTTTAAAGAAAATAGCCGTGCTTCATAAAGGATCTTGTCACTGTAAGGCTATTGAGTTTGAGATTGACTCTGATCTTGAAAAAATAATGCAATGCAATTGCTCCATTTGTATTAGAAAAAATGCAAAAATGATAATGGTTCCTAAATCTAATTTTAAACTTTTAAAGGGAAAAGAAGATCTATCTCTTTATCAATTTAATCTAAACTTAGCTGAACATTTTTTTTGCAAGCATTGCGGGATATACACTCACCACAATAGAAGAACTGATCCAAACGGTATGGGTATTAATCTAGGGTGTTTAGATGATGTAGACCCATTAGACTATGATGCTGGTCTCAATGATGGAAGAAAACTATCTTAGTCAGATCTTGATTTTAATATAAAAAAAACTAATATTGGCCATGGCCCAAGTTAAAGAATATTTAACGTTTGATGACGTTTTATTGAAACCCCAAGCATCAACTATTCTCCCAAATAACGTCGATATTTCAACAAATCTAACAAAAGATATAAAACTAAATATTCCTATCATATCAGCAGCAATGGACACTGTAACAGAGTCCAAAATGGCAATATCAATGTCTCAAAATGGTGGTTTAGGAGTAATTCACAAAAATTATGATATTGAGACGCAAAGTTATGAAGTAAAAAAGGTTAAAAGATATGAGGCAGGAATTGTCTATAATCCAATAACAATGAGTCCTAATAATACAATTGAAGATGTTTTAAATGTCATGGAAAAACAAAATATATCTGGTTTTCCAGTGGTCGATAAAGCTAATAAACTTCAGGGTATTATTACTAATAGAGATGTTCGATTTGTAATTAATAAAAAAACAAAAGTTAAAGATTTAATGACTAAAAAAGTAATCTCTATTACTCAAACTCAATCAAAAGGAATGTCTTCATTTGGTCTTGCTAAAAAATTATTACAAGAAAATAGAATAGAGAAACTAGTTGTCACTGATAATAATAATAGATGTATTGGTTTAATAACTGTTAAGGATATTCAAAGAGGAGAGAAGTTTCCCTATTCTGTTAAAGATAAAAATGGACAATTATTAGTTGGTGCTGCAATAGGAAGTAAGCCTAATGACTTACAAAGAGCTATAGAATTAGATAAAGCTGGTGTTGATATTTTATTCATTGACACAGCACATGGTCATTCATCAGCAGTATTAGAGTCTTTTAAAAAAATTAGAAAAAAAATAAATTTACCTATTGTTGTAGGAAATATTGCTACACCTGAAGCTGCAAAAGATTTAATTAAATTAGGTGCAGATGCAATTAAAGTCGGCATAGGCCCAGGTTCGATCTGTACTACTAGAATTGTTGCAGGTGTTGGAGTACCTCAATTTACTGCCATTCAAGATATTTCTACAATAACCAATAAAAATAAAATTCCAATGATCTCTGATGGGGGAATACGTTATTCTGGTGACATTGTAAAAGCGCTTGCAGCCGGAGCCAATTGTATCATGGCAGGTTCTTTATTTGCTGGAACAGATGAGTCACCTGGAGAAGTATTTCTATTTCAAGGAAGATCTTATAAGTCCTATCGAGGAATGGGCTCTTTAGGAGCTATGGCCAGAGGTTCAGCAGATCGATATTTTCAAGACGAAATTAATGAGACTATCAAATTAGTTCCTGAGGGTATTGAGGGAAGAATTCCCTATAAAGGTCAAGTATCTAACGTTTTATTTCAATTGACGGGAGGTTTGAGGTCTGGAATGGGATACACGGGTTCTAAGAACCTTGCTATACTCAAAAAAAATGCAAAATTTGTCCGTTTGACCAATTCTGGCATTAATGAAAGTCACGTTCACGGTGTCCAAGTAACAAAAGAAGCTCCAAATTATCGCTCAAATTGAGTAAATCAGTATTAATTATAGATTTTGGATCTCAATACACACATTTAATTGGAAGGAAAATTCGTGAGCTGGGTGTTTACGCAGAGATTTATCCTCCAAAGTATCTCAACAATGTAACTAATATTTTAAACCATTCAGTTTTAATATTATCAGGGGGTCCAGACTCTGTTTTAAATAAAAATGCACCTAAAATTGACATTTCTTTAGATCAAATACCTATTCCGATTTTAGGTATTTGTTATGGCTTTCAATATATTTCAAAAGAATTTGATGGTGTTATAGAAAAAAGCAACCAAAGAGAATATGGAAAAACAATTATAAAGATATCAAAGTGTGATTTATTTAAGAACACTAACTCTGAGCAACAAGTATGGATGTCTCATGGAGATAGTTTAACAAAAATTCCAAAAGGTTTTAAAATTCTTGCTAAAACAAAAAATAAAATACCAGCAGCTATTTATAAAAAAAATATCTATGCAATACAATTTCATTGCGAGGTTACGCATTCTGAATTTGGAAATCAGATTTTAAAAAATTTTTTATTTCACATTTGTAACTTAAAAGAAAATTGGAAAAATAATAATTTACACCAAACTATTGGAAGATATTTAAGAATTAATGTTAAAGAGAAAAAACCAAATATAGTGTGTGCAGTATCAGGTGGAGTTGACTCTACAGTTTTGGCATTTGCTATATCAAAATATCTTAAATTAGATAATGTTCACTTCATATTTGTAAATAATGGTTTGCTTAGAAGGTATGATATTAAAAATATCAAATCTGTATTTAAATCTTTCAATTTAAAATTAAATATAATAAATGCAGAACATATATTTTTAAAAAAACTAAAAAATGTTATTGATCCAGAGCTTAAAAGAAAAATAATTGGTGGTTTATTCATAGAGGTATTTTCTAAGTATATCAGAAAATTATCACAAAAAGATTTCTATCTCGCACAAGGAACTCTTTATACAGACATCATAGAAAGTCGTTCTTACCATGGGGGGAAAAGTGTAACAATAAAATCACACCATAACGTTGGTGGTTTACCTAAAGACCTTAAATTTGATGTTATAGAGCCTTTTAAAGAGCTTTTTAAGGATGAAGTTAGAAGATTAGGCCTATTCTACAAATTAGATCAGAGATTTGTAAATAGACACCCTTTTCCAGGACCAGGTCTGGGTATTAGATGTATAGGAAAGATTAATAGACAAAGACTAGATACCTTAAGAGAAATAGATGAAATCTTTATTAACTTTTTGATTGAAAAGGATTTATATAACAAATCATGGCAAGCATTTGCTGTTTTGCTTCCTGTCAAATCTGTAGGTGTTATGGGTGATGAAAGAACTTATGAAGAGACTTGCGTTTTGAGATGTATTAATTCTGTTGATGGAATGACAGCAGATGTTTCACATATAGATATTGAAACTTTATCTGAGGTAGCAACTCAGATAATTAATAATGTCCCAAGAGTAAACAAAGTTTTATATGATATAACAAGCAAGCCACCATCTACTATTGAGTGGGAGTAGTGGTATGGGCATTTAGTGTCGTAAAATATAGAAAAAAACTTACACAAAACTTACACACTTTTTTTAATCACACCATTTTCCAACACTTCTAAAAAAACTCTTAGACAGAACTTACAAAATTCACCTACTACTCAACATCATAAGTTGAAGTATTATCAATTATAATTTAAATATTAAAATTTATGTTAAAATTCATAAATTTTATAAATAAACTTGGTTTTGGAAGAGGTAAATTAAAAGTCTTTAATTCGAATTTACTCAATCAATATATGAAGAGAAATAATATTGAGTCAATCGAGCATAACTATTATGGAAGTAAATTCATACTTTATCCGTTTGATAATGCTACTGATAATAAAATGATAATAAGTTCAAAAAAATATGAAAAAGAGGAATTAAATTTATTAAAAAATTTAAAAAAAAACGATAATTCTATTTTTTTAGATATTGGGGCAAATATGGGGTATTACTCAATTATGTCCTCAAATTATGGATTTAAAAAAATTTACGCTTTTGAACCAGTTCCAAAAATGATTAATAGAATTCAACAGCATATCAAAATTAACAAATTAGAAAATTTAATTGAAGTAATCCCATATGCTATTGGGGAAGAAAGTAAAGAAGTATCCTTATATGAAGAGCCAACAAATTATGGAGGTTCTTCTTTATTTCAGGCATCTCAAAGAACCAATGAAATTAAAGTTAAAATGATTTCACTTAATGAATTTATTTCACAAAAATCTATTAAAAATATTGATGCTTTGAAAATTGATGTTGAGGGTTATGAAGATAGAGTATTAATGCCATTTTTTAAAAATATCCCAGTTACTCTATTGCCAAAATTAGTAATAATTGAGCATTCAAGTTTAAATGAATGGAAAGAAAATGTAATTAATTGGATGGTTAATAATAACTATTCATTAATCCACAAGAGCAGAGGAAACTCTGTATTTAAATACCTAAATGCCTAATATTGACTCAAATAAAGGGATAAAGTGTGGTTTGAATGTGCTTTATACAAAAAAATATTTGTCACTTTCTGAGACAATTATCTTACACAATGTGTAAGTTTAAAATTAAATGTCTATAATTTATAATTCCAATCTATTTTAAAAATGAGTTTCAATCTTACACAAAACTTACACACTTTGAAAATTGGTGGAAGAATGAATGAATTACAATGTTGATTTCATCATCTACTATTGAGTGGGAATGAATTTAGATATTACAAAATTATCAATTGATGAATTAAAAACATTTAAGAAATTTAATAGAGAATTTTTACCAAAAATTAAAAAATTAGATTTTAATTTTGCTGATATGAAAAAAGGAGAATTAATGCTCATATCAACCCCAAAAGATATTATAAAATTTATTAAAAAAACTCCCTCTACCAAAAAGTATAACTTTAAAGATATTAGACTAAAGTTGGCTAAAAAAAGTAAAGCGGACAATACTTGTCCAGTAACTTTTGGTATATTTCTAAGGTTGGCAATAGATTATTCACTTATAGAAACAAAATATTTAAAACTTGAATGCCCCAACTTTCCTTTTTGGAGAGTTGAATACGATAAAAAAAGTAATGTTTATAAGAAAATAAGAAATTTTGATAATCTACTTAAGAAATATGATGGTCAATAAACTTACACAAAACTTACACACTTTAAAATTGGGTGGTAGAATGATTGAAATACAATGTTGATTTCATCATCTACTATTGAGTGGGAATAGATGAATTTAGACAATTCAATTAATGATAGTGAATTTCCTCCCAAACAACTATTAAAGGTTCTTTTAGAGCACTTTAATGCTGGAAGATATATTGAGTCTGAAAATTTATCTAAATCATTGATAGAAAATTTTCCTAAACATCCTTTTGGATATAAAATACTTGGTGCAGTCCTCGGACAAACTAGAAGAATAGAAGACTCATTAATTATTTTTCAAAAAACTATTAAACTATTCCCTAAGGATGTTGAAATTCATACAAACTTAGGCAATACTCTAAAATTACTCGGTAGATATGATGAAGCAGAATTGTGTTATAAAAATGCAATTAAATTAAATTCTAAATATATTCCTGCTCATTTTCATTTGGGCGTTATTTATACACAATTAGGTAAATTAACTGATGCAGTAGAAAGTTATAAAAATGCAATTAAACTTAAAAATGATTATGTTGAGGCATATTATAATTTAGGTATCACTTTTAAATCACTTGGAAAACTGATAGATGCAAGAAAAAGTTATGAAAAAGCTATTGAGTTAAAGCCAAATTTTGCTGATGCACATTATAATTTGGGTAATATTTTTTTCGAATTACAAGAAATAGATAAAGCACTAAATTGCTATGCAAAAGCAATAGAATTAAATCCTAATTACGCAAAAGCACACAGTAACACAGGAAATGCATTAAAAAAACTAGGAAAGTTCAAGGAGGCAAAAAATAGTTATAAAAAAGCAACTGAAATTTTACCAAATTTTGCCGAAGCACACTTTAATTTAGGTATTACATATATTGAATTTGGCAATTTACAAAAAGCAACAAAACATCTCACAAAAGCTATAGAAATAAAATCAGATTATGCTGAGGCCCATAGAAACCTCACTTTAATTAAAAAATTTAAATCTCAAGATGATCAATATTTAAAAATGAATGAACTTTATTTAAGAAAAGAAATTTCAGATGAAGACCTATGCCATATAAATTTTGCATTAGCTAAAGTATATGAAGATTTAGAAAATTATGAATATGCATTTAAACATTACAGTGAGGGAAATGAGTTACGAAAAATACAATCTAATTATAATAAGAATATCGATATAGAAATTTTTAATCAAATAAAGATAAATTATGAAAAGATATCAATTGAGGCAGAAAAATTTAATAAAGAATTAAAAAATCATTTGCCAATATTTATTGTGGGAATGCCTCGTTCAGGCACCACATTAATTGAACAAATTATATCATCACATCCGAATGTTAAAGGTGCTGGAGAGTTATCGTATATTAATGATTTGGGAGGTTCAATCGCTAGAGGATTATCTAATATAGATCATCACTCTCTTTTAAAATTTAGAAATAATTACCTTGATATAGTTCATAATATTGCAGGGGATATTTTTTTTATTACAGATAAAATGCCACAAAATTTTCTATTTTTAGGATTAATTACAAGTGTAATTCCCGAAGCTAAAATTATAAATGTAAAAAGAAATCCATCTGCTGTATGTTGGGCAAATTATAAGCAATATTTTAAAAAAGATATTGGATATAGTCACTCACTAGATGACATAATTGCTTATTATAAGCTTTACGAAGATTTAATGGAATATTGGTCAAAGCATTTGAATCAAAAAATTTATAATATAGATTATGATAAATTAACAATTGATCAAGAATTTGAGACCAGGCAGATGATCGATTATATAGGCTTAAAATGGGATGAAAAATTTTTATCACCAGAGGTAAATAAAAGAATTGTTTCTACTGCATCTAACGTTCAAATTAGAGAAAAAATTTATAAAGGTAGTTCTGACCATTGGAAAAACTATGAACCATTTCTTAATGGTAAATTAAATTTATTTGATTAGTTTTAAATAATATTTAGTAAATTGGCAAAGAATATCTCTTTGAATTTTATACTTCAGATATTTAGAAAAAAATCTATTTTATAATTGTGAAAGATAATTTTAACAGAATAGAGCGTTTACCCCCATATATTTTTGGAGAGATTAATAAACTTAAAGCTAAACTTAGAAATAATGGAAAAGACATTATTGATTTTGGTATGGGTAACCCTGATATGCCAACTCCTAAACACATTAGAGAAAAATTAAAAGAGGTTACAGATAAGCCAGGAACAGGAAGATATTCAGTCAGTAAAGGTATACCTGGATTAAGAAAGGCTCAAGCTAAGTATTATCAAAAGAGATTTGGTGTAAAATTAAATCCTGATAGTGAAGTAATAGTTACTTTGGGTTCAAAAGAGGGTTTGGCTAATTTAGCTCAAGCAATTTCAACACCTGGTGACATTATTATTTCTCCAAACCCATCATATCCGATACATCCTTATGGATTTATTATTGCAGGAGCATCATTAAGACATTTACAAACTATGAAAAATGGAGTTTTCGATCCTGAAATTTATCTTGAAAGACTAGATCGATCTATAAGAAATAGCACTCCGTCTCCTGTAGCTTTAATTGTATCTTTTCCATCTAACCCAACAGCTCAAGTAGTTGACTTAAATTTTTACAAAGAAATAGTGAAGATGGCTTTGAAGTATAATGTTTATGTTTTATCAGATCTTGCATACGCAGAGATATACTTTGATAAAAAACCACCACCATCAATTCTTCAAGTAAATAGAGCTAAAGAAATTGCTGTTGAATTTACTTCTATGTCAAAAACTTATGCTATGGCCGGTTGGAGAATAGGATTTGCCGTTGGAAACAAAAAACTAATTGAAGCCCTTACAAAAATTAAATCTTACTTAGACTATGGTGCTTATACGCCAGTGCAAGTTGCAGCGGCAACAGCACTTAATGGTCCACAAACTTGTGTTTCAATTATTCGAGCAACATATGAGAGTAGGCGAGATGTTTTAGTAGAGTCTATGTCAAGATCTGGTTGGGAGATACCTAGTCCTTCAGCTAGTATGTTTGCATGGGCGCCAATCCCTAAAAAGTACCAAAATAAAGGATCTTTAAAATTTGCAAAAGATTTAATGATAAAAGCTGATGTAGCTGTTTCTCCTGGCATTGCTTTTGGCGAATATGGTGAAGGTTTTGTTCGCATAGGACTGGTTGAAAACGAGCAAAGAATTCGTCAAGCAGCTAAAAATGTACGTAATCTAAAGCTTTAGTATTATTTTTACTCATATTTTAAATTAAATAAAATATTGCTTATATTCTTGATAATTATATAAAACCAACCTTAAGATGATTAACACAAAAAAAATAGGCTCTGTTCTCAAAAACATCAATAATATTGATGAATTGAGTATTTCAGATGTAATTGATTGTAATCAAGGTCAATTAATTGCTGTTAAAGTAATTTCAGTCAATCCGAATTATAATAAATTGGAGTTAGTCTCTGGTAGAATTACTGAATTAACTGAGGGAGATGTTATTGTTGGTGCTTTGGGTAATAGAATAGCCTCTTCAGGAATGACAGGTTCTGTTCCAACTGAATTAAATAAACACGATAAAATTCACATTTTAAATTTAGGAGGAGTAATAGGTAATTGTAAAGATTTTAATATTCTTCTGGGACCAGCTACAGAATGTGAAGTCCTTGGATCGGTTGTAGATATTAGTAACAAACAATTGAATCTAGTTGATTATTCAAAAATTAAAGAAATGAAAATTAAAAATAAAGTACCATCTATTGCAGTCATCGGAACAGGTATTGACTCTGGTAAAACTACTGTCACATCCTTTATTATCAAAACTCTTAGTAATTATTTTAAGAAAATTAATGCATGTAAACTAGCAGGCACCGCTTCACAAAAAGATTTATATTCTTATGAGGATAATGGTGCTTATAAAACATCAGATTTTGTAGATTATGGTCTGCCTAGTACCTGTATGAATGATAAAAAAACCATACAAAGTTGTTCAGCATCAATTATTAGCAATATGTCTGAGGACGCTGAGATAATTCTAATGGAATTAGGTGATGGTTATCATGGTGATTATGGTACTAAAGAAATTATTCAAAATACTGATATTACACAGTCAATTGAAGTAATAGTAATTTGTGCTTATGACGTATCAGGAGCAGTAAATATTATAGAAAATTTGAAATCTAATAATTTAGATAGCAAATTACTGATAATAAGTGGCCCTGTAACTAATAACGTATCTGCTTATAAGCAATCAATTGATAAGTTTTCTATACCTAATTCAGACTTTTTAAATATTTATAATTCAACTAACCATGTCAATGTTTTTGCTAAGATAATTAATAGGATTAATAATGATTAAAGTAGGCATAATTGGAGCAAATGGTTATTTAGGTGTTGAGTTAATAAGAATTCTCTCCGTACATCCTGAAGTAAAATTATCAAAAATCTTTCAAAGAGAAATGGAAATAGATGAGGAATTTCCACATTTACAGTCATTAAATCTGAAAGATTTACAGACATCTAATCTTGATGAATTTAAAAATCTCGATTGTGTTTTTTTATCATTACCTCATGGTTCAGCCCATGAATATGTCAAAGAATTATTATCAAAAGTTAAAATCATAGACCTAAGTTCTGATTTTAGGATTTCTAATCAAAACGATTATAACAAATATTACAAAACAAATTTTGATGCTGACATTCAAAGCAAGTTTCAATATGGATTTATTGAAAATTCAATTGATGACATAAAAAAATCTTCTAACATATCCAATCCTGGTTGTTTTGCACTAACGGCTCAACTATCTTTATTACCATTTCAATCTATAATTAAAAAAGTATCTATTACTGCTATTACTGGTTCAAGTGGTGGCGGTAAAAATCCCTCAAATAAAAATCATCATTCGACAAGATCTAAAGATATTTTTTCATACAATATAAATTCACATCGACATTTAGGAGAAATTTATCAATCTTTTCCCAATTTAAAGGAGACTCTATCATTTGTTCCATTGTCAGGACCTTTCTCTAGAGGTATATATCTTACAAGTCACATAGAAATAAATGAAGACTCAACTTATGAGTCCTTAAATTCCATTTTAATTGATTGTTTTAAATCATCTCCTTTCATTAGAGTACAAGATAATACTAAGCTTTCTAACGTAGTAGGTTCAAATTATTGTGATATTTCAATGTCTTACAAAGATGAGAGACACTTTGTAATAGAGGCTTGTTTAGATAACTTAGTAAAGGGTGCCTCGGGTAATGCTATTGAGTGTATGAATATAATCTTTGATCTTGATCAAACTTTGGGATTGAAACAAATGATACCTTTATATCTATAATGAAAAATCAAAGTTTTTACCAATCGATATTACAAAATTCTATTCTTGTCATAAAAGTTAGTGGTAAAATTTGTGATAATGAAGGTAGTATAGATAATGTTATAAGCGACATAAAAGAATTATTGAATTCTATTTCGAAGTTAAAAGTTGTTTTAGTTTTTGGATTTGGACGACAGCTAGATAACTATATGATCAATGTACATGGTATTGAGCCAAAAAAAATAAATGGTAGAAGAGTAACATCTCCCACAGACATAGAGGCAGCCAAAAAAATTTCAGGTCAAATTTTAATAGATATTTTTAGCTTGAGTTCACGATATAATATCAGAAATTTTCCAATTCCTATTTCAAAGAAAGACTTTATTTCAGCAAAAAGAAGAGATGTAGTTGATAACATTGATTATGGTCAAGTAGGGGACGTCGTTTCAGTTGATGCTTTACAAATTAAAAACCTATTTAAAGAACATGATATGATAATTATGCCAAGTTTAGTTTTAGATAAAAATACATCTGAAGTATTAAATGTTAATGCTGATACCATTGCTACCGAATTAGCAATAAATCTCTCAGCTAGTAAACTAATTTTTATCTCCGACGTTCCTTTTATTAAAGATACACAAGGAGAAAGAATTTCTGCAGTTGATGAAAATGTGGCAAGAAAACTATTTGATGAGAAAATCATTTCTAATGGAATGATTGTAAAAGTCGAAAATTCATTAAAAGCTTTAAATCAAGGTGTTCAAAAAATTCATATTATAAGTGGTGAAATCAAAAATGCTCTTATAAATGAGTTAGAGACAGAGGAAGGTATTGGTACTGTATTTCAAAAACAATCTTTAGATTACTAAAATTACAAAGATCGAGTAATTATCTTTATAGCTTTTCTTATTTCTTCACTTGAAACAATTAAAGGTGGTGTAAGACGGATTATGTTTCCTTGTATTAGAGTTGAAATAAGGCCGTTTTTTGACATTTTTTCATAAGTTTTTAATGCGATTTGATTATTTTTAAATTCTACACCAGCCATAAGACCCAAACATCTTGTATCAACTATTTTATCTCTATGTAGGTGGTGTATTTTCTTAATTAGACTAGATAGTAAATTACCATTAATCAGTACTTTATTTAAAAATCTTTTAGTATTTATAGTTTTAAATACATTATATGAAACTCTTGTTTGAAGCATACCACCTCCAAAAGTTGAGCCATGAAAACCAGTAGAAATAATTTTGGATATATATTTTTTTACTATTGTTGCACCTATGGGAATGCCTGAACCCAGGCCTTTTGCAGAGGTTATGATATCTGGATTGACACCGTAATGTTTGTAAGCAAATATTTTTCCAGTACGACCTATGCCACCTTGTATTTCATCCCCAATAAGTAAAATTTTCTTATTTTTACATATCTCTTTTATAGTTTTTGCAAAATTCTTACTGCAAATATTTATACCACCGTCCCCTTGAACAAATTCTATGATAATTGCTACTGTTTTTTTATTTACAAGTTTTTTAAGATGAGAAACATCATTAAATTTACAAAACTTTACTTTTCCAGGGACTGGACCAATATTAGATTTATATTTTTTATTACTACCAACGGATAAAGCCCCAATTGTTCTCCCATGAAAAGAGGAGGTCATTGCGATGATTTCATCTTTACCATTTTTACTACCATAATTTCTTGCAATTTTAAGGGCTGCCTCAATACTCTCAGCACCAGAATTTGAAAAAAATACATCTCCTTTATTGGTATTATCAGATAGTAACTTAGATAATTTAGTTTTGAATTCATGTATTTGCGATCCTGATAAGTGAGTGATTCCTGTTTTAAGTTGAGCTTTAAGGCTATTTTTAATTACTGAGTGATTATAACCAAGAGAATTGACTGCAACTCCTGCTGAGAAATCTAATAATTTTCTTTTATCAGAGGTGTATAAATAACATCCATTACCTTTTACTACTCTAAAATTACTAAACTTGTATGTTTTTAATAAGTTATTCATATTTTTTTATGTATATTTTTAATAAAAAAAGAAAATTTTGATAGTCAAAATCTCCACTGGCTTATTTTATTCATTAGAAAATCTCTAAAAGCTATCAGTTTTAAACTCCCTTTTAGATTTTCATGATAAACCATATGAACATCGTAACTAGGTCCTTCTATATCTGGTAATACTTTAACAAGATGGGCTTTATGTTGAGCCATATAATCAGGTAATGCAGCTAAACCTGCACCAGTTTCAACAGCTACTAACAAACCATATAGATTATTAATTGTAATATGAGGTCTTCTATTTTTTTGGTTTTTTTTAACACCAGTTTTTAGTATCCAATTGGTATCAGAAAGGGGGGATGGTTTTCCAATGCCATATGTAATTAATCTATGGCTATTAAGCTCTGATCTTCTCAAAGGCATACCCATTTCATTTATGTAATTCGCTGATCCGTAGATATGGTATTTGATTGTTGCTATGTGCTTTGAAACCAAATCTAAATGTCTTGGTTTTCGCATCCATAAACCAATATCATAATCTTGGCGAAGCATATCTTGCTCATCTTCAGAATAGTTTAGTTTAAGATTAATCTCTGGGTATTCATGAATAAATTCATTGATTCTTGGGCTAAGCCACATCGATCCAAAAGCAACTGTAGTATTAATTGAGAGGTTGCCAGTGGGAACTGACTTATATTCAACTATCTTTTTTTCTATAGAATTTAAATCAGCAAAAATTTTTTCAGTTTCTTCAAAAAGATAGGATCCTTGCTCTGTGAGAGTTATACCTTTTGTGTGTCTTTTAAAAAGTTTGGTTTTTAAACTATGCTCAAGAGATTGAATTTGTCTAGTAATAGCAGATTGACTAAGGTGAATAGTATCCATAGCTCTAGAGATGCTACCTGCTGTAGCAACGTGATAAAATGTTTTAAGTCTATCCCAATCCATTAATAATTGTATTTAGATCCCCGTTTAGTATCAAAATATCTATTAAATAATATTTTTTTGAAGATTTCAAATCTAATAAAATGTTATGAGCATCATTTAATTCATTCTTACTTTCAATAAGTTGTGTAATATCTATTTTTTGGGCTTTATATAAAATTTCATTACCTTGCAATTTTAATTCTAAGCTATCAATTATTTTTTCTTGGTTGTTTATTTTATTTAAATAAAAATCATAATTGTTCCAAGACTCCAAGTAAGTATTAAGTAAGTCTCTCTTTAAGTCTTTATGCTCTAATAGTTTTTTTTGATAATTATATTCCTCAATATCAAAATTATTTTCATCTTTAAATCCATCATAAATAGGAACGCTTAGAGATAGTGATAAGGATGAGGATCTTCTATGATCAATTGCTGCAGAATAATTATCACTCTCACTTAGGGAATAGGTTAGGTCAACAGAAGGTCTCAAATCTTTTTTGCTCATCTCTAGTTCAGGTAAATATGTATTTTCAATAAAAGAGAGATATTGGCCATAAGAGGAATTCATTAATTCTGAAAATAATTTCTTACTAATTTGTGCATTAGATACGTCTATCACATAATCAAAATTTACATCTTCATCATAAATATCGAGATCAAGTAACTTACTAACTTGAAGCATTAAATTATCTATTTTTCTATCATAATCTAAAGACACAGATTGTGCTTCTAATAGTTCATTTTCTAAATCTAATACCTCTGTTTTTGTAATTCTGTTTGCCTTAAATAATATTTCAGCCTCTAAGACTTTTTTTCTATAAAATTCTAAATTCAGTTGTTGATTTTTCTTTTTAAAGATCAATGTCTGTAAATTACTATAACCGTTTAGGAGTTCTTTGATTAATAACTCTTTTTGATACTCTCTAAGATAGTCAAAAGCTTGATTTCTAGTTTGCGTAGTAATTAAATTTAACTGACTAAACCCACCGTTATAGAGGTTAACCGTAGCACTTAATGTATGAGTATCTGCGTTTACTGTAGAAGTAGAATCAGTGCTAGTTGTACTGTTTGAAATAGAAAACGAATAATCTATTTCTGGTATATAGAGAGTATCAGCTAATTCTAAATTTTTATCGTCAATCAAATTGTCATACTTAAATTGAGAGTTTGTTTCATTTTTTTCGACAAGAATTTTTATTAAATCAGTTATTTCATAGGATAAAATACCCTTTGAAAAAAATAAAAAGAATGTGCTTAAAAAAATTATTTTGATTTTTGCCATTCTCTCTCCAAATTATTCAAATTCCATTTCAATTTTTTTTTGTTCATTGTATTTTCCATTTTTTTAAATCTTTTTTCAAATTTCCTATTAGAGTTCCTAATAATTGTTTCAGTATCAAGTCCTAATTTTCTTGATAAATTAATACAAGAAAATAATAAATCTCCTAATTCCTCTTTAATTTTTCTCTTATTATTTGTTTTCATTTCATTTGAAAGCTCATTTAATTCCTCTTTTACCTTCTTCAAGGTTCCATTTGCATTTTTCCAATCAAATCCTTCTTTTGCAGCTCTTTTTTGAAGCTTAAGTGAACGTGTAACAGCAGGGAGATTTACACTTACACCATCTAAAACAGATTTAGCACCTTTCTTTTTTCTTTCAAATTTTTTTTGTGTTTCCCAAAAATCATTAACATCTTGAACGGTTTTAATTGACTCATCGCGCATAAAAATATGAGGATGACGAGATTTCATTTTTTTTACACTTGTATCAATGACATCTTCAATTGAAAATTTCTTTTTTTCAGCAGCAATAACTGAGTGATAAATAACTTGTAGTAATAAATCGCCAAGCTCTCCTTCTAGCTCTTTGCTATTATTTGACTCAATTGCTTCGATAACTTCATACGCTTCCTCTAAAGTATACTTTGCTAATGATTTGGAAGTTTGTTGTATATCCCATGGACATCCATTTTTTGGATTTCTTAGTCTCTTCACAACATTAATTAAATCATCTATTTTGTTCTTTTTTTTTACCATGCTAATGCCTGTGCTTGAAATATTTGACTCTTATAACTTCTAATATCTGCATATGCATCATAAATTTTATCTTGTTTTCTAGTGCACAAAATAAAACCTTCGCTCCAGTCTGTAGTTTTAAGGCATTTATGTCCTTTTTTATTTAATTGAGAAATAAAGGGTGAAAGTCGCTCCTCTAAAAGTAATTGTTTCAAATTTGGATCATGTGGGTGAAAAAAAGCAGGTAAATGCTCTGATGAAACTCTTGGTTCATTTAATGCTTGGTCAATAGACTTATTCGAAAATATATAATTCATTAAAAATTGTGCTTGCCATTGATCTTGAGCGTCACCACCCATTGTTCCACAACTTAAAATCTCTTTCTTTTTTTGATTGATAATTAAAGTAGGACTCAATGTTGTCCTTGGTTGTTGTTCAGGTGCTATAAAATTTACATGACCTGGTTTTGATAAATAAAACGTCATTAATCTATTACCTAAGGGAAATCCTAATTCATTAATCACTTCATTAGATCTGATCCATCCACCACTTGGTGTACACGATATAGCATTATTATCTTTATCTATGATACTTATATGAACAGTGCCAGCTCCCCATGGTTTAATATCATTTTCAATTGGAAGCAATGATTTCTTGGATAGGGGGTTACCAGGAATTATAGAGTCAATTGCCTTCTCTTTAATTAATTGCATTCTTTTATTAAGGTAAGAGTCATTTAATAAGTGATTGGCTTTGACTTTTGAATTGTACTTACCAGTGAAATACATCTCTCTGTCAGCAAAAGTTAATTTTAAAATTTCTATAAATTTATGAATATCACTAGCTGAATTAAGTGATTTAATTTTTTGTTTGTTGAGCATTTTCAACATCATTAAACTAGTTAATCCTTGTCCCCAGAAATTAGTTTTGTGAACTTGATAATCACCATATTTTTCTGAAATTGTTTTTTCAAATTTCACATTAAAGCTTTCAAAATCCCCTTTTGAAAGAAGCCCTTCATTTTTTTGTGAATATTTTAAAATTGAGTTTGCAACATCGCCTTTGTAAAAAGCATCATGTAATTTATTAAATTTATTATTTCGAGATCCTGTGATTTTTTTTTCGTAATTATTAAGATAATCTATTAAGTTTGCGTAAGCCAAATTTCTAAATAAACTTCCTACTTTTGGAATTTTATTATTTTTTAAATATAGTTTTGCAGAATTTTTCCACTCTTTTATAAATTTACCTTTTAGACTTTTTAACCCAAATTTATTTTGGTTTATTATTCCAGTGTGTAAAGGATATCCTTCTTTTGCGTATTCTTTAGCATATTTAGAAATAGTCCTAAAATCTAGTTTGCCATATAATTGCAACATCCTAAAAATACTAGAAAATGCTGCTGGAACTCCAGCACATAAAATTCCCTCATCAGGGACTTCTGTGTATCCTCTTGTAACTAAATTTAAAAAATTAAATTTTTTTGGAGATATAGTATTACCATTTAAAACAAGAGGACTTTGGTCTTTGGGCTTTAAAATCATTACTCCTTCACCTCCCATGCCAAACATTTGAGGATTTACAAGGCCTTCAACTAACATAGCTCCAGCTGCAGCATCAAAGGCATTACCTTTATCATCATTTAAGATATTATGTGCAGTAATTGATGATAAATTTGAATGAGTTGCTATAGCACCGTTTGTTCCAGAATAACTCGGTATAAAACTGTTAGAGCTATTATCTTCTATTCTGTAAGATCTATTCATTACAAATAATAATTTTACAACATTCCATAAATTATTTCTTTTTTAAATGATTGCATTATAAAGTTATATATGACCTGGAAGTTAATATCAAAATCTTCATACTCACAATTACTTGGAGAGTTAGAAACAAAATTAGAAAATAATCAACATAAGTATAGAATGACAGTTTCTGAGAAGCATTTAAATTCTGGAAACTCTGCCCATGGCGGCTTTTTAATGTCTTTTTTGGATAATGTTATGGGCAATGCTGCATATAAGTCTTTTGGTAATAGACCATGTGTAACAATATCAATGAATACTCACTTTACTTTTTCTGCACAAAAAGGAGATGAGCTTATTGGAATTCCTTCTATAGAGAGAATGACAAAAACACTTTGTTTTGTTAAATGCCAAGTATTTTCAAATAATGAAATTATTGTTTCAGGAAATGGTATTTGGAAGTTAGTTAAAACATCATCCATGAAAACTGTAAAAGACAAAAAATTAGATGACGATGGTGGTTGGTAATAATTTAATTAATTAGAATTAATATTGAAAATACAAATATCAGAAATTAATGCATGTAAGGCGCTTTTTTTCTCTATTTCTTTTTTTGTAGGACTATGGGCAATTAGAATCCCTGATATAAAGGATCAAATAAACGTTGACTATAGTGGCATGGGATATCTTTTTGTAATTTTTTCAATTGGCTCTGTGCTGACTATGATAGCGATGCCAAAAATAATGCAACTCTATCCATCAAAAAAAATATCTCTTTTATCTGGATTTCTAATTTGTATTTTATGGTTGCTCATACCATTTGCCCATTCATTTAAATTAATGGCAATACTCAGTCTTATTTTTGGTGTTTGTTATGGACTTTTTGAAGTAATTCTTAATGTTCAAGCCACTTCTTTAGAAAAAAAACTAAATAAACCAATGATGTCAGGCTTTCACGCATTTTGGAGTATTGGACTATTATCTGGATCTTTGTTAACAAGTTTATTTTTAGAATTTAAAATTAGTTTTTTTATAAATTCTCTTGTTTATGTCGTATTTTTAGCTCCATTAATATTTTTTAGTAGTTTAACTATAGAAAATAATAAATCAGACCCCTTATCTTTTTTTTCAATTTTTTTTACTTGGCCCTTATTTCTTATAATTTTGGTTGTATTAGCTATCACAGCAGTTTTTTTGGAAGGGGGGACCGACTCCTGGGGCTCTTTATATATGAGAGATTACATTAATGCAGACGGTTTCAATATTGGACTTGCTGCAATAGCATTTAATGGAAGTATGGTTTTTGGAAGACTTATAGGAGATAAACTAAAACAAATGTTTGGAATTTATAATTTTCTTGTTTTCTCAGTTGTAGGTTCATTGGTTGGTTCTTTAGTAATTGCATTTAGTGGTTCTTTATTTTTTGCAATAATTGGATTTATCATAGCTGGTTTCTGTGTTTCTTCTGTTATTCCAATTTGTTACACTTATGGTTCCTCTATCAAAGGTGTTGATCCCACTGTCGGTATTTCAATTATTACAATAGGCACATATGGGGTTTTCATGATAGCACCTCCTACCTTAGGTTATGTTGCAGATATGATAGGTATAGAGTTTGTATACACACCTATGTTTATACTTTTTTTCATAGTAAGCATCATCGTAATTTTACAAAAGAAATTATTCAAAAACTAATTTTTTTTTAAAATTAATATATTTCCAAATAGCACAAGAAACGAACCAATGTATAAATTTAAGTTCCATATCATACCTTCAAATATTGTAGAGATAATTAGTGCTATAAGAGGCATTATTATTGCAATGTATGCTGCATCATTGGCGCCTATATTTTTTATTACTGAAAGATAAAGAATAAAACCGAATACACTTCCAAAAATAGATAGATAAAGTAACGATATAATATATCTGTAACTAAAATCAAAATTTAATTCAGTACCAGTTATTAGAAGATAAATTAATAGTGTTATGGAGCCATACAACATCCCATATCCTGTAACGGCAACAACATTCAATTTAATTTTAGAGGTATACTCTGAAATTAAGTTACCAATAGATGCAAAATATGTTGCCAATACACCAAGTAAAATCCCAATACTTGTGCTTTTTGATAATTCAAAATTAATAATTTCATCATAAAATATGAAAAGTAATCCTAACGTTCCAATAAAACCTCCAACCAAAGTCATAATTTTTGGAAATTTACCTTTAAAAAAAATATTATTAACAACATTCATAAATAATATTGATGAAAAACATAAAGCAACAAATCCACTTATTAAATGTACTGTAGATAGATAAAACAGCACATAATTTATATTAAATAATGATATACCCAGAGCAGCTATAAAAAAATGCTCCTTCAGAGTAAATTTAAGATTTATTTTTTTTAATATACAAAATATTAAAATTATTATTGATGATAAAAAAAACCGGTAAAAAACTGATGTCATTGGATCAACAATACCAAGTTGAAATTTAATAATATACCAAGTAGGCCCCCAAACTATTAGTGTTGAAATAAATAAAAATATTGTATTGTTCACTTATGCCTTCTTTTGATGTTGTCTCGTCACCAGATATTCAAGAAATTGATAATGCCATCAATAATACTAAAAGAGAAGTTGATAATAGATTTGACTTTAAGAATACTAATTCAACAATCGAACGAAACGATTTTTCTATTACAATAGAGACAACGGACAATACTAAATTAACTCAATTTAATGATATTTTAAAAAATAATATTGTAAGAAGAAAAATAGATCCAAAATTTATACATCTTAAATCAACTGAAACTGCCTCTGGAAACAGAGTAAGACAATTTATCGATATTTTGAATGGAATATCAAAAGAGGACTCAAAAAAAATAACAAATCTTGTTAAATCATCAAAAGCAAAGGTTCAAGCTTCAATTAATGGAGATGAAGTAAGAATTACTGGAAAGAAAAGAGATGATCTACAATCAATGATCGAATTATTAAAATCAAGTGATATTAAAATTCCTCTACAATTTCAAAATTTTAGAGATTAGTTACTTCCATAGTTGTAAAATCAATTAATCGAACAGTCGTAACTGTTCTTAGAAATTTAATACAATCCTCTGTCTTTACTTGAATTGTTTTAGTGTTATCTAGTGGGTGAAAATTACATAATTCATAGTCATTGATTTTTTTATCTAAGTAAAAACTTACATCCTTATCTACATTATTGATTAAAGAGTAGGGACTAACAGAACCTGGTTTAACTCCAAGTTTATCATATAAATATTCTGCACTTCCAAAAGAGAGATTTCCTTGGCACCGAATAGTGTTTTTGATAATTTTTAGGTCTACTTCAGTGCTATCTAAGCATGAGAGTAAGTAAAAATTTCTCTTTTTGTCTCTCAAAAAAAGATTTTTTGTATGCGCACCCTGCATATTCAAATCCGATTTTAATTTGCTAGACTCCTCGACAGTAAAAAAAGCCTCGTGTTCAAAAAGTTTATATTCAACTTTTTGTTCATTAAGTGCGGCTAATAAACTTTTTGCTTCTAATTTCATTTTTATTTATAAAGTGTTATCTTATTTATATAAAAATATGAAAAAAAAAATTAACAGAAGAAATTTTATTAAAAAAGCCTCAATTCCTGTACTGGGTGCAGCTGCAATCTCTAGTTTTAATGTACACGCAAGCACCATAACAGAGTTGAATATGGTCACATCATGGCCAGAGAATTTTCCTGGTATAGGTTTAGGTGCAAACAGGTTGGCTCAACGAATTGAGAACTTATCTAATAAAAGAATAAAAGTTAATGTTTACTCAGCTGGTGAACTAGTCCCACCGTTTGGGGTGTTTGATGCCGTGTCATCTGGTACAGCTGATTTATATCACTCAGCAGAGTTTTACTGGGGAGGAAAGAACAAAGCCTATCCTTTTTTTGCTGCTGTTCCTTTTGGAATGACTGCAGAGGAATTTAATTCATGGATATATTCTGGCAATGGTCAATTATTATGGGATGAATTAGGTTCTAATTTTAACATTAAACATTTTTTAGTTGGTAATACTGGATCTACATTATTTGGTTGGTTCAAAAACGAATTAAATGGTCTAGAGGATGTTTCTAAACTTAAAATAAGAAGTCCTGGTATGGGAGGAGATTTATTAAAGACTATGGGGGCAACTTCTATAAATATACCAGGAGGTGAAATTCTTCAGTCTTTAGCAAGTGGAGCTATAGACGCTGCAGATTGGTCTAATCCAGTTATGGATTTAGCTTTTGGTTTTTATAAAGTAACAAATTACTGTTATTATCCAGATTTTAAAAAACCTACAGTTTCTATTTCATTAGGAATGAATTTAGATAAATGGAACTCTTTTGATAATGAAGCTAAGAGCATCATCGAGTATGCTTGTCAGTCAGAAAATCAAGAAATGTTGTCTGATTTTATGTATAAAGAGGTTGTGGCTATAGAAAAATTGAAGTCACTTGGTGTAGAATTCAGGCAACTACCTAACGATATTGTTATTGAAGCCAAAAAAAATATCAATGGTGTTTTAGATAATTATACTGATACCTCTCTTGGGAAAAAAATTAGGGATGATTATTTTCAATTTTTAGGTTTAAGAACTTCATATAAGGACTTTGATATTTCTAACTACTTGAATTTTAGAAAAATTTAATAGTGTGCGGAAGATATTCGCTAAATCTTAAAGACAATCACTCCTCTTTTAAGAAGGAAACTATAAATAACTTCAAATCAATATTTGACTATAAAAATGAAGATATTTGCCCTACCAATAAAGCACCTATTGTCTTTAATTTAAACTCTAAATTTATATTTAAACAATCAATTTGGGGTTTGTCATTTGATTGGCTTCCGAAAGGAAAAACACTTTTCAATATTCGATCAGAGACAGTACACGAAAAATCTTTTAGTAATAGCCTCATTGCAAATAATCGCTGTTTGGTACCTTTTAGTAGTTATTTTGAATGGTTGAGAACCCAAGAATTGAAAGAAAAATATAAACTATTTACCAAAACACCAGTCAGTTTTTTTGCAGGTGTATATAAATTAAAAGAAGATACTGTTTATTTTTCAATTTTAACTAAATCCTCTTTGGAAAATATAGAATTTATTCACAATAGAAATCCAGTCATAATTAATAAAAATAATGTAAGAAAATGGTTTTCGTACAGTTATGAAGAACTACTAAGATCTTCAGATGTCATAAATTATGAGTTATCGAAATAGTTATTTTCTAAATTTAAAGAAGGATAAAAGCTTTTCGATACCAGAAAAATGTTCCTCTAGTCTAGAATAAACTTTATCTATTTTGTTGATATGACCGTCTAATCTTTCATAGAGGTTATCTATTTTCTTATCAAGTTTGTTTAGCTTACTGTTTAGCTGTTTTATACTATCGGAGTCGCTTGTTTTAGACTGCTTTTTTAGCTTAATAACTTTGTTCATTCATAAAATATATTAAATTTCTGATTTGTTTGAAGTATGACAAAACAACGCTTTAGGTAAATCTTAAATCAACTTCAGGTATCCAGTTTTTAAGCTTTTCAATACGATTTTTGGGGGAAGGGTGCGTAGATAGAAACTCTGGTGGTGTGTTTCCTTTTTGCGCTTCAGCCATTCGCTGCCAAACTTTATATGACTCATGATTATCGTATTTTGCCATTGTCATAAAGGCCAAACCTAAATAATCAGCCTCCGATTCTTGTAATCTGTTAAAAGGTAAAGATAGACCTAAATTAATTAAATAATCATCAGCTGAGGTATTCGAAAGGGCACCCTCTAAAGCAATATCCAAGATAGTAGTGCCAACATTTATTGCTAATGCTTGACTGGCCCTTTCAGCACTATGGCGAGCAACAGCATGCGCAATTTCATGTCCCATTATTGAGGCCAAACCATCATTATTAGCGGCAACATCTAAGATCCCTGTGTAAAAAGCTATTTTACCACCAGGCATACACCAAGCATTAAGTGTGTCCTTGTCATCAATTAATATGAATTCCCAATTATAATTTTTTATCGAGTCTGATTGACCCATTTTTAAAAAATACTCCTCTACTGACTCTGTAACTCTGAGACCAACCTCTCTTACAGCTCTAAAATTTTGCCCAGACTCTATTAGATTTTCTTGTTTTTTGACTTGTTCGTAGGCTTCAAGAGCTTGTTTGTTGATACTTTCATCTGAAATAATAGAGAGTTGTTTACGATTTGTAATAGCTACCTCAGTACAAGAAGGTAAAAATAAAGGCGCACAACACGCACATGATAATTTTTTAATAAAATCTCGTCTTTTAAGATTCATGGTATTAATATAATCAAAAAGATATTCTTATGACAACCTGTTATATTAATGGAAAATACAAACCTCTAAATCAATCATATGTCAGTATAACAGATAGAGGTTATCAATTCTCTGATGGGGTTTATGAGGTCATTGCTGTATTCAAAGGTGAATTAGTAGATTTAAATCTTCATATAAACAGATTGTTTGTTTCTTTAAAAAAAATGAACATAAAAATTAAATTCAATAGAAATCAAATAATTAATATCACCAATAAAATCAAAAAATTAAATAAATTAAAAATGGGTATAATTTACATCCAAATTACAAGAGGGGATCAAAACCCTAGGGAACATAAATACCCTGATAAACTTAAGCCTAATATTATTATCTACTCAATTAATAAAAACTTTGAATATTTAAATAAGTTAGCACTAAAAGGTGTAAAAACATCTCTTTATCCAGATATAAGGTGGCATAGGTCAGATATTAAAAGTATTTCTCTATTAGGTAATGTTCTAGCTGCAAATCATGCAAAAGAGAATAAATCACATGAAGCAGTATTATTTAATAATAGAAATATGATAACTGAGGGTAATTCTTCAAGTATTTGGATTATAAAAAAAAATAAATGTATTACGCACCCACTTAACTTTAGAATTTTAAAGGGATGTACAAGGCATAAATTAATATCAATTTTAAAAAAAAATAAATTTAAATTTGAGGAAAAAAAATTTTCCATTAAATCCCTTCTTGATGCAGATGAAGCATTCATGACAAGTGCTACTAATTTTATAATGCCCATAGTTAAAGTTGATAAATTTACTATTTCAAACGGTAAGCCCGGTCTAAATACATTGAAGTTTCGTAATTTATTTATCAACGCAATATGATCTTTAGACTTTTCCTTTTCTTATTTTTGTTACCTATTACAGCTAACGCAAAAATTAATACAATTTACTTAGCTGGTGGGTGTTTCTGGTGCGTTGAGGAGGTTTATGAAAAATTAAAAGGTGTAATTGATGTTCGATCTGGCTATTCAGGAGGTCATGTTGAAAATCCAACTTATCAAGAAGTTGTCAAGGGTGATACAGGCCATATAGAAGTGGCTGAAATTATTTTTGACTCAGATATTGTTAGTTTAGATAAGATCATTAGGGTTTTTTTTGTAAATATTGATCCTTTTGATGGTACTGGTCAATTTTGTGATAAAGGTTATTCTTATAAAAGTGCTCTTTTCAGTAATGACCAAATTGTTATAGATAAATTTAACTTTTACATAGATAAAATTCAGGAAAATCACAAACAGAAGGTAGAAACATTGATCTTACCTTTTAAAAATTTTTATGTAGCAGAGGAGTATCATCAGGATTATTACAAAAAAAATCCCATAAGATATACATATTACAAGTACAGTTGCGGAAGAGAGCAGAGGATTAAACAATTAAAAATTAATTTAGGATGATTAAACTCTTATTATTATTTTCAATTGTAGCTATATGTGTCTTTGTTTTCTTTGGTAATCAATTATCGTCTCGTTATAAAAAATATTTAATTATTTCATTAATAATAATTTTAGGATGTTTTTTAATTTTTTCAGGAAAATTAAATTTTCTACCTGTTGCCTTAGCTCCTGCTTTACTTTTTTTTCGAAGGATCTCATCATTATTAACTATATTAAACTTGTTTTCGCGATCTTCTTTTGGGAGTAAGTTCAAACCAAAAATTAATACGAAGTATTTACAAATTGAAATTGTGTTACAATCACGTCAAGCTACAATTAATATTATAGAGGGAGTTTTTAAAGGCCGTTCTTTTTCCTCTCTATCTCAAAATGAGGTATCGAAGCTCTTAGAGGAACTAAAAATAAATGACCCTCGTGGATTTAATATTTTAAATGTAATTATTAGCCAAAATAAACAATCTACATCTTCTTCAGACAAGTCACAAATGACAGAGGAGGAAGCACTATCAGTTTTGGGTCTTAAAAAAGGAGCTTCTGATGATGATATTAAAAAATCATATTATGACTTAATGAAAAAGTTCCATCCTGATAAAGATGGTAATAACTATTTATCTAATTTAATAACTGAAGCAAAAAATAAGCTTTTAAATAGTTAATTTTAATCTATAAGACATCTATCTCAATGAACGATATTAAGAATCTTGCAATTATTGCTCATGTTGATCATGGGAAAACCACTCTTATTGATAATTTATTGAAACAATGTGGAATTTTTAGAGATAATCAAGAAATATCAGAGAGAATTATGGACTCTAATGATTTAGAAAAAGAGAGAGGCATAACTATTTTAGCCAAGCCTACTTCTATAATTTTTCAAGATACTAGAATAAATATAATCGATACACCTGGACATGCAGATTTTGGAGGTGAAGTAGAACGTGTCTTATCAATGGTTGATGGTGTTATCTTACTTATTGACTCTTCAGAAGGTCCGATGCCTCAGACAAAATTTGTATTAGGAAAGGCTTTAAAACAAGGTCTTAAACCGATAGTAGTAATCAATAAAATCGATAAATCTGATTCAAGACCAGATGATGTGTTAAACGAAGTTTTTGATTTATTTGTCTCTCTTGATGCAAATACTCAACAATTAGACTTTCCAGTTTTATACGCATCAGGTAGAAGTGGATGGTGTGTTAATGAATTGTCAGATGATAGATCCAGCCTAACACCTCTGTTAAATAAAATTATTAGTCATGTACCATCACCAGATGTTGATAATACTAGACCTTTTGCAATGTTATCAACACTTTTAGACTATGATCCATACTTAGGAAGATGTCTAATTGGAAGAGTAGAGCAGGGATCTGCAAAAATAAACGACAGCGTTCATGCTTTAAACTTATCAGGTAAAATCATTGAAACTGGAAGACTCACTAAACTTTTAAAATTTGAGGGAACTAAAAAAATAACTGTTAACTCAGTTAACACTGGAGATATAGTTTGCATAGCAGGTTTATCAATCACATCAGTATCAGATACCATTTGTTCAACTGATATAGAAACACCAATAAAATCTACACCAATAGATCCTCCTACTATGTCAATAAACATTATGGTTAATGACTCACCATTAGCTGGAACTGAAGGGAAAAAAGTAACATCAACTTTAATAAGAAATAGATTAATAGCTGAGGCTGAGACAAACGTTGCTATTACCTTCTCAGAAAATCAAAATAAAGACTCATTTGAAATTGGAGGAAGAGGTGAATTGCAATTAGGTGTTTTAATAGAAACCATGAGACGAGAGGGTTTTGAATTATCTCTTTCTAGACCTAAAGTAGTTTACAAAGATGTAGAGGGGACAAAGTGTGAACCCTATGAAGAGGTAACGATAGATGTTGATGAAGAGTTTTCTAGTATTGTTATTGATAACATGAATCAAAGAAAAGCTGATATGTTAGACATGAGAAAATCTGGAGATGATAAAACTAGGTTATTATTTATTGCCCCTTCTAGAGGACTAATTGGCTATCAAAGTAAGTTTTTAACAGATACTAGAGGAACCGGTGTTTTAAACAGAGTGTTTCACTCGTACAAACCATTTAAAGGGGAGATTACAGAGAGAAGGGCAGGCGCATTAATCTCCACAGGAAATGGTAAAGCTATAGCATATGCAATTTGGAAGCTTCAAGATAGAGGTGTAATGTTTGTTAAGCACCAAACACCTGTTTATCAAGGTATGGTAGTCGGTGAGCATACCAGAGATAATGATTTAGAGATAAATGTTCTAAAAGGAAAACAATTAACTAATGTTAGAGCATCTGGGTCTGATGAGGCCGTAAATTTAACTGCTCCTAGGATCATGTCACTTGAGGAAATGATGACTTATATTAATTCTGACGAATTATTGGAGGTTACTCCTAAAAACTTAAGACTAAGAAAGAGGTACCTTGATCCAAACGATAGAAAAAAATTTTCTAAAGTTGAAAATTTATAAATTAAAAATATAATTAATATTAAATATTTATAATAAAATATTGTATTTACTACTTATATTTACATTTATTTCTATATCCCATTTAGAAAGAAAAAACAAATAATCTGACTAAACCAAAAATAAAATAATTACAAAATGAGTAATCAT
>CABYRQ010000010.1 GCA_902521485.1 uncultured Alphaproteobacteria bacterium | reverse complement strand
GATTAGTAAATTGAACTTTTGAAAATAACTCTTCTTGTTCTGATAAATTAGAAAGGTCATTTTCTGATTTATAGTTTTCATATGCTCTAGAAAACTCAGATGTTGATATTTTTTGGTTTCCTACTTTTAAAACATAATTTTTACCCACATAGGACCCAAATCCAATAAATAAGAAACTTATGCCTAGTGCAGCACTAAATATTATAACTATAAGTTTTTTAGTTTTCATTTTTGTAAGTATTTTGATATCAGTTAATCTAATGAAATATATAATATTTAATTGGAAATCATATTTAAATATATCTGAAAGTATGAACTTATCAAATGTAGTGTCTAAACTGCCAAGCACAAAGAAATATAAACTTATTTCCAGTCCTAATAACTTTTATAATCTCACTCTCAAATCTAGATATCCAAAAAATATCTATGCAGCACAAAATATAGATCTACATGGAAAAGGTGCTTCCACAGGATCTATAGATATTCAAGATTTAGTTAGTAATAATATTAAATTTTGTATTCTTGGTCACTCAGAAGTTAGGTCTAATTTTGGTGAAACAGATTTGATTATTCAAAAAAAAACTGATCTTTGTCTGCATAATAAAATTACACCAATTGTTTGTATTGGAGAGCCTGTAGATATTTATAGAACAAAAAAAACTAAAAATTTTTTAAAAAAACAAATAAATAAAATATTTAAAAAAACGAATATTTATAATGAAGTTATATTAGCTTATGAGCCTTTATGGTCAATTGGTACAGGATTAACACCAAAAATGTCAGAAATTAATGATATTTTGCAATTTTTGACCAAAATATCAAAAAATTATTCTTTTAAAAAAATAAAAATTTTATATGGTGGTTCCGTAAATTTATCAAATATAAAAGAAATTTTAAGTTTACAAAAATTAGATGGGGTTTTGGTAGGCTCTGCTTCAACAAAACCTTCATTTATTAAATACTTTAAATAACATTATGATAAACCTTTTTTTAATTATTAGTGCAATTATTGGAGTTGTGCTCATTTTAATTATACTTTTTCAAAAAACTGAAGGCGGAAGTCTTGGGCTAGGTACTCAAACATCTCTTACAGGTGGAATGGCAGCAAATAAATCATCTTTTTCAGGAATGACTAAAATTACTTATGTTTTAGGTTTTGGTTTTTTATTTTGGTGTTTGTTTATGGGGGCAATTATTACAAAACAATATTCATCTTCAACTGATTTAGAAACAATTCAAGAAGAAATTATTTTAGACGATTCAATAGAGGAAATGATTCCAGAAGTGCCTAATCAGTGAAATTAATTTTCGTTACCGGAGGTGTTGTTTCATCGCTAGGTAAGGGAATAGTCACTGCATCATTAGCCTCTCTTCTTAGATCTAGAGG
This sequence comes from uncultured Alphaproteobacteria bacterium, assembly GCA_902521485.1. Classification (GTDB taxonomy): domain Bacteria; phylum Pseudomonadota; class Alphaproteobacteria; order HIMB59; family HIMB59; genus HIMB59. The sequence continues at coordinate 41,445 of CABYRQ010000010.1, read as the reverse complement.
CATTAAACTAAAAATTAGAAAATTAGATCCGTATTTAAACGTTGATCCTGGAACAATGAGTCCATACCAACACGGTGAAGTTTATGTTACTGATGACGGCTATGAAACTGATTTAGACTTAGGCCATTATGAGAGGTTTACAGATATAAAATGTTCTAAAAATGACTCAATCTCATCGGGTAAAATTTATTCGACTATACTGTCAAAGGAAAGAAAAGGTGAATATTTAGGATCTACAGTACAAGTAATACCTCATGTCACTGAAGAAATTAAAAATTCGATAAAAAAATCAACTAATAAGGATGATGTTATTATTTGTGAAATAGGGGGCACTGTTGGTGATATTGAAAGTCTTCCTTTCTTAGAAGCCATCAGACAATTTAAAAATGAAAGACAGCTAGACACACTCCTCATACATTTAACTTTACTTCCATATATAGAAACATCTGGTGAAATTAAAACAAAGCCAACTCAGCACTCTGTTAAAGAGCTTTTAAATGCAGGAATTCAACCCGATATAATCGTTTGTAGAAGTAATAAAAAAATAAAGTATGAAGAAATTCAAAAAATTAGTTTGTTTTGTAATGTACCTACTAATGCTGTTATTCCGTCCTATGATGTAGGAAGCATATACCAAGTACCTTCTTTATTATCAAAATCTAAATTAGATGACTTAGTTATAAAAAATTTAAATATAAAATCTACAAAGAAAAAAGATCTCTCAAAATGGACAAACTTTGAAGTATTAGAGTCAAGGGCAAAAGAGGAATTAAATATATATATAATTGGAAAATATGTTCATTTAAAAGATAGTTATAAATCTCTCTACGAAGCTATTTATCATGCAGGTGTTCACAATAAAGTAAATGTTAAAATCAAATGGATAGACTCTGAGACAATTAACAAAAAAAATGTTGATGAGTTATTAATTAAGGCTGCAGGTATTCTTATACCTGGTGGTTTTGGTAATAGAGGTATAAGTGGAAAAATAGAAGCTATTAGGTATGCTAGAGAAAAACAAATTCCATTCTTAGGAATATGTTTGGGCATGCAATTATCAATTATTGAATTTACTAAAAATGTTTTAAAAATTAAAAACTCAGGTAGCTCTGAATTTGGCAAGCATACTAATAATGTAATATCGTTAATGACCGAATGGAGTAAAAAAAATCAAAAGGTAACAAGAACTAAAGAAAATGATTTAGGTGCTACTATGAGATTGGGCTCTTATCCTTGTTATATAAAAAATAAATCTTTAGCTTCAAAAATTTATAAAAAAAAATTAATTCACGAAAGACATAGGCATAGGTATGAAGTGAATCCTAAATATAGATCTTCAATAGAAAAAAAATTATTAGAAATTATTGAAAATAAAAATCATAAATGGTTCCTCGGTGTTCAATTTCATCCTGAGCTGAAATCTAAACCGTTTAAGCCTCACCCTATATTTTTCTCATTTATAAAAAATAGTTTAATGAATAAAAATGCCTAGATCTGTCCAATTATCTAAAAACCTCATTAAAAATGATACTGACAGGCTGACTTTAATTTCTGGCCCATGCTTGTTAGAAAATGAAAAACTAGTAAGAAAAGTTGCAAAATCTCTTATTAAATATACAAAAAAAGAAAAATTTAATTTAGTATTCAAATGTAGTTTTGACAAAGCTAATAGAAGCTCTGATAAAACTATACGTCATAAAATCCCCCTTGATAAATCGATAGATATATTAAAAAATCTCAAAAAAGATTTAAAAATTTCTATCACTTCCGATGTTCATGAGACTTTTCAAGTTGATAAGTTAGCTGAATTTCTTGATGTAATACAAATTCCAGCTTTTTTATGTAGACAAACAGATTTAATTAAAGCTGCTGCACAAACAAAAAAAATTGTAAATGTTAAAAAAGGACAGTTTTTATCACATAAAGAAGTTTCAAATATCATAAATAAAATTGAAAATGAAAATAACAAAAAAATATTAATAACTGAAAGGGGAAATTCATTTGGATATAATTACTTAATAAATGACTTTAAAGGTATTCATTTAATGAAAACATTTGGATACCCAATTATTTTTGACTCAACACACAGTGTGCAATTACCCGGTGGATTGGGTAAAAAAAGTGGAGGTGCTAGAGAGTATGTGAAACCATTATCGAAAGCTGCTTCATCTTTAAGGATAGCAGGTTTCTTCATTGAAACTCACCCTAACCCAGAGACGGCATTAAGTGATGGCCCTAATATGGTATATTTACATAAAATGCCAGAACTCTTAAATGCTATAAACAAAATAAATAAGGCGGCAAAATAAATGAAAATTAAAAATATAATAGCAAGAGAAATTTTTGATAGTAGGGGTAACCCAACTGTAGAATGTGAAATGATATTTGAAAATATACTATATCCATTTCGTGGAATGGTTCCATCAGGAGCATCCACAGGAAAGTTCGAAGCACTTGAATTGAGAGATTTAGACTCAAATAGAATGAGTGGTAAAGGTGTCCTAAAAGCTGTATCTAATGTAAACGATGTTATAAAATCAAAAATTTTAGATAAAAGCTTTAATGATTTTAGAGAATTCGATCAATTCCTCTTAGATTTAGATGGCACAGAAAATAAATCAAAGTATGGAGCTAACGCTATTTTATCTTTAAGTCTCGCTTACTATAAGGCTTGGTCTTATGCAAACTTTGGTGCAATATTTCTCTCACAGGGTGTAGATAATTTAATTATTCCAGTTCCAATGTTGAATGTAATAAATGGCGGACAACATGCTGATAATGACGTTGATTTTCAAGAGTTTATGATTCTACCTATAGGATTTAAATCTTTAACTGAAGCTTTATCTTCAACACATTCTGTAATAACCAATATAAAAAAAGAATTAAAATCTAGATCTTTAAATACCAATCTTGGTGATGAAGGAGGTTTTGCTCCTAATTTAAAATCGCATTTGGATGTTTTAGATTTAATATGTAACTCAATTTCAAAAGCAGGCTTTAAATTAAATGATCACTTTAAAATTTCATTAGATGCAGCTTCAAGTGAGTTTTACTCTGATGGAAAATATAATTTCGAAGGTAACTCATATTCAACTGAAGAAATGATCAGTGTTTATGAAAATATTTGTAAAAACTATCCTATTTTTTCAATTGAGGATGCACTTAATGAAGAAGATTATGAGGGCTGGGTAAAAATTACAGATAAACTTGGTTCAAAAATACGATTAGTTGGTGATGATCTATTTGTTACAAATATACAAAAGTTGCAAACTGGTATAGATGAAAAACAAGCTAATAGTATTTTAATTAAATTGAATCAAATAGGCACAGTTACAGAAACTTTAGAAGCTATCAAGCTAGCCTCAGAAAATAATTTTGCATCTATTATGTCTCATAGATCAGGTGAAACTGAGGATTCTTTTATTTCAGACTTAGCTGTTGCTTCACGTTGTCCTTTGATTAAAACTGGCTCTTTAGCTAGATCTGACAGAGTTGCAAAATATAACCAGTTACTTAGAATATCAGAGAATGATAAAATTAAAGGGTACGCTGGTGAATTAAGTGAAGTATTTAAAAGCTAATAGTTTAATTAATTTCTTTTTTATATTTGTATTGATTTACTTAATATATCATGCAGTTTATGGGAGATTTAACTTTGGAAATTATCTAATTTATAAATTTGAAGAAAAAATGTACAAAAATTTGCAATCCAAACTTGATCAAAAAATGAATGATATAGATGTTGATTTAAATTCCTCTTATTACAAAAAAGATGATTATATTGATGAAATAACAAAACAAAATGATCCAAACATGCACTATGGTGAGACAATTATAAAATTAGACTAATATGAATAAAAAAACTAAAAATACTTTTTCTAATGAACAGTTATTAAAGTTTTATGAAAAAATGTTTTTGATTAGAAAATTTGAAGAAAAAGCTGCTCAATTATATGGTGCTGGAAAAATTGGAGGTTTCTGTCATTTATACATTGGTCAAGAGGCTGTTGTCATAGGTATTCTCTCTTCTATTAACTCAGAAGATACCGTTATCACTGCTTACAGAGATCATGGACATATATTAGCTCGTGGAGTAGATCCTAAACTAGTAATGTCTGAATTAACTGGAAGGAAAGATGGAATTTCAAAAGGCAAGGGCGGATCAATGCACATGTTCTCCAAAGCTAATAGATTTTATGGAGGACACGGTATCGTTGGAGCACAAGTACCTTTAGGCGTTGGTATAGGTTTCGCTCATAAATACAGAAACGAAAAAAAGATTTCAAGAGTCTATTTAGGGGATGGAGCTATGAGTAATGGCCAAGTTTTTGAGGCATTTAATTTAGCATCACTTTGGGAGTTACCAGTATTATTTATTATCGAAAACAATAAATATGGAATGGGTACATCTATTGGAAGGTCTGCAGCAGGAGGTGAGTTGTACGAACGAGCAACTGTATTCGGCATTAAAGGTGAAAAAGTAGACGGTATGAATTTTTTTAATGTAAGTGAGTCAGCTATAAGGGCAAGAGAATATATCGAAAAAAATTCTAAGCCCTACATTATTGAAATGGATACATATAGATTTAGAGGCCATTCTATGTCTGATCCTGGTCTATACAGGACTAAAGATGAAGTGAATAAAATGAAAGAGATAGATCCTGTGTTAATGATGAAAGAAACTTTATTAAATGATTATAATATTCAAGAGGATACGATCAAAGATATTGAAAGCGATATTAAGAAACAAATTAAAGACGTAGAAAAATTTTCACTTGAGTCACCACTCCCAGATTTAAAAGAATTATACACCGAGGTATATTTATGAAAATACTTCTACCAGCTTTATCTCCAACAATGGAAACGGGTAACTTAGTAAAATGGTTAGTTAAAGAGGGAGATAGTGTAGTTTCAGGAGACATTTTAGCAGAAATTGAGACTGATAAAGCTACTATGGAACTGGAGTCACCTGATGATGGAAAAGTTGAGAAAATATTAGTTAAAGAGGGTACTGAAAATATAAGTGTTAATACTGAGATTGCTTTACTTAAAGTTGATGGTGAGGAAATAGAGGAGATACCAGAAGTATCCATTGAAAAATCTCCACAAGTCTCCTCTAATGGATCTGAACCTCTTACAACAGAAGTAAATATTTCAATGAATTCTCTTTTAAATCAAACAAAAGAAAATTCAGGTGAAAAGAATTGGTCTGAAAAAGAAATATCAATGAGAGAGGCATTGAATCAAGCTATTGAAGAAGAAATGAAATTAGATAAAGATGTTTTTCTGTTAGGAGAAGAGGTAGCTGAATACGATGGTGCATATAAAGTAACCCAAGGACTTCTTGATAAATTTGGATCAAAAAGGGTTTTAGATACTCCTATTTCTGAGCATGGTTTTACAGGTTTAGCTATTGGAGCAGCAATGGCAGGACTTAAGCCTATATGTGAATTTATGACTTTTAATTTTTCTATGCAAGCAATTGATCAAATAGTTAATTCTGCTGCTAAATCTTTATATATGTCAGGTGGAGAAATAAATGTTCCTATAGTTTTTCGAGGCCCAAATGGTGCTGCGGCTAGAGTTGGAGCACAACATAGCCAATGTTTTATATCTTGGTTCTCTCATATTCCAGGCTTGATAGTAATTGCTCCTTCAAATGCAAGAGATGCAAAAGGTTTATTAAAATCATCTATTCGAAATCCCAATCCTGTTGTTTTTTTAGAACATGAATTACTCTATAAAGAAAAAACCAACGTTCCAGAAGAGAACGATTTTTTAATTCCTATTGGTAAAGGCAATCTTATTAAAGAAGGTAAAGATGTAACTATTATTGGTTTTTCAATGTCTGTTCAGAGAATATTAAACGCTCTTCCATCAATTGAAAAACTGGGGATTAGTCCTGATATTATAGATCTAAGATCAATTAAACCTCTAGATGAAGAATTGATATATAAATCCGTTAAAAAAACCAATAGAGTTGTAATTGTTGAGGATGGCTTTGGTAGTACAAGTTTTGGATCACACTTATCTTATTTAATCCAATCAAATTGCTTTGACTTCCTTGACTCAGAAATAATTAAAGTTAGTGGAAAAGATGTCCCAATGCCATATGCAGAAAATTTAGAAAAATTGGCACTACCCAACACTGATGAAATTGTATCTGCTATTAAAAAAGTGTCATATATAAGTTAATGTTATATGAAGTGAATTTACCTTCTTTATCTCCCACAATGGAGGAGGGTAAAATTGTTAAGTGGATAAAAAAAGAAAAAGATCCAATATTAAGTGGTGAGGTTTTATTCGAAGTTGAAACAGATAAAGCCACAATGGAGTACGAGTCACCAGAGGATGGATATATTGCTAAAATATTATCCGAGGAGGGTGAAACAGCAAATGTTAATCAATTAGTAGCAATAATTTCAGATGATTTGACTTTTACACAAGAGGATATAAATAATTTTCTAAAAAATAATAATTCAGATAATAAAATACAAACCTTAGAAATAAATCCTTCTGAAAATGATAAAGATTTTGTTTCAGATAAAATATTAATTACACCCTTAGCTAAAAAAATAGCTCAAAAAAAAAATATAGATATTTCAAAAATAAAATCGATTTCAAGAAGAATACATACCGTTGATCTTGATATAAATGAAACTTTTGATAATGGGGCTATAAGAGTATTTATATCCCCGCTTGCCAAAAAAATCTCAAATGAAAAATCTCTAGATTTATCAAAATTAAAAGGTACTGGCCCAGATAATAGAATTATTTTAAGAGATGTATCAGACTCAAATTATTTGTCTGAAAACCCAAATATTAATAGATTAAGACAGGCTATTGCAAAAGCAACAACACATTCAAAAAATAACATTCCACATTTTTATTTAAATACTAGAGTGAATATGGCTACTCTATTAAAATTTAGAAAAGATCAAAAATTAAAAGGTAATAAGTACTCATTAAACGCAATATTAATGCAATCTATATCAAATGCATTCAAAGCATTTCCAGACTCAAATTGTACTTACAAGGATAATGGTGAATTTATTATTAACAAAGATCATAATATTGGTATTGCGGTTGACTCTAAATTTGGCTTAAAAATGCCAGTAATCAAAAAGATAAATAATTTTAATTTAAATGAAATCAACTCTAATCTTAATGAAAAGATAAATTTAACAAGAGATAATAAACTTTCTCCCTCTGATCTGTCAGATGGTGTCATAAGTATATCTAATTTGGGTTCATTTAATATCCGAAGTTTTGATGCTATTATTTTACCAGGACAAACATACATATTAGCAGTAGGCCAGATTTTTGAGGATGTTTATGTGGACAAAGGTAAGATTGAAATAGGGAGTTTTATAAATTTGACATTATCATGTGACCATAGAGCTGTTGATGGAGTTTTAGCTTCACAATTTTTTTCTAGTATTGTACAAAATTTAGAAAATATTTCAGATGACAAATAAGTATGATTTATCAATAGTTGGCGGTGGTCCTGGTGGTTATGTTGCTGCTATAAAAGCTGCACAACTTGGTATGAAGGTTGCTTTGTTTGAAGAGGATAAACTAGGAGGTGTATGTCTTAATTGGGGATGTATTCCAACTAAATCATTACTACATTCAGCAGAATTCATGGAAGAGGCTAATCATTTTGGGCTTGATAAGAAAGATCTTACTAAAATTGCTCTAGATAAAGTTGTTGAAATGTCAAGAACAGCATCTGATAATTTATCTAAAGGTGTCAACTCACTCATGAAAAAAAATAAAATAGATATTTATAAACATCGAGCATATCCTAAAACAGTAGATAATGAATTTTTTGTTAATACAACTTCAGATGAAATTTCTTCAAAGAATATGATTATTGCTACGGGATGCAAACCTAGAACAATTGGTGACATTAAATTTTCTAATTTAATTTGGAGTTCTAAAGAGGCAATGATACCTAAATTCCTTCCAAAAAAATTATGTATTATCGGATCAGGAGCTATAGGAATAGAGTTTGCAAGTATTTATAATGCTTTAGGTTCGAATGTTACAGTGTTTGAGTCTCAAAATAAGATATTACCACAGTTTGATAACGATATTTCAAATGAAGCAAAAAAAATATTTGAAAAAAAGGGTATTAAATTTGAGTTAAATGCAAAAATTGAGAAAATTGTTGAAGACAAAAAGAATGTATACTTTAGCAATATTGACCAAAAGGTTGCATGTGATGCATTAATACTATCTGTAGGTGTTATACCTAATTTAGATAATGACTTTATAAGTTCCCTTAACTTAAATCTATCTGATACAGGTTATATAAGTACAAATCATAATTATGAGACAAATATTAAGGGTTTATATGCCATTGGTGATATTATTGGTGCCCCTTGGTTAGCTCATAAAGCCATGCACGATGCCATAAATTGTGTGACTCATATTTCAACAGGTAATAATACTCATAAACCTAAAGAAAATCATATCCCTGGTTGTATATATAGCTTACCACAAATAGCTACTGTTGGTTTCACTGAACAACAACTTAAAGACAATAATACTCCCTACAAGACAGGTAATTTTCCATTTTTAGCAAATGGTAAATCACAAACTATGTCTAACTCATATGGTTTTGTTAAAACGCTCTTTAATTCTGAGACAGGAGAGGTATTGGGTGCACATCTTATTGGACCTGATGTTACAGAAATGATAGCTACATTTGGCTTAGCTATTTCATCAGAGTCAACAGAAGATGAATTTATAAATACTGTTTTTGCACATCCAACTTTATCAGAGTCTATTCATGAAAGTGTCTTATCAGCTTTTGAAAAACCTTTACATTTTTAAACATGATCAGACATCCAGAAAAAATTAAAAAATTTAATCCTACGACATTAAAAAAACCTAATTGGCTAAAAGTAAAAGCACCAACATCAAAAAAATATTTTGAGACACTAGACATAGTTAAATCTCATAACTTAGTGACTGTCTGTCAAGAAGCTGCATGTCCAAATATTGGAGAATGTTGGGAAAAAAAACACGCAACTTTTATGATATTAGGAGATACCTGTACTAGAGCATGTGCATTCTGTAATGTAAAAACTGGTAAACCCTCTGAGCCACCAGATCCAATGGAACCTCTTAACGTTGCCAAATCTGTTTTAAAATTAGGACTTAAACATGTTGTGGTAACAAGTGTTGACAGAGATGACTTACCTGACGGTGGTGCTCAGCACTTTATTGATACTATTAAGTACATAAGAGAACTATCTAATAATACAACAATAGAAATTTTAACACCCGATTTCTTAAGAAAAAATAGAAACTACATCGATATCGCAAAGGTGAAGCCAGATGTTTTTAATCATAACTTAGAGACAGTTCCAAGAATCTATAGACAAATCAGACCTGGTTCTAATTATATTGAGAGTTTAAAGCTTTTAAGAGAAGTTAAAGAATTTGATCCATCAATATTTACAAAGTCTGGTATTATGGTTGGGTTAGGCGAGGATTATTCAGAAATAATAGAAGTACTAAAAGATATGAAAGATTCTAATATTGATTTTGTTACTATAGGCCAATATCTTCAGCCATCTATTCATCATGAAAAAGTTCATAAGTTTTATTCTCCCGACGAGTTTAAAAGTCTTTATAATGTTTGTTTAAAATTGGGATTTAAAATGATTTCCTCCTCACCGATGACAAGGTCAAGTTATCACGCAGATGAAGACTTTGAAAAACTAAAAAAAGTAGTTTAGTTTTCTCTCAGAGAAATATTCGACCAACAGGCTATAAAATTTCCTCTACCTATTAATCCAGATTTTTCATTTGTAGTAGCTTTGATAGAAATACTCTTTTTATTGATATTAAGGTTCTTTGAAATACTCTCTAAAATCTTTTTAAAATGAGGATTTATTTTAGGTTCTTCTGAAACAATCATTAGATCAATATTATTGATCATCTTTTTCTTTAAATTCATTTTGTTCAAAGCATAATTCAAAAAGTCTATTGAATTTCTATTTAAGTTTTTTTTATTATTTGGAAAATATGTACCTATATCTCTATGAGATAGTGCTCCTAGAATAGAGTCTGTGATAGCATGTAGTATTACATCTCCATCTGAGTGAGAAATAACTTTTACTTTTGATTTTATTTTTGCACCACCAAGTTTTATTAAATTATTTTTATTAGTTTTTATAGTTCTGTGAATATCATAACCAATTCCTACTAAGATATTCTTTTCAACTAATTTATTTAATGAAACTAATTCATCTTTGTATGTAATTTTTAAATTTATTTCATTCTGTAATAAATATTTAATTTTAAATTTATTTTTTTCATTCCTGAAAAGTTGACTGTCGTCAGTTAATAAATTTCTTTTATTTTCATTATGTAAAAAAGTAATTTTATTTTTAATAAACCCTTGTGGTGTTTTAATTAGTTTAAGTTTTTCTCTGTCAATATTATAGTGACCAACAATAGCAGTATCAGAACATTTGGTATAAGGAACTACACAATCATAATTTCTTTCTAATAAATTCTTTATTATGTTTTTGATTAATTTTTGGGAATTTAATGGTCTAGCTGCATCATGTATGATTACATATTTTGATTTAAATTTGGATTTGTTTAAAGCATTCTTAACACTTTCTGATCTTGTTTTTCCTCCTTTTATTACTTCTAAATCATCAAAAATGTTAATATTAGTGTTTTTTAGATTATTAATTATAAGGGTTATCTTTTTAAATTTAAGTTCTTTAATAAATTCAATATTATGTATTAGTAAATTTTTATTTTTAAATTTTGCTAAAAGCTTATTTGTATTAGATGAAAATCGTAAACTATTACCACCTGCCAGAAGTATAAAATGAATTTTAGAGTTATTTAATGTCAAATTATTTCAATAAATTTTCTGCATTTATATTGATTTCTATTTTTATAACGCTTTTTTCTTTAACTGTATATTCACTTATTTCATCAAATGAAATAATTCGTAATGTTGAATTCATCCAATATATCTTAATTGCAGATTTTGTTTTTCTCCTAATACTTCTTCTATATCTAAGTATATTTTTTATTAATTATTTAAAATACAAAAATCGAGAGATAGTGGGCCTTAGACTTTTTAACAAATTTTTTCTTTTTTTTGGTCTTTTTTCAATTATTCCTAGTGGAATTATATTATTGGCATCTGCAATATTTTTTAATATCGAGGTGAGTACTTGGTTAGGTCCAGCATTTAAATCTACTGTAAATAATTCTTATCAACTAGCTCAGAAATATATAAATCAAACAGAAAGAGATCTCATAATAGATTCTAAATTTATAAGAAATTATGTTCTCGCTGAAAGACTTATAGATAGAGATATCATACAAAGATTTAATATTACAACTGTTTATAATTATAATAATGGTAAACAATTTATTGAACATATTTCAGATGAGAAAATATTTTTATCAGATGAAAATTTAAAGGATGCTAGTACTAAAAATGAAAGCGATATCACTATTTTTTTTTCAGATGATCAACTTTTTTCTAAAGTAAACTTAAATAACTCAAATTATTTATTGTTACTTAAGAATATTGATTTAGAAACATTAAATTATTATCAGAATATTATACAATCGTACGAAGCTATAAATTCGATTGATAACAACAAAAGAGATATTCAAATTACTTTTTTTACTATTTATATAATTCTCTCAACAAGTTTAATTTTTATTTTTATAATAATAGGAACAAATTTTAGCTTTAGATTAGCTAAACCTATAAGAGACTTGAATAAATCAATAATTGACCTGAGAAAAGGAAAATATCAACAAACAGATTTTGAAAAATTAAGTGAAAAGGACGATATTTCTGTGTTAACAAATTCATTTCATGAAATGAGCAAAACAATTATAAACCAAAAAAACAATTTACAAGATGTTAATGCAACTATTAACGATCAACTAAGTTTTATAAATAATATTATAGAAAATTCTCCATATGGTATTTTTGTATTAAATAATAAATCAATGATTTTTGAAAATTCCGCATCTCATATCTTTAGCAGTGAAAAAAATACATCATTTGAAAACTTTACTAAATTACTTTCAAACTATTTTAATAATAATCAAAGTTTTTATAAAAAATCATATGAAATAAATTTAGAAGTTAAATTAAAAAATATTCAAAAGTATTTTTTTGTAAAATCTATTTTTATTGATAATAACTCTTTATTTGATCAAATTATAATTTTTAATGATTATACTGATTTAATATTTGCTGAAAAAAATAATGCAATAGCAGATCTTGCTAGAAAAATTTCACACGAGATAAAAAATCCATTAACACCTATGCTTTTATCAACTGAATTTATTGAAAGTCAACTGGAAGACGAGGAATTGATAAATTCAATTAAATCGATTAAGAGACAAATTTTTTTGATTCAAAATTTAGTAAACGAATTTTCAACATATGCTAGGTTACCTAAAGCAAATATTACCAAACTAAATTTATCTGAAATATGTTTAGTTTATATTGAGGAGTATAAACGAAATTTTGATAAAATTACTATAAATCATAATATTGAAGATAAGTTATTTGTAGATTTTGACCATTCGTATTTGGATATAATTTTTAATAATCTATTTAAGAACTCTATTGAGGCTCTAGAGAATACTAATAATCCAGCTATTGATATAATTCTAAAAAAAATTGATGGTGATTTAATTTTGACCTTTTTTGATAATGGACCTGGTTATAATGGAGACATTGATGATCTTATTAAACCATATTTTTCAACAAAAAATTCTTCTGGATTAGGATTGTCTTTAATAAATAAAATAATTACTGACAACTCTTATAAGATGAATATAACAACGAACAGTTATTCAGGATTTAAAATAGAAATAATTTTTTATGGCAAAAATATTAGTAATTGATGATGAATTAGAAATTTGTAAACAAATTTCACTCATACTATCTAAGCAAGGTTATGAGGTGACATATGCAAATTCTTATAAAGAATTTGTTGATCTTGAGTCTAGAGATTTTGATTATGATGTTGTGTTAATTGATTTATGGCTAAAAAATAGCACAAAGCAAGGAATAGATATTATTGAATATTTAAAAACTAAGTATGAAAATCTAGTTATTGTTTCTTTTAGTGGTCATGCAAATATAGATAATGCAATAGAGTCTGTTAAGGCAGGAGCAAATGATTTCATTGAAAAGCCTTTTGAGACTAAAAAACTTGTACATATAATTCAAAAAAATCTTCTTGAATTAAAACAGCGTGTTACAATAAATAACTATAGAAATAAAATATCATTTCATTCAAAGATAGACTCTATTGGTTACGGTAGATACATTGATGATGTTTTTAAAAACCTTTCTAAGATAAAAAATAATTCTTCTATTTTAATAATCGGACCAAATGGAATTGGAAAAAATTTTCTTGCAAATACTATACATATGAATTTATCTTCAAAAAATCCAGATACATTTATTAATTTAAATGAAAACCTAATGAATGAGTCCGATCTATTAAAATTAAGTTCTTTACACAATTATTTTACTATTTATTTAAATGATTATGAAAATTTTAATCAAATAGAACTATTAAATTATTTAAATTTAGTTAAAAGTAAAAAAATAAATGCATCAATAATATTCGATAGTAAAAAAATTGATATGAAAGATCCATTTGTAAAAAATATTGACCACAGAGTAATATTAAATCCATTGACAACTAGAAAAGATGAAATCTTCCCCCTCTTCAAACATTATTTAAATATTTTTGCACAAAAGAAATTTGAGAATAGAATTGAGATAGATGATAAAGTAGAGAAATTATTATTAAATCATACTTGGCCCGGAAACATATTTGAATTAATGAATCTTTCTGAAAATATTATAGGGCTATTAACAGACAATAGTTTATTCGTTTCAAAAAACTTAATTGAGGATATGATGAATAATTCTATAGAAAGCACTGATCTTTACGATTTAAATTTTAGAGAAGCTAAGGATAAATTTGAAAAAGATTACTTACTTCAAAAATTAAAAACAAATAATTTTAATATGACATTGACTGCAAAAATGCTTAAACTAGATAGAGTATCTTTGTATCGCAAAGTTAAATCTCTGAATATAAAAATAGATTAATGAATATTCTTATACTGGGCTCAGGAATAGTTGGTGCAAATCTCGCAAAAAAATTATCTGAGCAAGGAAAAAGTGTATTTCTATTGGATGATAATTATAATGAATTGAAAAATCTATCTGAAAGGTTTGATATTAAAACGATTTATGATGACCCTCTAAATCCATCTTTTTATAAAAATTTTGACTCTAAAATCGATTGTTTTATAGCTGTCACACGAAGTGATGAAAAAAATATCATTACAAGTAAATTTGCAAAAGAATTTTTAAATGTTGATAAAACAATCGCAAGGGTTAGAAATCAAAATTTAATTTCTGATGAGAATAAACAATTATTAATAGACTCAAATAGTTTTCTTGATCACATTATATCTCCTGAATGGGAGGTCTCAAATAATATTTTTGAGAAAATTCATTTACCTGGAGCATTTTTTAGTGAGTCTTTAATAACTCAAGATTATTTATTAATTGGAATGCAATCCTCTAATTTATTTAAAAACCATACATTTGAGGAAATAAAAGTTTTTTTTAAAACTAATAATCTTTGTTATTTAGGGCACAGTAACGAAGATAACATAAATTTTGATTTTCAAAATATATCAATCTCAGATCAACTCTACCTATTAATTAAAAAAAAATATTTAAATAAACTAATAAAGTTTTTTGGTTTTAAAGACTATGTATTGGATGTTCTTATAGTTGGAGGAGGTAATATTGGTCAAAATTTATCTACTTTAATTGAACAAGATGATCAAGAGATAAACTTGAAAATTCTTGAACTAGATAAAGAAAGATGTAATTTTTTAGCAGGTTTACTTAAAAATACGACAATATTTCATGGTGATGCTCTTGACCAAACTTTGTACGAAGAGATTAAATTGAATAACTCTGATTTAGTAATCACTGTCACAGATAATGATCAAATTAATACAATATTATCTATAATAGCAAAAAAAAGGGGCTCTAAATCAACTATATCAGTGATTAATAATGAGTCATACTCATCTTTTGCGAATGATTTAGGAATAGATGTTATTATTAATCCAAGAGAGTTAACAACATCAAGAATTATCGAAAAAATATCTAAAGGCTCTTTATTATCTTATCATTCTATTTTTAAAGATCAGTACGTGATATATGAAATTAAATATAAAAATGAAATATATGAAAATATTAAAAAATCTAAAGTTATCAATCACATATGCACATTAACAAATGAAACATTAGAGTTAAAAAATAATGATCATATTCCTTTGAATAACGACATATTAATTTTATGTGTTTTGCAAAAAGACTCTCATGTTTTAGAAAAAATAATAAATGATGATTGATAATAATTTTTTTTTAGACACTCATAAGTACTTAAAGAAAATTGCTACAGAAATCATAATTCCAAATATTGGAAAACTTAGTGAAAATGAAGTTTCAACTAAAGAGGATAATTCTAAAGTCACTACATATGATGTGATTATAGAGAATGAACTAATTGAATATTTTAAAAATATAGGATTTTCAAATATTATATCTGAAGAAAGTAATTCTGAATTAATAAAAAAAAATGAATATTTGACCGTAGACCCAATTGATGGAACAAGAAATTTTATTAATGGTATTAATAAAGTTGCAATAATGATATCGTATATAAAATATGCAAAATGTGAATTTGCTATAATATATGATCCTATTGGTGATATTTTTTATCACACTCATAACAATTCAATATTTAAAAACCATCAGCAAATAAAGCCGCAAAATTATAGCAATCAAATTGGATTTTTAGGTGAACATGCCAAAATTTATTTTAAAGATATAATTACTTCTTACACAGAAAAAATAAGATCACGATCAATTGGCTATGATGTAATTGAAGCTATAGAGGGTGAAAGATCTTTTTTAACTGTCTATGGATCTAAAATTTGGGATTTATTTCCAGCTATGGGTTTTTTAAAGCTATTAAATTTTGAAACAAATCTTCCAAATATGGAATTTGATTATTCAAAATTAGAAAAAAAAATTATTTTTTATGCAAACTTATAATATTCTATTTGTTGGTCTTGGGAAAATGGGCTTCCATATGGCTGGATATTTATCCAAAAATAAAAATTTTAAACTTTTTGTATTTAATAGGACTAAATCAGTTGAACATAAATGGAAAAAAAAATTTATAGCTGAAAGCTATAATTTTCAAAATGATATTAAATTTGACTTTATTATTTCTTGCTTAAAAGATGATAACGCAGTTAATACTTTTTTTAATAAATTTGTAAAAACCTCAAATTTTCATATAAATTCAATTATTATTGATCACTCAACTATTTCATTAAGACAAATAGATCTACTTTCTAAGACATTTAAACAAAGAAAAATAAAATTTTTAGATGCTCCTATTACAGGCGGTGAAGAGGGTGCTAAAAAAGGTTCTTTATCAGTAATGGTTGGTGGAACTGAACTTAACTTTAATAAATCAAAAAGAATAATTTCATCTTACTCTAAAAGTATAACTCATATGGGGAAATTGGGCTCAGGTCAATTAACTAAATTTACTAATCAAATTTTAATTTGTGGTATTTTATATTCTATGTCAGAAGCTTATCTTTTTAGTAAAAAAAATAATCTTGATCAAAAAAAAATTTTTAATGCTATAAAAAATGGAGCAGCTAATTCTTGGCAATTTACTAACAGATATCCAACACTTACCAAAAATAAATTTAATTTTGGTTTTTCTACAGAATTAATGACTAAAGATTTAAAATATGTTTTACAACAAGCAGAAAAATCTAATTTAAATTTAAATCTTACAAAAAGTGTCTTCAAAAAGTATAAAAGTTTGCAAAATACAATTTATAAAAAATATGATACTTCAAGTCTAGTTAAGTCATTTAATGATCTATGAATTATTGGAAAAAAGGTTGTACTTATTTATTAAAGAATGACCCTGTTTTTAAACATTACTATAATCCAAATCATCAATTAAAAACAAATAAAAATAAATTTGATGTTTTATTTAAATCTATCTGTTCCCAGCAAATATCTGTTTCTGCTGCTATGTCTATTTATAAAAACTCTAAGAGTATAATTGGTCCAATAAATTTTAAAAATTTTAAAACTAATAAAATTAAAATAAAAAATTTACCTTTAAGTAAAAATAAGAAAAAATGTTTAAATTCACTTTTAAATAATTATCATCTAGTAACTGATATAAAGTTAAACAACAGCAATTTTGAAAAAGTAAACAATAATTTAACTCAAATTTTTGGCATTGGTAAATGGACTGCTGAAATGTTCTCTATATTTTATTTAGGTTTGCCTAACATAATGCCATTAGGAGACCTTGGATTTATTAATGCCTATAAGAAATTTTATAAAGATAAAAATTTATCAAAATTTTCTTTTCATTCTAACAAATGGCGAAATTATTCAACTATTGTAACATGGTATCTTTGGTCATCTTACGACTCAGATCCCTTATATTTATAATTTTATCCTAAATTAAAAAAAACAATTTAATCTTTAAAAAAAGGAATCTATTAATATTTATGCAATCCATTGTTGAATTTAAAAATATCTTTAAATCATATCCCGGAGTTATAGCAAATGATGATGTATCCTTTAATATCAAAGAACAATCTATCCATGCTATCTTAGGTGAAAATGGCGCAGGAAAGTCAACATTAGTTAAAATTTTATATGGTCATGTAAAACCTGACAGTGGTAAAATTTTAATAAATTCTGATTTAGCAACAATTAATTCACCATCTACTGCAAAGAACTTAGGTATAAATATGGTTTTTCAACATTTCAGTTTATTTGAGTCACTTACTGTTGTTGAAAATTTAATTCTGGGTATGAGTGAAAATATATCTTTAACTAAATTAAAAGATAAGTCTAAGACAATTTGTGATAAGTATGGTTTTAAATTAAATTTAAATTCTCCTATAAGTTCCCTATCTGTTGGTCAGAGGCAATCCGTAGAAATTGTTAGATCATTATTGAATAGTCCAAAAATTCTAATCATGGACGAACCAACTTCTGTTCTTACACCAGATGAAATTAGTAAATTATTCAAAATTATAAAAAATTTAGTTAAAGACGGATTAACAGTAATTTTTATATCCCATAAATTAGAAGAAATCATAAATCTTTCTGACTATGTAACAATTATGAGGAATGGAAAAGTAGTAAGCACAATTTCGACACAAAATGAAGATCCTGAAACTTTAGGATATAAAATGTTAGGTTATAAAGTGTCTAAAGCAAAACAGGTCAGCAACATTGATATTTCTAGAGATATTTTTAATATTAAAAATTTATCAACTCAATCTAAAGACCCATTTACAATTAATTTAAATAAAATTGATTTAAATTTAAAAAAGGGACAAATTTTTGGCATAGCTGGAGTGGCAGGAAATGGCCAGAAAGAATTAATGGAAATTTTACTAAATGAAAACGATTATGAATTTAGTGGAGATATTTTTTTCAAAGATTTAAACATTAATAACCTATCTACTTTTAAAAGAAAATCTCTATCTATTTCATATGTAACTGAAGAGAGGTTAGGCCATAGTGCAGTTCCTGAGATGTCTTTATCTGAAAATATATTTTTAAGCATGAACCATAAAAGTGAATTTAAGAAAGGTGATTTTATAAACTTTGAAAAGATTAACTCTTTTGCAAGTGATGTTATAAAAAATTTTAATGTTGATACTCCCTCTTATAATGTCAAAGCTGGTAAACTCTCTGGAGGAAATCTGCAAAAATTTATTATTGGAAGAGAAATTATGTCAAATCCTGAGCTATTAATTTTATCTCAACCTACATGGGGTATAGATGCAGGCTCTGAAGCATTTATTAAGAAAACAATAGTAGAATTATCACAAAAGGGAGTATCTATTATTATTATCTCACACGATTTAGATGAATTACTTGAAGTATGTCACCAAATATCGGTTTTATATGAAGGTTCTTTATCAAATCCCTTAAAAGTAGAGGGTATAAATATCACCAAATTAGGCAAGTATATGGGTGGTCTATTTGATTAGAGTAGAATTAAGAGAGGATTACTCAAATTTAATATTTTATTTGTCGCCATTAGTTGCGGTTGCTTTAACTTTATTTTTTGGTTCATTTATTTTTTTAATTTTGGATTTAAGTCCGATTGAGTCTTTTAAAATTTTTTTTATCAGTCCTATTTCAAATTCTTATGGGATTTCGGAATTATTTGTAAAAGCCACACCACTCGCAATTATAGCTTTAGGTTTATCTTATTGTTTCAAAAACAATATTTACAATATTGGGGCAGAAGGACAGCTAACAATGGGAGCAATATTTGGTGGCGGTATTGGACTATTATTTAATGACTCGACAAGTGTTTTTTTACTTCCATTAATGATTTTATTTGGTGCCATAGGAGGTGCATTTTGGGCAACTATACCTGCTATTCTTAAAACAAAATTTAATACAAATGAAATTTTAACTAGTTTGATGTTAACCTATGTGGCTCTTTTTATTCTAGATTATTTTGTTGTTGGTCCGTGGAAAGATCCCGCAGGATATGGTTTGCCTAAATCAATGCCTTTTCCAGATGCTGGAAGACTACCTGTATTAATTGATGGCCTTCGTGTTCACATTGGTGTTTATTTTGCATTAATAATTTGTTTGATAACTTATATTATTTACAACAAAACATTATTTGGATTTAAACTTAAAGTCTCTGGCTTAAGTTCTAAAGCATCTCAATATGCAGGTTTTAATTATAAAAATTTAATTTTTTATACTTTTATTATCAGTGGTGCATGTGCAGGACTAGCTGGGCTATTTGAGGTTTCAGGACCCATTGGTTTATTGTACAGAGATATTTCTCCAAATTATGGTTTTACTGCAATTATTGTTGCATTTTTGGGCAGATTGAACCCCTTTGGTATAATTTTATCCTCTTTACTAATTGCACTAACATATTTAGGCGCTGAGGATGCACAATTATTTCTAAAGATACCTTCTGCAGTAGGTTTTGTATTCCAGGGTTTAGTTCTGTTCTTTTTGTTAGGCACAGATTTTTTAAATAAATATAAGGTATTTATTAAATGAGCATCGAGCTAATTATAGGTATTTTAAATATAGTTTTAATATCGACAACGCCTCTTGTTTTTGCTGGTATTGGCGAGTTGGTTACTGAAAAAAGTGGCGTCCTCAATCTCGGATTAGAGGGATTGATGTTAGTTGGAGCAGTAACAGGATTTATTACTTTAGTTTTAACTGGTAATTATTTTTATTCCTTATTTTTATCAATATTATCTGGAGTAATTTTATCAGGAATATTTGCTTTTCTAGTTTTAAACCTTATGACTAATCAAATAGCGACCGGATTAGCATTAACTATTTTTGGTATTGGCTTAAGTGCAATGCTTGGTAAAAAATTTGGTGGAACACCCATAGATGGATTAAATCCATACTATTTCATAGTGATTTCTTTTTTGTTAGTTTTTTTTGTTGCATATTTTTTATCAAAAACAAAAACTGGTCTCATAGTTAGAGCTGTTGGTGAAAATCATAACTCAGCTTATGCATTGGGATATAATGTAATCAAAACAAGATATTTAACTATTATTTTCGGTGGTGTTATGAGCTCTCTGGCAGGTTATTATATTTCAATATGTTATGCCCCAATGTGGCAAGAGGGTATGACTGCTGGCAGGGGTTGGATAGCTCTTGCTTTAGTTGTTTTTGCAACTTGGAAGCCTTGGAGACTATTAGTTGGTGCTTATATCTTTGGTGGCGTTGCAATTATGCAAATGAACTTACAAGCCATAGGTGTTAAATTGCCTGGTCAATTTTTTAACATGATGCCATATTTGGCGACAATTATTGTATTAGTTTTTATATCATCCAACAAACTTAGACTTAAACTTAGTGCGCCATCATCTTTAAATATACCCTTTGAAAAAAATCAATAGGTTATCCACTAATTTTTTTTCATATAAAGGGCATCTATTTCTTTTTTGTTATAAATTAATCACATATTTATTATTAACTAGATTCATTATTTATTAGTGAAATTAGCTCTATAATAAATTTTATTAATTTTTAAAAGATAGGATTTTAAATATGTTAAGAAAAATACTTACTTTTCTCTCATTTTTAGCTGTAATTTCTGTATCCGCAGTTCACGCTGATCAAAAGAAAATTGGCTTTATCTATATTGGCCCTCCGGGTGATCACGGATGGACATATATGCATGATCAAGGCAGAATTTACATGGAAAATGCTCTAGGAGACTCAATTTCAACTACTTATATAGAAAATGTTCCAGAAAATGCAGATGCGGTTCGAGCCATAAGAAAATTAGCTGCATCAGGTCATGATTTAATTTTCACAACATCTTTCAATTACATGGATCAAACTCTTGAAGTAGCTAAAGAGTTTCCAGATGTCAAATTTGAGCACGCTACTGGTTTTAAAAGAACGGATAATGTTTCAACATATTCTGCAAGATTTTACGAGGGTAGAACTATTATTGGACACATTGCTGGTAAAATGACAAAGACTAACACTATTGGATATATTGTTTCTTTTCCTATACCAGAGGTAATAAGAGGAATTAATGCATTTTATTTAGCCGCCTCTAAAGTCAACCCTGATGTAAAAATTAAAATTATTTGGAATTACTCTTGGTACGATCCTGGAAAAGAGGCTGATGCAGCTAACACTTTAATAAATCAAGGAGCAGATATAATCGTCCAACATACTGACTCATATGCCCCTTGCCAAGCCGCTGAGAAGGCCGGTGTTCTCGCTTTTGGTCAAGCTTCAAATCAAGAGGCTTTCTGTCCAAATTCTCACATGACTTCGATCGAGGATATCTGGGGACCTTACTATGCTGCAAAAGCACAAGCAGTTGTTGACGGCACATGGTCTTCCGAAGATACATGGCAAGGATTTAAGGACGGTATGGTAGAAATGTCACCTTACAACACAAAACTCTTACCATTAGACTTAATCTTGGAGGCAAAAAGTATGGAGACAGCAATTGAAAATGGAACTCTTCATTCATTCGAAGGTCCAATTTATAATCAAGCTGGTGAGCTAGTTGTCAAAGAGGGAGAAGTTGCTGATGATGGTATGTTGGCATCTATGATGTTCTACGTTCAAGGTATAGAAGGAGAGGTGCCTCAATAGAATAAAATAAATATTTAATCCTGTTCCCAAGGAAAAACAAGCCAGTCTTTATCTTTAAAATCATATAAATGAAGATCGGCTTGTTTTTTTCCTGAAGTCTTTGCATACAAAACAACAAACTTTGAGTTTGGCATCATGTCTTTAACTATTTTTGCCGTATCACCGCTGTCAACTAAATCATCAATTACAACTAGTTTTTTCTCGGACTTAATTCTTTTAAAAATCATAATATCAGTATTTTTTTTCCTGTCTGAGTACGTTTTCAGAGCAATAACATCAATATCTTGAATTCCTAAGTAATTAGCAATTATTGACCCTGGTATAAGACCACCCCTAGATATAAGAATAAGTTTTTTAGGTTTATATTTTTTTTTAATTAATTTTGCTAATTTTATACAATCAGTATGTATATCGTGATAGCTTAAAAAAACCTGTTTCATTCAGGGATTATAATAAAATTAAAATGAAAAGCAATTTAGCTATATTGAGTTCAGACCAAAAATCAATTGACTTTATAAAAAAAAATAAACTTTCAAGTTCACTTAATCTTTATGCTAACAGTTCAAGGAATATCGAAGTAGCACAGAAATTTGCTGAGAGTCATAATTTTAAAAAATATTATGGTGCTTATGAAGATGTTATAAGAGACAAAGGCGTAGATTTCGTTTTAAATTTTTTACCTTCTGGCATAAAGTTTGAATATATTTATCTTTGTCTAAAAAATAATATCAAAGTTATCACTGATTATCCAATTTTAAGTAATTCAAATGACTTAAAATTTTATAACAAATTGATCAACTCAAAATTAATTAATAACCTTTTCTTAATTGACGAAACAAATATAAAAAAACTTTATAAGGACTCCTTAAAACAAAATATTATTAATTATACAAAATCTTTTCAAGATCCTAATAAATTTGAGAATAGTCTATATAGTAATGATGTTTTGTTTGAATTATGCCCAGAGCTTTTTTACTTAATTTATCAATATCGTGAAAAAAAAATATCAATTTTTAAAAATGATAAAATCCTTGATAAGATTACTAACAAATTAACAAACTTTAAGTGCAGTATTGAGATTAACTGTAATTTAAAAATTAACGTTACACTAACCAGTAATTCAGATAATAATTTAAACAATTTAGACAAACAAAAGGAATTTATGCCCAATATGGTGATATATAACCTCAAAGATCTAAATTCTTTTGTAAATTCAAAAAATTCTTTTGAAAATTTATCTATTTTTACATATTATCCGTACAAATTATTTCAAGAGGTTCTTTATGAGTGAAAATATTACATTCTCAATATCAGGTTCTGAAACTTACTATCACAAGGATTGGTTAAAATCTAAAGGTTTTAAATGGGTTGCATCCTCAAAAAAATGGGAAAAGCTAAATATATTAGAGATTGAGGCAGATCAATTATCAGAATATTGCAGAGAGTTCGGACTTTATTACGAAAGATCAGACAAAGGTATGCCAAAATTTGATTATGAGAGTTACTTATGGGATGGCAACATTCCAGATAAATCTATTTGGTATGAAGAGAAGAGTCTTCCAAATTCAACAAAC
Source organism: uncultured Alphaproteobacteria bacterium (assembly GCA_902521485.1). Taxonomy (GTDB): domain Bacteria; phylum Pseudomonadota; class Alphaproteobacteria; order HIMB59; family HIMB59; genus HIMB59. Next base: position 17,556 of record CABYRQ010000010.1, on the reverse strand, counting down.
AAAGAAGATTAGTGAATTAAAACTGAAAATATTCCATAAAAAAAGAAGATCAAAGCTACTACTAAAGCAAAATAATACGGTGCTTTTTTTCTATTCATAAATGAAGCCATTATTACCAAATACTTATGTACTTAACAATAAATATCTACAATCAATTATTTCACCTAGCACGGATATCATTGACTATAATTTTAGCTCTGGTCAGGTCCACAAGCTCAATCTTTTACAAATTTTAAGACCTGATATTTATTTTAATAAGAAACTTTCAGATAATGAATTTTTTGATTTGTCAAAAAAATATTACCAAAGACTTATCGATGAAAAAATTATATATAAATCTGAAAATGAATATTTTTTATACAGAATAGACTCTGACGGTCATTCGCAAACAGGGTTAATTTCTTTGTTAAATATACAAGACTATATAAATAGAAATATAAAGCCTCATGAAAAAATTTTAGTCAGTAAAGGTAAAGAAAGAGCTGATCAATTATCTAAAGTAAAATTTCAGTTGTGTCCAATTTACCTTTTTTACGATGATGAAAATATAGATTTAAACCTTGATATTCATCATGATAAAAAACCACTAATAAAGTTTAAATCTGGTAAGTACACTCACTCAATATACAAAACTAACAGCGATTTCACTGGTATTAATTTTAAGGAACTTTTTGTTGCAGATGGCCATCATAGAATAGAGGGCTTTGCTCAATTAGACATTAATAAAGATACCAAATTTCTATCTATTGTTTTTCCAAAATCTAAATGTTTAAACCTAGCATACAATAGAAGTGTCAAATTCCCAGATGCCTACAACAAAGATTCGTTCTTATCTGATTTAAAAAAATATTTCCATGTTGAAGAGCTTAAATATCATGAAAAGATAGATCGTTTTTTTGTTATTTACTATCAGGGTAAGTATTACAAAATAGATTTGAGAAACGATTATTCTACAAATGGCGCTGACTGTATTGATTTTGGAGAGTTTGTTTTGAGGGAAATATTGAATATTCAGGATGAAACCAATGATCAAAGGGTCGAATTCGTCCCACCCTCATTAGGTACTGATTATTTGATTAATCAAGTTGATACGGGTATAACAGATTTATCGACTTTAATGAGACCAGTTAGCATGGATTTAGTGATAGAATACTCTAAAAATTTGAAATTTATGCCACCCAAAGCTACCTGGTTTGAACCCAAACCATTAGATGGTTTATTTTTTTACAAAATTATTGAATAGATCATAAACACTAAGGAGAAATATTAATTATGCAAAAACCTACCATAAAACCAAATCATCCATTCTTTTCCTCGGGACCTTGTTCCAAAAGGCCTGGGTGGAAATTAGAAGCTCTAAACGATGCTGTTTTAGGTAGATCGCATAGAGCAAAAAGTGGTAAGGCAAAACTCAATGAAGTGATTGTTAAATCAAAGCAAGTTTTAGAGCTACCAGATGATTATTTAGTAGGTATTGTCCCTGCCTCTGATACTGGGGCAATAGAAATGGCTATGTGGAGCCTTCTAGGTTTAAAAGATGTAGAAGTATGTGGTTGGGAAACCTTTGGTCTAACATGGGTAAAGGATATTACAAAACAGTTAAAATTAGAGAATGTAAAAGTTCATAAAACTGATAACTATGGTGAACTCCCTGATTTGTCGAAAGTAAATTTTGATAATGATGTTGTTTTTACATGGAATGGCACTACTTCAGGTGTATGCATTCCCAATGCAGATTGGATACCAGAAAATAGATTAGGTTTATCTATTTGTGATGCCACTTCAGCAGTTTTTGCTATGGATATGGACTTTAAAAAATTAGATGTTGTAACCTGGTCATGGCAAAAAGTTTTGGGAGGAGAGGCTGCACACGGTATGATTGCTTTATCACCAAGAGCAGTTGATAGACTTGAAACTTATGAGCCATCTTGGCCAATTCCTAAAATTTTTCAATTAGCTAAAAACAAGAAGTTTTCCAAAGAAATTTTTGAAGGAGCTACTATAAATACACCCTCCTTGTTAGCTGCAGAGGATGCATTAGATGCATTGAATTGGTGTATTAAAATAGGTGGGCAAAAAGAATTAATATCTAGATCAAAAAAAAATCTTCAAGTTATTAAAGACTGGATTGATCAGAGAGATTGGGTAGAGTTTTTAGCTGTTGACCCAAATACATATTCTTCTACAAGCATATGTTTTAAGTTTACACATCCTGATTTTGTAGCTTTAGATAGTGATAATCAAAAAAAACTTGTGAAAGAAATATGCTCTTCATTAGAGAAAGAGGATGCTGGTTACGATATTAATGCATATAAAGATGCACCAGCAGGCATTAGAATTTGGGGAGGTGCAACTGTTGAAGCCTCTGACATAGAAAAAGTTTTACCATGGATTGAATGGTCTTTTTTTGAAACAATGGGAAGGTATAAATAATGAAGATTTTAATTTCTGATAAGATGAGCGATAAGGTAGAAGATGTCTTAAAGTCAAAACAAATTGATTATGATATCAAAACTGGGATGTCCCCTGAGGAACTTAAAGGTGTGATTGATCAATATGATGGCATTTTAATCAGATCTGCAACTAAATTAACCTCAGATATACTCGCTGACTGTAAGAACCTTAAAGTTATTGGTAGAGCAGGAGTTGGTGTCGATAATGTCGACCTAGATCAAGCAACAAAAAATCGAATTCTAGTGATGAATACACCTCTAGGAAACCTAGAGGCAACAGCAGAGTTAAGCGTCGGTTTAATGTTTTCTATTATGAGAAATATTCATCTAGCTAATGATTCAACCCATCAGGGAAAATGGGAAAAACCCAAGTTTCTTGGTACTGAGCTAAAAGGAAAAGTGCTTGGAATAGTGGGCTATGGCAACATAGGTCAAAGAGTTGCTGAAATATGCTCAACAATTGGAATGAAAATTATTACAAATTCTAAATCAGCAAGCGATGATGATTTATCAAAATTTGATGTTGAAAAGGTCTCAACAGAGGATTTAATTAAGGTAGCTGATGTTATTACTCTCCATACAAAATTGAATGATGAAACAAAGTATATGATTAACAAAGAAACAATATCAACAATGAAACCTACATCAGTAATTATAAATTGCGCTAGGGGTGGTCTTATCAATGAGTCTGATTTAAAAGATGCACTCAATAATGAAATTATTGCAGGTGCTGCAATTGATGTTTATGAAAATGAACCTGCAACAGATAATATAATGTTTGGAACTAAAAATTTACTTCTCACACCTCACTTAGGAGCTTCCTCAAAAGAGGCTCAATCTAATGTGGCAATTGACGTAGCAAACCAAGTTGCCGATTTTTTAAAAGAAAATAAGATTGTTAATAACGTTAACTCTTTTTAAATTTTTTAAAATACTCATAAATAGAAATTTTTGTTAGGACATTTTGTATAGATTTACTTTCATTTATTTTTTTTAATTCAGTTAGACTTAACTTAAAAATTTTAATTTCCTCATTCTCATTCCTATTATAAAGAGTTTTAAGCTTAATTTTTTCAACTTCCGCATAATAGACATGAACTATTTCATCGGAGTAGCCTGGTACAGGGCAGTATGTAGTTAATTTCACAAGTTTTTTTGTTTTTACTCCTATTTCTTCTTTGATTTCTCTTTTTAAAGCAGTGATAAGCGACTCACCTTTATCTACTAATCCTCCTACAATTTCATATTTTAATGTTTTATTTCTGACAAAGTAAAATGGCCTGAATTGCTTGATCAAATAAAACTTTTTCTCCTCAGGACTAAAACAAAGAGCAAAAACGACATCTCCAACATTTAATATTTCTCTAAAAATCTTATAAGGTTTAATTTTCTTGTTAAAGCTACGAACTAAAAATTGATATTTCCAAAACTTGAAGAAGCTGTTTGCTATAAGTAATTTTTTTATTTTAGTTACTTTTTGCATGAGATTTAACTGTTTGACTATTTATAAGACAAAAGTATATATATTCAATACTCGGGGAGTAGCTCAGTCTGGTAGAGTGTCTGCTTTGGGAGCAGAAAGTCGCAGGTTCGAATCCTGTCTCCCCGACCAAAAAATTATGAAAAAAGTCACAATTAAGCGTCCTTCAAAAACTAATATGCAATCAGGCTTAAAAAAAACTAAGATGTGGATCATAGAGTTTGAGTTTGATCCTAGTCTTCAAAAGGATGTATTAATGGGTTGGAATAGTTCAAAAAACACAACAAAACAATTAAAATTAAACTTTGACAGTTTAGATGACGCTATCTTATGGTGTCAAAAGAACTCATATCAATATAGGGTTGTTGATCAAACCTATAAACCAGTAAAACCAAAGAGTTATGCCAGTAATTTCTCAAATAATAGAAAATCTTCTTGGACACATTAATAATTAAATATTCATTTTTTTAAATATAATACTATTATCACTTCATAATTATTAATTAATAAGGGGGAAAGAAATGATTAAGTTCATTACTACTCTGCTTGCTTTATTTATGTTTAGCACGTCATACGCTAAAGAAGTTAAAGTTGGCATTATTTTAGGTTTCACAGGACCTATTGAATCATTAACGCCGGGTATGGCTGCAGGCGCTGAGTTAGCTTTTAATGAAGCTTCAGACTCAGGCGCATTATTAGGTGGTTCAACAGTTAGTTCTATTAGAGCTGACTCAACATGTATTGATTCAGCAGCGGCAGCATCTGCAGCTGAATTTTTAATTTCACAAGGTGTCACAGCAATTATGGGAGCAGACTGTTCTGGTGTTACAGGTGCAGTTCTCTCAAATGTAGCTGTTCCAAACGGTGTACCAATGATTTCACCTTCTGCAACATCACCTGCTTTGACTACCGCTGAAGATAATGGTTTGTTTTTTAGAACAGCTCCTTCAGATGCAAGAGGTGGAGAAGTTTTAGCAGATATTACTAGCGACAGAGGTATCTCAAGTGTTGCAATTACATATGTTAACACTGACTATGGTGTTGGCTTAGCAGATGTCTATGAAGCTGCAGCAATTGCTAGAGGTATTGAAGTTACAGCTAAAACTGCTCATGAAGGCGATAAGGCAGACTATAGTGCTGAAGTAGGTGTACTTTCATCAGCTGGTGGAGATGCATTAGTCGTTATTGGTTACTTAGATCAAGGTGGTAATCAAATTATCCAAGGATCATTAGATAGTGGTGCTTTTGATACATTTGTACTGTCTGATGGTATGATTGGTGATTCATTGACTGATACTTTTGGAACTGATCTTGATGGTTCCTTCGGTTCAATGCCAGGTTCTCTTGGTGCCGGTGCAATGAAATTTAAGGCTTATGCAGAAGCTAACGGTGTTGATCCATCAGTTTATGTTGGAGAGTCATATGACGCTGCTGCATTAATTATGCTTGCAATGTGTAAGGGTAAGTCTGATGACAGCGCATCAATTGCAGCAAACATTATGAGCGTAGCGAATGGTCCTGGTACAAAAATTTATGCTGGAGAACTCAAAAAGGGTCTTGAACTAGCATGTGCTGGATTTGCAGTTGATTACGACGGGGCGACAGATGTTAACTTTACAGAAGTAGGAGAGGCATTTGGAGCATTCCTTGAAAAAGGAATCGAAGGCGGTAAATTTACCGACGTAGCTCAAAGATAATTATTATTTTTTAGCCCCATCTTTTAGGTGGGGCTAAGATGCTATCAATTTTTTATAATTTTCTCCGGAAGTAACCCTTTAGGTCTATATCGCATAACTAAGAGAAGTCCAAGACCCATCATTAAATATCTAAAATATGGAACACTATTTACTAGATGTTCTTTAATGTAATTAGTTTCATCTAAATGATTAGTGAATATGTTGATGACAAGCAGTGCAAAAGGAGCTGATTGTATCCAAATAAACCAAACAACAAAACCTCCTAATATAGCTCCATAATTATTTCCTGTGCCTCCCAATAAGACCATTACCCATATTAAGAAAGTATATCTTAAAGGTTGATAGCTTGATGGAGTGAAAAGACCGTCATAGGTAACTAGCATTGCACCTGCAAATCCGATAATCGCAGAACCTAACATAAAAATAAAAAGGTGTTGCTTTACAACATTTTTTCCCATGGCTTTAGCAGCCTCTTCATTGTCTCTTATGGCTCTCATCATCCTACCCCAAGGAGAGTTCAGAGCTTTCTCAGAAAAATATAGAATTATTAATACAACAGCTAAAAAAATTAGACTAAAGCATAGCTTTACAAAAACTCCAGAGGAGGAGATTACGAGTTCATTAAGTAAAGAAGTTTTTTCATCAAAATCCAAGACATTTGATAATTTTGAAGAATTTAAAAATTCAACAAGTTTTATAAACCACTCAGAGTTTTGCAAATCCACTTCATATGGAACTGGTCTCTTCAAACCAATAACATTCTTTACCCCCCTTGATAACCACTCCTCATGTTTGACAATCGTTATTATTATTCCAGAGACTAGCAAAGTTGATATTGCCAAATAGTCAGACCTTAACCCTAAACAAACTTTACCTACAACGAAAGCTACAAGGGCACATAAAATTGCTCCAACAAACCATGAAAATATAATTGGCAAATTAGCTCCACCTAAAAAACCTGATGTGGCAGCATTAATAGATTCAATTTTGCTAATTGATGGACCAGCTATAAATTTAAGTAATGGTATAGATAAAATTATGATTACGAATATAAAATAATTTTTATATTTATGATTTGGTATTCTTTTATTAATTATTAATACACTAAAAACAACTGCTAATAAAAATAAACCAGAAATTAAAATTCCAATACCGCCAGCACTCCAAGCTTCAGGAACAGGGGGAACTGAAATTAAAACAGTAGCCAAACCTCCTATAGCCAAAAAACCCATTACACCAAAATTAATTAAACCAGCAAAACCCCACTGAATATTTACTCCCATCGCCATTACAGCAGAGATAAGACAAAGATTTAACATTGATAATGCAATACCCCATGACTGAAATAATCCTACTAAAATGGTTAAAACAGTCATTACTGAGAAACAAATTTTAAAGTCAGAATTTTTGATCATATGACTTTTCCTTTAAAGATACCATTTGGCCTAAAAATAAGAACTACTATTAATATCGCAAAAGAGATCGCAAATTTATAATCAGTAGAGATAAATTGTATTAGTGTGCTTGGTTCTAAACCTTCAGGCATGATGTACTTAAAAAATTTTTTATATGCATAGGTAAGGCCAATTTCAGAGAAAGCAATTAGAAAGCCCCCGTAAAACGCACCTAAAGGATTTCCAATACCACCAACAATTGTTGCTGCAAAAATAGGAAGAAGGTTATTAAAATAAGTAAATGGTTTAAAACTTTTATCCAATCCATACAAAGTTCCAGCGACAGTAGCTAAAATTGAAACGATTATCCAGGTCAGTAAAACAATTTTTTTTGGATCAATACCTGATAGCAAAGCTAAATCCTCATTATTTGAATAAGCTCTCATAGATTTACCTGTTTTTGTTTTATTTAAAAAATAAAAAAGTATGGAGCAAGTAATAATTGTTGTAATTAATGTTATTACTTGAGTTGATTTTAATGCTAGTCCCTCATTTAACCCTGTCATTTTTTTAAATTCTCTGGCCTTCATGATAAACTTGTGACCATCCATAAAGTTAATATCGTTTGGTCCAATAATAATTCTAACAACTGCGTTTAAAACAAACATAATACCAAGACTAACAACTATAAAAGTTACAGGGTCACTTTTTTTATTTCTGTAATATTCAAATACTGTTTTGTCAAAAAATAAACTCACTGCAATTGTCAATAGGATACCAACTGGTAACGCTAGTAAAGCAGTTGGAAGTAAGCCAAACGTAATTCCTTTAGACTGTAAAAACCATGTAACAAGGATTACAATCATTGTTCCAAAAGCCATCAAATCTCCATAAGCAAAGTTAGCAAATCTTAAAACACCATAAATAAGAGTTACTCCAATTGCACCCAAAGCCAACTGAGATCCATAAGTAATTCCAGGTACAATAATAAAGTTTGTTAGAAGTATGATTGAGTTTAAAAAATCCATTTAACCACCTAAAAAAGCCTTCCTTATCTCTTTATCGTTTAGAAGATAATCACCTTTCCCTTCGTAAGCATTTTTTCCTGTCACTAAAATATAACCTCGGTCAGATATTTCTAAAGCTTGTCGGGCATTTTGCTCAACCATTAGTATAGCTATATTTTGTTTTTTTATATTTAGTATATGTTCAAATAATTCTGTCATAATTACAGGTGAAACACCTGCAGTTGGTTCGTCTAACATTAAAACATCTGGCTCAGTCATTAAAGCTCTGGCGATTGCAACCTGTTGTCTTTGACCACCTGACAATTCGCCTGCAAATTGATCCTTTTTCTCTTTAATTATAGGAAATAAATCGTACATCTCTTCTAATCTCGTTGATAAATTAGCATCATTTAAAAAAGCACCCATCTCTAAGTTCTCTTTTACTGTTAATTCTGTAAATATATTCTTAATTTGAGGTACAAAGGAAATACCTAGCTTTATTCTATCTTGTGTTTTAAGTTTTGTGATATCTTTCCCGTCAAGTACGACATTTCCACTTTTTAAGTCAATTATACCAAGCATTGCTTTCATTGCTGTCGATTTACCAGCACCATTAGGTCCTAGAATTGATACAATTTCACCTCTATTAACACTAAAAGAGCATTCTTCGATAATATTTACACCTCCATAACCACCTGTTAAATTTGAAGCAGAAAAAAACATTATTTTTTTAAACCTTTACCTAAATAAGACTCAATAACCTGCTCATTTGACTTAACTTCCTCAGCAGAACCTTTAAAAAGAACTGATCCCTCAGCTAAAACTATTACGGGATCACACAACTCGCTTATGAAGTTAAAATCATGTTCAATCATACAAAATGTGTAACCTTTATCTTGATTAAGTTTTAAAATTGAGTCACTTATGTCTCTAAGGAGTGTTTTATTAACTCCTGCACCAACCTCATCTAAAAAAACTATTTTAGCATCTACCATCATTGTTCTTGCCAATTCTAGAAGTTTTTTTTGACCTCCAGATAGATTTCCAGCTCTCTCATTTTTAAGGTGTTCAATTTTTAAAAATTTTAAAACTTCCATGGCTTTATCTTTTATTAATTCATCCTCTTTTTTAATTTTTTGACTATTCATCAACGAATATAGAAGCTTTTCACCTTTTTGATTACCTGGGACTACCATTAAATTTTCAATAACTGTCATATTTGAAAATTCGTGTGCTATTTGAAATGTTCTTAATACTCCTAAATGAAATAAGTCGTGGGACTCTTCATTTGTTATTTCAACACCGTTATAGAAAACTTTACCTGTATCTGGCTTCAGATTACCAGTTATTACATTAAATAAAGTTGTTTTACCAGATCCATTAGGCCCAATAATTCCTGTTATAGCTTTATCCTTAATTTCTAAGGAGCAATCATTTAGCGCAACTAATCCACCAAATGTTTTCACCAAATTTTCGACTTTAATTAAAATATTGTTCATTTAAAAATTAATGCATATTAAAGTAGAAAATATAAAGTTGAAGTGGTAAATATTCCAATAAATGCGCTCTTAGCTCAGCTGGATAGAGCATCTGCCTTCTAAGCAGAGGGTCGCAGGTTCGAATCCTGCAGAGCGCGCCATCTGCTACCTAAGATTTTTAAATAAAAATATTTTAAAATAATATTTTTTAGAAAATGTCAGATATACAATATTGAAAAATCTTAACCCATGAAGTAATTACTTATTTGTGCTATAGGTGTTGTTGATGAAACATCTGCCCCTGCAGTCTCTCTAATCTTCACTATATCCTCTCTTTCTCCAAAAGACTTGATGAAAGATGGATCTTTCATTTCCACTAATACATAAACAGAACTCTCGTCAGCATTACAGCCAGCCCATATGATTTTAGAACCAACTTCATTCATTTTTGGCTCTAAACCTTTGGCCATTTCAGACCAAGTTTCCCATCCTTTTGAAATATTAATTGTTACAAGCATATTGACCATTGATTATCTCCTTACTTAAAAATTTTTTTCAATTTTAGACAAATTTTTAGATTAAATAAAATTAAATATACCCACCAATATTATTTGAAGATTTAAACTTAATTTATTAATTTTCAAAAATTGAAATATCTAATTTATTTAAATACTTTTTACAAATACTGAAATCATTATCCAAATGAAATAATCCTGGAAATGCAACACATTCAATTTTAGCATTAAAAGCTGAAAGTGCACTATCAACAGAATCCTCGATTGCTATACATTCATCTCGGTTTACGCCTAAATCATTAAGAGCCTTGATATAAATATCTGGGTCAGGTTTTACGTTTTTTATTAATTCATTGTTTCCAATAAAATCAAAATCTTTCTTTTCTATTTTTTTATTAAGAGTCTTAAAAATAGCATCAATATTTTCAATAGAGGTTGTTGACGCTAGACCAATTTTAATATCATTAAACTTAGCGTATTCAATTACCTCTAAAACTCCATCACGAGGATTAATAAAATTATTTTCTAAATAATTATTAAAAAAAAGAGTTTTAATTTCTCTTACTTTTTTTGAGTCAACAAATTTTTTCTTTAAATTAGAAAAATAATTGACTCTATAAGCTCCACCTGATTTTTTAAGTAAATTCTTATAATTTTCTTTATCCCAGTACCAATCTAAACCTAATGTTTTGAAAGCTTGATTAAAAGATTGTCTTTGAATATCTGATGTTTCAACTAAGGTCCCAATTGAACCAAATATGACTGCTTTCATCAAATTACTTGTAAAATTTATTTAAAATAATTATTATTGTGCTGTCCAACCGCCGTCAATAACTAAAGATGTCCCTGTAATCATTGAAGATGCATTAGAAGCTAAATAAACTGTTGCAGTTGCAATATCACTCTCTTTAGCTAATCGACCAAGAGGTATATTTTTTAATACCATATCTTTAAATTTTTTATCTTTAAAAAATTTTTTTACCATTGGTGTTTCTACAAAGGTTGGGCAAATAGAGTTCACACGAATATTTTTTGCAGCTAAATCTAAAGCCATACCTTTTGTTAAACCTTCTATTCCAAATTTTGACATATTATAAATGCTTCTGTTAGGCGCGCCAACTTTTCCTAATTGAGAAGACATATTAATTATGCTTCCTCCTATAGATTTTCTATTTTTGTTAACCATCATTTTCTTGATTGATAATTGGGCAACATGAAAAGCTATTTTTAAATTAAGATCTATCATATAATCCATATCTTCTCTTTTGATTTTAGTAAAATGCGCTGGACGATTTGTTCCTGCATTATTGACAAGAATATCAATTTTTCTAATTTTTTTAAAAACAGTATCTAATTTTTCTATATCAAATAAATCACATTCAAAAAATGTACATTTTCTTTTGTAAGAAATAATTTTTTTTTGCACGCCCAATAGATCTTTTTTAGTTCTACTTATGATTATTAAATTTGCACCTGCTTGTGCCAAAGCAATAGCACATGCTTTTCCAATACCTTTACCAGCTCCTGTGACAAGTGCTGTTTTATTTTTTAAATTAAAATTTTTTAAATACATCTATTCATTTACAATTATTAGTTTTATTCATTCATTAAAAAGAATAATTTTTTCAAAATTAAATTTAACATTTATAATATCACCAGTTTTAACTGAAATATCACCATCACACTCAACTACCACAGGTTCAATTTGACTATCTAAGTAGATAAAAGTACTTGAGCCAAGTTTTTCAACAACAAAAGCTTTGCTGCGCCAGTGGTGATTATTGTCAAAACACACGTGGATATTTTCAGGCCTTATACCAACAATAAGTTCCTCTTTTTTAAAATTTATATCATTTTCATAATTAAATATAAATTTGGAATTTAAAAATTCTATTTCAATATCATTTTTGTTTTTTGAAATAAATTTAGCTGGAATAAAATTCATTTTGGGTGAACCTATAAAACCAGCAACAAATAAGTTATTTGGTTTATTATATAATTCCAAAGGTTTGCCTAATTGAGAAATCTTGCCCTCATCCAGTACGACTATTTCATCTGATAGAGTCATAGCCTCAGTTTGATCATGAGTTACATATATCATTGTTGCATCAAGTTGTTCATGTAATTTTGCCAACTCAACTCTCATTTGAACTCTTAAAGCAGCATCTAAGTTCGAAAGAGGTTCATCGAATAAAAAAACTTTTGGTTTTCTTGTTATAGCTCTTCCTATTGCAACCCGTTGTCGTTGCCCACCTGATAATTGTTTTGGTTTTCTACCTAACAATTCTTCGATTTGTAATATTTTAGCTGCCTCTTTGACTCTGCTATTTATCTCATCCTTTGATTTCTTTTCTATCTTTAATCCAAAAGCCATATTTTCAAATACAGTCATATGTGGATACAGAGCGTAAGATTGGAAAACCATAGCTATCCCTCTATCCCTTGGTGGTAAGTCATTAACAGATTTATTATTTATAAGAATGCTTCCTGAATTAATTTCCTCTAGACCAGCTATCATTCTTAAGAGTGTTGATTTTCCACAACCAGAAGGACCAACGAGCGTTGTAAAAGACTGATCTTTAATTTTTAGAGAGAAATCTTTGATAACATGTGTTTTACCGTAATACTTATTTATTGTTTTTAATTCTATATCAGCCATTTTGTTAATCTAAATAAACTCTAAAACATAATTATTGATCTTTTAACTTAGATATTGGTTTTCCATATTCTACATTTACACCACCAAATCTTCTAGCACGAACGTTACATTGTTCTGCGTGACCAATAAAACCCTCTAAATATGACAATCTTGATCCATATTCTGCAATTTTTGTAGCTGCTTCATCAGTTGTAATTTTTTGATAGGTATGAGTTTTTATAAATTTTCCAACCCATAAACCACCAGTGTATCTTCCAGCTTTTTTTGTCGGTAATGTATGGTTTGTTCCTATTACTTTATCTCCATTCGCAACATTTGTTCTTGCACCCAAAAAAAGTGCTCCATAAGATGTCATATTTTTTAAAAACCATTCATCTCTATCTGTCATCACTTGAACATGCTCTGAAGCTATCTCATTAGCTTTCATTAACATTTCATCATAACTTTCACATAAAATTATTTCACCATAATCTTTCCAGCTAACACCAGCAGTATCTTTTGTTGGTAAAATTTTGAGCAGTCTATCTATTTCTTTTATTGTTTCTGTTGCTAAATCTCTTGAATTAGTAATCATTACTGCAGGGGAATTATAGCCGTGCTCTGCTTGTCCAAGAAGATCAGTAGCACATATCTCTGCGTCTACAGTATCATCGCAAATAATCATTGTTTCGGTAGGACCGGCAAATAAATCGATCCCAACCTTACCGAATAATTGCCTTTTTGCTTCTGCAACATATGCGTTTCCAGGACCAACAATCATATCTACTGGTTCTATGGTTTCAGTTCCAATAGCCATAGCTCCAACACCTTGCATTCCACCTAAAACGTATATTTCATGTGCTCCTCCCATTTTCATAGCTGTAACCACAGCAGCATTTGGTTTTCCTTGATAGGGTGGTGTTGTTGCTATTATTCTAGGAACTCCAGCAACTGAAGCAGTGACTACAGACATATGAGCTGATGCCACCATTGGAAATTTTCCAGCAGGAACATAACAGCCAACTGATTGAACAGGTATGTTTTTATGTCCAAGAATTACACCTGGTTGAGTTTCCACTTCAATTTCACTTAAACTTTTTAATTGTACCTCAGCAAACGTTCGAACTTGTTTTTGTGCAAATCTAATATCCTCTTTGTCATTATCAGAAACTTCATCCACTAATTTACTTATTTCATCTTCAGATAATCTAAATGAACTAGGTGAGTATTTATCAAATTTCTTTGATAATTCTCTTACATAGTTATCTCCCTTTAATTCTATCTCTTTTAAAGTATTTTCAACTATCGTCTTAACTTTGTTATTTTCTTCGGCCCTCTGTGCTTCATTTATACTTTTTTTTATAAATTCTACTGTCATGTTTATTTCTTATGAACTAATTTGAGCACATCTATTCCTAATTGAAATAAAATATGGACAATATCTATTGGTACCCAATTTTCCCTAATTAGACCCTCATTATGTAAATAAAAATCCATTACTCTCATAGTAACTAATTTATTAGTAGGTTCATATCCAAGCCAATCACTTGAACCGTGCGTTGCTTGAATACTGTGCCAACCACCTGTCATAGAATAATTACCATCACCTATTTCAATGTAATGACCAATTTTCCAATAATTTCTCTCTTTAAATGTTAATCTGAATGGTAGCTGATGATGTTCAATAAAACCTTTTAATCCTCTAGCAGTGCCTATACCACATGGTCCATACCACATCATTTTCGGATGCCAAAAATCTTTTTGAGGATGGTTAATTAATTTCTGTCTAACACTATCTTTAGTAGCTCCAGTCTCAGTTTCTGGTTTTATATCTAAACTTCTCTGCATCGTTAGACCCTGATCAAGAGTTCTAGCTGATAAATTAGAGTCTAGGTTTTCAAAGGTTGTTCCGTCTCCAGTAATGGGTCCTGGCCACATTTCTTCTATACCCAAAGATGGATTAATTGGCCAAAAACCTGCTTGCCTTATAAAATCCATTATATCAATTAACACATGAGAATTGATTATTTTTTCATTTTCTATTTGATGAACTTCACATATTCGTAAATGAATAGTTTTACCATTGGATGGAACTTCTAACCATGGATTGACAAAAGTGCCAGTCAAATGACCAACAGTTGAGACATAAACTCTATCTTGAAAACTCCCTCCAATTATTAAATTATCTCTTCTCTCTAAATCTGGAAAAGAATTCAGTAAAGGTTTCCATAGGGTATTAATAATTTCATCAATGCCTTTTATATGATTTACAGGATGGAATGCATAGATTTCAGCATTTTCATGATATGCATTTTTTATATTTTGACTTAAATCACTATCTTTGGACTCAGAAATTTTTTTGAGTAGATTTCTAATTTTTTTTTTATTTAATATATTTTCTTTAGGGTCCAAATTTATAATTTTTGCCCCACTTTTAATTGGGATACCGGTATCAAAATTTTTAATTTCGCTCAAGTTATATTGCCTCACCTATCTAATATAAATAAATATTACTTTGATTAACCTTATAATTTAAATAATATTTAACAAAATGAGTAAATTTAAAATCTAATTAATGACGCAGGATATTAACAGTCGTTTGGTAAAGTTTAATGAGCTAGTTCCAAGTAAAGTTCCATTTGTAGAAGGAAAGCTCAAAGGACATCAAGATAGACTGAATTATTCTATAGTTGGTCCTGGAGTGAGTGAGGATACCAAGCAAAACGTTAAGATAGCTGAAGAACATGGTTTCAATATCGGTGCAGTAAGTGCAGCTCCAATGAACGGATCGGGACTTCATAGCCACACTACCGCAGAAGTATTTTTGATATTTTCAGGCTCTTGGCGTTTTTATTGGGGCACAGATGGTAAAGAGGGCGAAGTAGTTTTAAACAAAGGAGATGTTGCCTCATTTCCCACTAACATGTTTCGAGGATTTCAAAATGTTAGTGATGAAAACGCATTAATATTTGTTGTTCTAGGAGAAAATGATCCGGGCGTGATAACATGGACACCAAAAGTTTTACAAAAAGCAAAAGAGTCTGGAATGGTCTTATTAAATGATAATACCTTAATTGATCTCGATAAAAATAAAATTCCAGATGGAAAAGTTGCTCTCGAACCTATTAAAGAAAATGATCTAGAGTCTTTCGATCATTACACTTCTGAAGAAATTGAAAAATATGTAATACGTTATGAAAATAAGGATAAATATCTAAAAGATGATGAGCATTATGACTCAAATTCAATTTTAAATTACCTCGACCATTTTAATGTTCATAACAAAGATTTTGAGCCAAACATAGACCATAATACAGGTTTTGGTTTGACGATGTTAAAAGGTAAAAATGCTCACATTCACCCGTACACATTAAAAGAGTCTGAAGTTTATTTATGTTTAGAAGGCGAATGGGAAGTAACTTGCAATGATCAAAAAACTACAATTGGACCAAACGACTCTTTCTCTTCTCCCAGAGGATCAAATAGAAGTTTAAAAAATATTAGCAATCAAGAAGGAAGTATCTTTATTATACGACAAAAAAACCTCTAATAATGAAAGGTTTTGATAATAAATTTTTAGATCTACCAGATTATATATTTAAAATAACATATCAAATTTGGGAAAATAAAGATGTTGAGTCAATTAGAGACTATTATGCTGAGGGTATCCCAGTTAGGTCTCCTGACGGTGTAATATATGGTCCTGATGCTGTAGTGAAAGCTACTTATGCCACTTTGAACGAATTTCCAGACCGACAGTTATTAGGCGAAGATGTTATTTGGATTGGCAATGAAGAACATGGATATTTATCATCACATAGAATTTTATCAAAGGCGACGCATTTAAATGATGGTATTTATGGAAAAGCTACTGGTAAAACTCTCAAGTATCGAGTAATAGCTGATTGTGCTTGCAAGAATAACCAGGTGTACGATGAATGGCTTGTAAGAGACCAGGGTGCTATTGTGCGACAGTTAAACATTGACCCTAAAAAACACGCAGCAAAAGTAATTGAATATCAAGGCGGTAAAGATAAATGCCCAGCTCCCTTTAATAACAAAACTTCTCATGAAGTAAAATATATACAAATACCGATCTCAACAAATAATACTGGAACAGATTATGCTAACATTTTAAAGGAAATATTTAATAATAATTTTAACATAATAGATAAAGTTTATGATCGATCAGTTAATCAAGAACAGCCTGGAGGCAAGAAAGCATTAGGGGTAGATGAGGTAAAGAGTTTTTGGTCTTCACTAAGATCTATGTTTCCGGATTCAATTTTTAAAGTTGAACATGTATGCTATTTAGAGGAAAAAAATGAGTATAAAAAGGCATCCATCAGATGGTCACTAGAGGGAATTCATTCGGGACCTGGTTTATTTTCTAATCCTAGTAATGCAAATGTTCATATAATGGGAATATCTCAGGCTGAATTTGGTCCAAGAGGGATCAAAAATGAATGGGTTCTATTTGATGAAACAATAATTTGGAAACAAATTTTATTAAAAACTGGATAACAATTGAAACCACTAACAAAAAGAGAAAAGAAAATTATTGAATACATAAGAAATTATGACACCCCAACTATTTCAAATTCACTAGAAATGTTAGACCCAACTCTACGATCAAAAGGACACACACAAAAAACAATGCATTGTCTAAATCCGAGATTAAAGCCAATTATTGGTTTTGCCAAAACAGCTGTTATTACATCCAGAAAAAAGAAAAATACAAATATAATAAAAAATAGAGATAAATATTACGAGTATATGTTCGAAGGAAACTACCCAAAGATTTGTGTTATCGAGGACAAGGATAAGACTAATACAATTGGTGCATGGTGGGGTGAACTTAATGCATCTATACATTTAAATTTTGGATTTGTTG
>CABYRQ010000009.1 GCA_902521485.1 uncultured Alphaproteobacteria bacterium | reverse complement strand
AGCTCTTTTTAGAAATACTTTTGCGATAATCCCCCTAATACTTTTACTAATTTATAATAAGGAAAGCTCAGACCTTTTTAAAAATTTAAATAAAAAATTTATTTTATTTTGTTTTATCAGAGGTTCTTGTTTTTTGGCTATTAATATCTTGTATTACATTGCAATAAATAATATGGAATTTGCTACAGCATCTACACTAACTTTTTCCTCTACATTTTTTATAGTAATTTTATCAATCCTCTTTTTAGGAGACAGAGTGGGTATATATAGATGGTCAGCTGTTATAATTGGCTTTGTTGGAGTTGTAATGATTATGAAACCTAATAGTAGTATTTTTTCTTATTATTCTATTTTACCAATACTAGTTGCTTTCTTATGGGCTGTCCAAGTGATAGTACTAAAATTTATACCAGATAATTTTTCTACAGGAAAAATTCAATTCTATTCTCTCTTTTCATCTTTTCTTGGTTCATTAATATTTATTTTTTTTACAACTGGTCATACATATATTGAGAGCAATACTGACTTTTTAATTTTATCATTAATTGGTATTTTTGGAGGAACAGCTGCAATTCTATTTATTTACTCTTATAGGTTAATAGCAGCTAGTAAAATCGCAGTTTTTGAATATTTAGCAATACCCTCATCTTTTATTCTAGCATGGATATTTTTTGGTGAAGCACCTTTTGATCAACTCTTCCCTGGAGTTTTATTAATAGTTTTCGCTGGAATGATTATTATTTGGAGAGATAAAAATAAGAAAATTAATAAACCAAACTAAATGTTTATATCATTTAGATTTCATAGACTTCATGACTATGGTTCGATCAATTTCTCCAACTAACTCACCAGATTGTGCATTTATTATAGGGTAGGCTGTATCATCCTCACATATCTGGTCAATTAATGTTTCAATTTTAGCATTTTCATCTATGCATTTAGTTTTATCTAAAAATAATTTCTTTGACTCATCAGAACATTCCTTACGCATAACTTTTCCAGCACTTAATACTTTATATTTTGGAACATCTTCACAAAAATCTTTAACGTATTTGTCAACTGGATTTGCCACAATTTCTTCAGGTGTTCCAACTTGAGAAATCTCTCCATCTTTCATGATAGCAATATGATCGCCCATTTTTATTGCCTCTAAAAAATCATGAGTAATAAATACCATAGTGCGTTGCAATTTTTTTTGAATGTCTAATAGCTCGTCTTGCATTTCTCGTCTAATTAATGGGTCTAAAGCAGAAAATGGCTCATCAAATATTAAGATTTCTGGTTCAACTGCCATCGCTCGTGCTAAACCAACTCTTTGTTGCATTCCTCCCGAGAGTTCTCTTGGATAATTATTATGCCAACCTTTTAAACCAACAAGATTTAAAGACTCTGTAGCCTTGTCTAATCTATCTTGTTTCTTTTCTCCTCTAATTTCTAAACCATAAGAAATGTTTTCAAGAACTGTCCGATGTGGAAAAAGACCAAAGTGTTGAAATACCATACTCATTTTATTTCTTCTAAGATCAAGGAGGCTATTTCTACTTATTTTTGTAATGTCAGTATCATCAATAATTACCGATCCAGATGTAGGTTCAATTAATCTAGTTAAACATCTTACTAAAGTTGATTTTCCACTACCTGATAATCCCATTACAACAAAGGTTTCACCTTTTTGAATGGAAAAGCTGACATCTTTTACAGCTACTACATGTCCAGTTTTTTCTTGGACTTCGTCTCTACTTAAATTTGGATCTAAATTGTCTAAAATTCTTTTTTCATCATTGCCAAAAATTTTCCATATATTTGAGCAAATAATTTTATCCATATTATTCAGGTTTAAGGCTATTATAATTGTGAATTAATACTATTAAAATAAAATTATTTTTATAAATTCGTATATAGTTGATTAAATATAAATTAATATGTCTTTAGATCAAAATATAGCCATTAAAAATAAATTAAATAAAAATATAATCTTTTACATAAGTATTTTTATTATTGGGGCAGTAGCATATTATCTGTCGATTATTAATGAAGACCCTACAGTATTTCCTAAATCTATTACTGATGAATTTAAATTTACTGCATGGATAAATGCCGGAGAGGATTATTTAAAAGATAACTATAGATGGATAACGAGATTATTTGCATCTTTTTTACAAGCTGGTTACATGGCCTTGGAAAATTTCTTTGTTGAGTCTCCATGGATTTTAATAATGTCTTTAATGGCTCTTCCAGCTCTAGCATATGGAGGTATAAAACTAGCCTTATTTTGTATGTTTACAGTTTATTTTTGGGGAGCTGTGGATATGTGGGAAGTCTCAATGCAAACATTAGCATTAATGGGCTTATCAGTAATTTTATCTGTAATTTTTGGAGTTATCCTAGGAGTACTCAGTTCTCAAAGTGATAGATTTGAAAATTTTCTAAAACCTATTTTAGACACCATGCAAGTAATGCCAGCCTTTGTATATTTATTTCCCGCTATGTTCTTTTTTGGAATTGGTGGTGCTCCAGCAATACTTGCTACATTAATTTATGCTATGCCTCCAATTATTAGGTTAACAAATTTAGGAATAAGACAAGTATCTAAAGAAACAATAGAGTCAGCTGAGTCTTTTGGATCTAATAAATTTCAGCTTTTATTTAAAATTAAAATTCCAATGGCCTTACCAAGTATTATGATGGGTGTTAATCAAACAATTATGATGGCATTAGCATTAGTTGTTCTTGCAACTTTTATTGGTGCTGAAGGTTTAGGCGGTCAAGTATGGCAAGCAATTAGAAAATTAGATGTTGGTTGGGCAATGGAAGGGGGCTTGTGTATTTTATTTATGGCAATAATGTTTGACAGAATAAGTAGTGCTATTAGTAAAGAAAAAGAAACCTTACCAGATGATGTAAAAAAATTTTACTTATTACCGCAAAATTTACACAGAAACCCCATCGCAAACTTAATTGAATTACCCTTGAGAATATCTGTAAAGCTTATAAATATATTTTTTAGAACTACTATTAATGTTTTTGCTAATATAATTGCTAGCTTAATTTCTCTTTTTAATAAATCTAATAATAATTCAATTAAAAATTTTATTAATCAACGATATTTTTTATTCTCATCATTTTTAATTTTTATATTCATTTTTATTTTTGATGCATACATTTATAGTATAGGAACTTTCCCAGAAACATGGACAATTGATATCCAAAAACCAATAGAAGATACTGTTAAGGCAATGACTCTTGATCCTGGTTTTATATCATTTGCGAAAGGTATGAAGTATTTTGTTTACTTGTATTTACTAAACCCATTAAATTTATTTCTAACTCAGATACCTTGGTGGTATACAATGATTGTTTTCATACTTATTGGATATGTGACTGTAGGAATAAAGTTTGCCACAATTACTGCGATATTATTAGCCTTTATTGGAGCTACAGGTATGTGGGTGCATTCAATGATTACGCTATCTTCAGTATTGGTTTCAGTTTTAATTTGCTTTGTTATAGGTGTACCGCTTGGAGTAATAGCATCCTACAATAAATGGTACAGAGATATCCAAAATGTTGTTTTAGATGCAATGCAAACTTTGCCTTATTTTTGCTATTTAATTCCTGTTTTAATGTTTTTTGGTGGAAATATAGTATCTGCAGTTATTGCAACTGTTATATATTCTGTACCACCAATAATAAGATTAACAGCTCTTGGTTTGTCACAAGTGTCAGGAAGCTATTCAGAGGTATCCAAATCTTTTGGAGGAACAGGAATTCAAACTTTAAATAAAGTAAAATTTCCATTAGCTGTACCAAGTCTCGTTATGGGTTTTAATCAAACTGTAATTATGGCTTTTGCAATGCAAATTGTTACACCATTGATTGGAGGAAAAGGTCTAGGACTCCAAGTATTTAATGCACTTCAAAGATCAGATACAGGTAGAGGTCTATCAGCCGGTTTGGCTATCGTTCTTCTTGCTATTATCATAGATAGGATAACCCATGCCTGGACTAAGAAGCAAAGACAAGCCCTTGGATTAGATAAGTCCTAATGGGTTTTAAGAAAGATCTTCCCTTAACTAGTTCGCATTGGGGAACTTATAGAGCAAAAGTAAATAATGGGAAAGTTACAGAATTAATTGGATGGGAAAATGATAAAGATCCATCACCAATAGGTCCAGGTATTGTAGACATCCACGATAATCAAACGCGTATTGATAAGCCTATGATAAGAAAAAGTTGGATTGATAATGGACCAGGAACGGATAATAACTTAAGAGGGATAGATCCTTTTGTGGCTGTATCTTGGGATGATGCTGAAAATATAGTAGCCAAAGAATTGAATAGAGTAAGAGAGAACTTTGGTAATTCCTCAATATTTGGTGGATCTTACGGCTGGGCTAGTGCTGGAAGATTTCACCACGCTCAAAGCCAACTACATCGTTTTTTAAATTGCATTGGTGGCTACACAAAATCAAAGTTTACTTATAGTTTTGCAGCGGCAGAAGCAATGGTTCCCCATATACTTGGAAGTTATAGAGCCTATCTTGATACCTGCACTAGTTGGGACTCAATCGAAGAAAACACAGAACTATTTGTATGTTTTGGAGGAGTTCCTTTAAAAAATGGTCAAATAGCTCAAGGTGGAACAGGGAGTCATAATCAAAAAGAAAAACTAATTAGTTCTGCTAAAGCTGGCATAAGATTTGTAAATTTGAGTCCATTAAAAAGCGACTTGTTAGATGAGGTTAAAGGAAAGTGGTTACCTTTAAGACCTAATACTGATGTAGCAATTATGCTCGGTCTAGCGCACACTCTATACAAAGAAAATTTATATAGTGAAATATTTATTAAAAAATACACAGAAGGTTTTGATAATTTCCTACCATATCTTTTAGGAGATTTAGATGGAGTTGTAAAAGATGCTAATTGGGCTTCAGAAATAAGTGAAATCTCATCAGATGAAATTATTTCTTTGGCAAGAGACATGTCCTCAAAGCGAACTATGATATCTGTTAGTTGGTCTTTAACTCGCCAAGATCATGGTGAACAGCCTTTTTGGGCAGCAATTATGTTGGCATCAATGTTGGGTCAAATAGGTTTACCAGGTGGTGGTTTTGGATTTGGTTATAGTGCAACAAATCACATTGGTGGGCAGTTTTCTATTATTCCTGGCGCTGCTTTTCCACAATCTGACAATAAAATTGATAATTTTATCCCAGTTGCAAGGATTAGTGATTTACTTTTAAATCCGGGTGAAACTTTTCATTTTGATGGCAAGGAGTATGAATATCCTGATATTAAATTAATTTATTGGGCAGGTGGAAATCCATTTCATCATCATCAAGATATTAATAAACTTTTGCTAGCTTGGCAAAAACCTGAAACTATCATTTCTAATGAATGGTGCTGGAATTCTTTAGCTAAATATTCAGATATTATCTTACCTTGTACCACTCCACTTGAAAGACAAGATATAATGCTTACCCCAAGAGATCCTTATGTAATTTCAATGTCAAAATTAGTTGAACCTTTTAAAGAGGCTAAAAGTGATTTTGATATTTTTAAAGGAATTGCAAAAAAAATGGATGTCGAAAATCTTTTTACTGAAGGAAGAGATGAAGAAGATTGGCAAAAATGGATTTATCAAGAAACATCAGTCAAATCAAAGTCATTAAAAAATATTGATTTTCCTAGCTATCAGGAGTTTAGAAAAATAGGTTGGTTTAAAGTTCCACCACCAAAAGAAAATACAATAATGTTAAAAGATTTCAGAGAAGATCCTACTAAATTCCCGCTCTCCACTCCAAGTGGAAAAATAGAAATATATTCTAAAACAGTAGATAGTTTTAATTATGATGATTGTCCTGGTCATCCAACCTGGTTAGAACCCTGTGAATGGCTTGGAAGTAAAAATAAAAACTATCCTTTGCATTTAATATCTAATCAACCAAAAAATAAATTACATAGTCAAATGGATCACGGAGGTTATAGTAAATCTTTTAAAATTAAAGATCGTGAACCAATTGAAATGAATAGTGTTGATGCGAGCAGTCGTGGAATAAGTAAGGGAGATATAGTAAAACTTTTTAATGATAGAGGTGCCTGTTTAGCTGGTGTAAACATTAATGATAATATCCGCCCTGGAGTTGTTCAAATTAGTACTGGTGCATGGTACGATCCTGAGGACACTAAAAATTTAAAAACTATTTGTAAACATGGCAATCCTAATGTCCTTACAAAAGACAAAGGAACTTCAAAATTAGGTCAAGGTCCTATAGCACATTCATGTCTCATCGAAGTAGAATTAGTTAAAGATAAAATTTCACCTGTGACAGCATTTGACCCTCCTGTTATTATTCGTGATTATAAATCTAATAGAGTCATTGATAAATAAATGGGAAATTTACAAGAAGAAGCTGATCTAAATCAAACAATTAAAATTAGTGCTCGTAGATTTGAAGAGTCTCCATTCATTCAGCGTACTAATACTTCTAATATGGTTAGAGGCGTCTATGCAGGAAGATACTTTCCTATGAAAATTGATGAAGATCCTTCAGAAAAATATTGGCTTTTAAGACAAAAAGCTCTTTTATTTGATGTCCCAGAAAAACCAATAGAAATATCAGGAAAAGACTCAGTTTCTTTTTTGAATAAAGTGCTGACAAGAGAAATTTCAAAAACAAAAATTTGCAGAGGTTATTATGCTCTTGCCTGTACACCAAAAGGTGGAATTTTCATGGATGGAGTTTTATTTAGATTTGATGAAGAAAAGTTTTGGTACGTTCAAGCGGATGGCCCATTTGAAGATTGGCTTATTGCTCATAGTTCAAATTATGATGTGCAAATAAAAGACCCTAAATCTAGAGTTCTTCAAATTCAAGGTCCGGCATCAATCGATATCATGAAGTTAGCTTCCAATGGAAAGATTGATGAAAATATGCCTTATTTTACATCCAATTTTTTTGATCTAGGAGGGCAAACTTTATATGTCTCAAGAACAGGTTTTACAAATGAATTAGGATTTGAAATTTTTTGTGATGGTTTTAACACAGACCATTTGGCTCTGTGGGACTATCTTATCGAATGTGGTAAACCATATGGTATGCAATTTTCTGCCTCTAGAGCCATGACCATTAGAAGAATTGAGGGTGGTATTTTTGGAAATTTAACTGATATTGATACAACAATTACTCCTTTCGAAGCTGGACTTGGGTATTTTGTGAATATGGATAAAGATTTTATTGGTAAAGATGCGTTAATTAAAAAAGATAAAAGGACTTGTTTATTTGGAATAACATGTAAAACAACAGTTCCTAAAGCAGGAAGTAAAATAAAAATTAATGATAAACAAGTCGGTTACATAACAGCAGGTGTACCGTCTCCAACTCTCCAACAAGGAATTGGTTATGTAAGATTTTATGAACCAAATGATTATATAAATAAAGAGATAGAAATAATTCTCCCAGATAATTCTTCACACACCGGAGTTGTTGTGGATTTACCTTTTTACGATAAAGAAAAAAAAATTGTAAAGGGTATAGATAGATCTATTCCCATTAAACCTGATAGTAATTCTTTTGATGCAAAATAATTTCCTTAAAAATAAAAAAATTATTTTATCTGCTGGTGCTTCTGGAATAGGTCTAGCTACTGTAAAATTATTACTATCACAAGGTGCTTTTGTATATACTTGTGATATTGATAAAAAAAACATTAATAAATTAAAAAAAAATTCATACTTTAATAAGAAACTCTTTATATCTGAATGCGATGCTTCAAAAGAAGATGATGTAAAGAAATTTTATAAACAAATATTATACAAAACTAAAAAAATAGATGGACTTATAAATAATATTGGAATAGCTGGACCCACATCTCCTTTAGAGAAAATTAAATCTGATGATTGGGAAAAAACTATACATGTAAATGTAAATAGTCACTTTTATTTTACCAAATATGCGATACCCATGATTAAGAAATCTAAAAATGGGTCAATAATCAATATTTCCTCTACAGCTGGTATTGATGGTTTTCCTAATAGATCTCCTTATGCGGCAAGCAAATGGGCCTTAGTTGGTATTACTAAAACTTTAGCAATGGAATTAGGAAAATTTAATATACGAGTAAATGCAATATGCCCTGGTTCTGTTAAAGGTGCGAGAATGATGAGAGTCATAAAAGCAAAAGCAAAAATGCTAAAGCGATCTGTAAGATCCATTGAAAAAGATTTTGTTTCTATGAGTTCTTTAAAACAATGGGTTTATGAAGATGATATAGCAAAAATGTGTTCCTTTTTAATTTCTCAAGACTCCCTTAGAGTTTCAGGTCAAGTAATTTCTATTGATGGAAATACTGAGAGAATGGATTAGGTTTTTTTTAGCTTTAAATAATCTCTTGTCTCTTGGGGACTCATAATAGAGGAGCCTAACTCATGAACTATTTTTATTGCCTTTTCAACTAATTGTGGATTAGTTGCAAGTTTTCCCTTTGATAAATATAAATTATCTTCAAGCCCAACTCTGGGATTACCACCAAGTAAAACTGTTTGTGCAACAAAGGGCATTTCATTTCTTGAAATTGCAAAGCCTGACCAAATAGCTTTTTTAGGCATGACATCTAACATTGCAATCATAGCTGTAGTTTTTGCAGGAGCTCCCCAGGGAATTCCTAAACACATTTGATATAAGGGTGGGTCGCTTAGTAGTCCTTCTTCATAAAGTTGTGCACCAAACCACATGTTACCTAAATCAAAAGCTTCAACTTCAGGTTTAACTCCAATTTCTTTTAATCGTTTTGCTGCTTTTCTTAAATCATTTGGTGTATTGACCGCCAATACAGAACTATCACCAAAATTTAAAGTTCCAGCATCAAGTGTACATATTTCTGGTAGTAATTCCTCTACATGAGATATTCTTTCCATAATATTAGCCATATCAGTATATGGACCAAAATCCATTGGGTTATCTCCTTCACCTATATCTAAATCACCTCCCATACCGGTTGTTAAATTAATAATTACATCAGTGTCACTCGATCTAATTATTTCAACTACTTCCTTGTAAAATTCAAATTTTCGACTAGGTGTTCCATCTTCCTCTCTGACATGAATATGAACTATAGATGCACCTGCTTGAGCGGACTCTATTGCGGATTTTGCTATTTGTTTTGGAGTCTTTGGAAGATCAGGATGTTTTGATGCAGTGTCACCGGATCCATTAACAGCACATGTAAGAAATACTTTAGTTTTCATCATTTTTGATAGTATTACACTTAATTAAATATAAAAAAACATATTTCATAGGGTTTTGTTACCTATTGATGAATAAATTGCATATGTACTTTGACTATTTTTTGCTAATATAAACTTTTAATGGGAGGGATAATCTATGAGAATATCTAAAACAATTATTACTTTTATTCTATCCTCTATTCTTTTTACCGCAACATTCAGTAAAGCTAATGCCGAAAAATTATTAGCAGCCATCGCTGACTGGACAGGTGGAGAGATTTCATGTCAAGTAGCTGTAAGCATACTTGAAGATGAGTTAGGATACGAAATTGATAGAATCGTATTTGCCTCAGGAACTGGCTTGTGGGAAGCTATTGCTGCAGGTGATATTGATTTTGCATGTGAGTCATGGCCTAGTTACGCTGAAGCTGATGATGTTATGTTAAATGGCGACTTAATTCATGGTGGGGAAGTTAAAATGACTTACTCTGGTGATGGAAGTGTAAAATTACTTGGAACTGTTGGTATTACTGGTATGTCAGATTATTATGTTCCAAAATATTGGGCTGATGCAAATCCAGATTTTTCTAGCTATGCTGATTTAAATAAATTCAAAGAAGATTTTGCGACTATGGAGTCTGGTGGTAAAGGTCGATTAATTGGTTGTCCAGTTGCTGGTTGGAACTGTCATGATCAAAAAAGATTAGACCTACTTGGTTTAGACTTTGTTGCTGATGAATTAGGAACTGAAACAGCTGCTCTTGCTGAAGCGCAAGGTATGTACGATAGAGGTGAACCTTTCTTAATGTATCTTTGGGAGCCTCATTGGTTCTTTGGTGTTAACGAATTAGTAGGTGTAAAATTAGCTCCAAATAAAACTTGTGATACCTTTACCGAGGCAAACAACTGGGAAACTTGTGGAGCTGACTATTGGCCAGCAACAGGTTGGGCTGTTGACTATCCAATGAACTACGGTAATCCTGATACATTTGCTAAACCAGAAAACCAAAAAGCACTTGAATTCTTTGGTAAAATGGCATTATCAAATGCAGATCAAGCAGCGATGCTCGTTAAAGTTCGTGAAGGTGGTGAACTTAATGATGTTGTTGCTGAATGGAAAGCAAACAATAAATCTACTTGGGAGAAATGGTTACCATAATCCTAGGATAATCTAGATTTTTTATTTTATTTATAAGGCCCTGTATATATTGCAGGGCCAACCTAATTACTCCGTTGATATACTTTGACAGACTCACTCTATTCAAATCTTGTTGAAACTAATTTAGACAATAATAAAACTTTTTTAATATTAGATGATGGATCCGAGATTACTTATAAAAATTTCATAATTCTTGCATCAAAAATTTCTCACAAATTATCAAAGTTAGGGTTAAAATCAGGAAGTCATATTCTTGTAAAGTCCGCCAAATGTAAAGAGACTTTAGCTCTTTATTTATCATCTATTCTTACTGGGTCAGTTTTTTTTCCACTTAATACAAGCTATACAGTTAATGAAACAATTTATTTTATAAAGGACTCAAAACCATCTTTTCTTATCTGTGATAAATCAGAAATAGATAGTTTAAAACCATTTTGCGATGAAATTGGCTGTAGAATTTTATCTTTAAATGCAAACGGAGTTGGAGAGATTACTGATGGTTTAGAAAACCTTGATAGTTTTTTTGAACCATCAAAAAGAACATATAATGATTTAGCAGCACTTTTATATACCTCTGGGACTACAGGAAAACCTAAAGGTGCTATGTTAACTGAACAAAATTTAGTTTCAAATGCTCAAGAACTAATAAATTTATGGAATATAAATCGCAATGATACTTTAATCCATTCACTCCCAATTTATCATACTCATGGATTGTTTGTTGCTATTAATACCTCCATGATAAGTGGGGCTACTATTAGATTTATAAAAAATTTTAATATAGACTCAATTATTGAAGCATTTAATTATTCAACTCTGATGATGGGTGTTCCAACTTTTTATACGAGATTGTTGAATGACAAAAGACTAGATAAGAAATTAACACAAAATATGAGATTATTTATATCTGGAAGTGCTCCATTGTTAAATCAAACATTTAAAAATTTTTATAGAGTAACCGGTCATCAAATATTAGAGAGATATGGTATGACTGAAACTAATATGAATGCCTCTAATCCTTGTGATGGGGAAAGAAAGGCTGGATCAGTTGGTAAACCTTTAAAAGATATTAAAATAAGAATAAATAATATTCAAAGTGATAATAATAAATCAAAAAATGATATTGGAACAATAGAAATAAATGGTCCTAATGTATTTAAAGGTTATCTAAATAATCCAAAAAAGACACAAGAGGCATTTACTAAAGATGGTTTTTTTATAACCGGTGATATTGGATATTTTGATAATGATGGATATCTATTCATATCTGGAAGAAATAAAGATTTAATCATAAGTGGTGGATATAATGTTTATCCTAAAGAAATTGAAGATATTATTAATCAACACGAATTAGTTTTAGAGTCTGCTGTTTTTGGTATCCCTAATGACGATTTAGGTGAAGTACCTATTGCAGCTATAGTTATGAAGAATAATTCTACAGATTTAAATGATCTTAAAGATTTTTTAAAAAAACACTTAGCGAAATATAAAATTCCAAATAAATATATATTGTTGGATGAACTTCCAAAAAACGTCATGGGAAAAGTTCAAAAAAATACTTTAAAAGAAAAATATTCCTAAATCCCAAAAATATTCTTTTTTTTAATAATATTAATGTATAAGTTTTATATGTCTTCGGCAGTGATATTTGGTGCTACTGGTTTAGTTGGCAGTTATTTATTAAAAAACTTAATAAAAGATGAATATTATACCAGCATTAAAATTTTTACCCGTTCTGAAGTAAATATAAAACATCCAAAATTAGAAATTATTAATACAGATTTAAAAAATGTTGAGAATATTAAAGATCAGATTATTGCTGATTGTTGTTTTTTTTGTATTGGCACAACAAAGAAAAACTCTCCTGAAAAAAGTGAATATCAAAGGGTAGAGCTAGATTTGCCTAAGGAAATAGCCAAAATATGTAAATCTAACTCAATTAAGTCCTTCGTCTATATCTCATCTGGTTTTGCTGATCCTAATAATAAAGGTGAATATTTAAGGTTTAAGGGCCTAGTTGAAGAAGAGTTGAAAAGATTAAACTTTGATAACCTTGGTATTTTAAGACCATCTTTTTTACTAGGTAAAAGAGTACAATTTAGACTTTCTGAGAAAATTGGAATTCCAATTTTCAAGCTATTAACACCATTATTTTTAGGCCCGCTTAAAAAAATGAGACCAATTCATGCAAAAAAAGTAGCTAAAGCAATGTCAAATATTGTAAAGAAAAACTTAGATCAAACTACATATGAGTCTGATGAAATAGTTACGATTAGCGAATATTAAAGAAAATTTATATTGATGAAAAAACTAAATGTTGTTTACAATGATAACTATGACATTCCTCTACCAGAGGGCCATAGATTTGTTGGTACTAAATTTTCTGATTTATATAATTTTATCAAAAACTCAAATTTATATAAAAATTTAACAATTCATCAAAGTAAGTCAGCTCCTATAAATGATGTACAAGTAGTACACAACCGTAATTATGTTATGAGTGTTAAAGAAGGTAATCTATCAAGAGATCAGGAAAGAAGAATTAATTTACCGTGGAGTGAAAAATTAGCTAAAAGATCTTTCCTAGCTATACAAGGCACACTACAAACATCTCAATTGGCGTTGGATTATGGTATTGCATGTCATTTAGCAGGTGGAACTCACCATGCATTTAAAGATTGTGGATCTGGTTTTTGTGTATTTAACGATTTAGCCTATGCCTCGATAACTTTACTTAATCAAAAAAAAATAAATAAAATTTTAATATTAGATTTAGATGTTCATCAAGGTGATGGAACTGCTTCTATTTGTGAAAATATTGATAATATTTTTACATGTTCAATTCATTGTAAAAATAATTTTCCATTTGACAAAAAAAATAGCAATTTAGATGTACCAATAGATGATGAAGTAGATGATGTTAAATATATAAATATCCTCACAAAAACGCTTGATCAAATTGAGTCTCATTTTACACCAGATATTGTTTTTTATGATGCAGGAGTTGATGTTCACTCTAACGATGATCTAGGTAATTTAAACCTTACTGATGATGGCATTAAAAACAGAGATGAAATTGTATGTGAGTATTTCAAAGAAAAAAAAATACCTCTTTGTACTGTTATAGGTGGAGGATACAGCAAGAATAGACAAGAATTGGCATCTCGGCACTTTTCAATATTCGAAACTGTAAGTAAAACTTATTTATGAATTTTTTTGATTAACTCTTTGAATCAACCCAAAAATTATAGCTATAGCTAATACAATCTTTAGAAATTCACTATACAAAAATGGCAATAAACCAAGATTTATTGCTTGTTCTAGACCTACAAAAAACGAAAGGTGACTAATACCGCACAAAAATATAATAAATGCACCTGCAAGAATAGTAGCCGATAACTTGATTAAACCTGTTTTTACTTCAGATTTGAGAATATATGCAATTATGAACGCAGAAATTACCATTCCGTATAAAAAACCAAATGTTGGAGAAAAAATGTAGCCAATTCCTCCACCATTAGCGAATAAAGGCAGTCCTAGCACACCTAAAACCACATAAATAAATGTTGAATAAAACCCAATCATGCCCATTGATGCAGCTATAAAGAAAACCACCAAAGTTTGTAATGTCATTGGAACAGGGTAAAAGGGAATAGAAATTTTAGAAGATATAGTCAATAAAATCACTCCTAGTATAGTTAGGTAATACTTGCTAAAGAAGTGTGTACCAAAAAGATTTTCAGTAATTGTTCTACTCATCGTATGATTATCTTACTTTATCTTCGTCCTTATAAAATCTTGGATCAAATTCATCTAATTTTATACCTCTAAATGTCTTATAAAATGAGCCAAATTTATAGCTACCAAGTTGTTCTAATGGTGTATTTGTAAACTTTGCTTTTGCTGCTTCCTCCGACTCAGCCTCTATAGTTACCTGAAAGTCATACGACATAGTCATATCTATAATGAATTTTCTCATAACTAACCTCCTATTAATAATTAACTAAATATCATAAATATAGTGATTTTAACTAAAAAAATATAAAAATATTTAAAATTATACCCATTGGGAATGATAAAATCTTTGATATAAGTTCAATAAATATGGACAATAAAATTTTAATTATTAATGGCCCTAATCTAGAAATGTTAGGTAAACGCAAAGAGAGTGTTTATGGAAATTTCACATTAAAAGATTTGGAAAACGAGCTACTTAAGGAGTCTGAAACATTAGGATGTAAACTTGATTTTTTCCAAAGTAATATAGAAGGAGAGATCATCAATAAAATAAATGGCTTAGACGAGTCATACGTTGGTATCA
Organism: uncultured Alphaproteobacteria bacterium; assembly: GCA_902521485.1. Taxonomy (GTDB): domain Bacteria; phylum Pseudomonadota; class Alphaproteobacteria; order HIMB59; family HIMB59; genus HIMB59. Next base: position 33,717 of record CABYRQ010000009.1, on the reverse strand, counting down.
TAATCAATCCCGGTGGTTTGACTCATACTTCGGTTTCTTTACACGACTCTCTTGAAATTAAAACAATATTTAAAATAGAAGTTCATTTATCCAATATATACTCTAGAGAGGACTTTCGAAGAAAGTCTCTCATAGCACCAGCTTGTAATTGTTCAATTATAGGTATGGGTAAAGATGGATTTATTTACGCATTAAGATATTTAATAAAAAACATATAAATTAAAGCTTTTTTTAAATTTCATAAATATTTAATATTTTTTTATTAAGTTATACACAGCCAATCTATTCCTGAGACTATTAAATAGTTATATAATGGCAACAGGAACGTTCTAATAGGAGGACATAATGAAAAAACTAATTAGTATTTTTGTACTTTTAGTTTCTTTTGCATTTACTTCAAACAGTTACAGTAAAACCGAAATTCATTGGTGGTATGGTAACAGTGGTTTTTTAGGTGATGTAATCATAGAAATAGCTAATCGATTTAATGAATCACAAGATGAGTATATGGTTATCCCTACTGGTAAAGGAAGCTATGAGGACAATATGGCAGCTACAATAGCTGCTTTTAGAGCAGGTGATCAACCTCATTATTCACAAGTCTATGATGCAGGTGCAGCTATCATGGTAGCACAAGTTAAAAATGGAGTTGTGATCGGCTTTGAAGAGATGGCTGAAAAATATGGTATTGATGTTGATGCTGATAATTACATTCCTGGTATAAAAAACTTTTATGCTGATGGTGATGGAAAAATGATCGGTGTTCCATTTAATAGTTCTACATGTCTCATGTACGCCAATATGGATATCTTAAATGAAGTTGGCATTGAAGAGGTTCCAAAAACTTACGAAGAATTTGAAGGTATGGCTCAAAAGATACTCGATGCCGGATATATTCCTCTTCTTCAAAGTCACAGTCCTTGGATTTGGACTGAAAATTTCTTCTCAAGGCATAATTTATTGATGACAGATGGCAATAATGGCTATGATGCTGTTCCAACAAAAACACTTTTTGCTGAAACAGAAGCTTTTGTTTATCACTGGACTAAAGTTAAAGAATGGTACGAAAAGGGTTACTATGGCTACAAGGGAAGAGCATGGGGAGATAACCAGGCACCTTTTACTAATGGTGAGGCTGCATTTTGGTTCGGATCTGCTGCTTCTTTTGGGGGTATGAAAGGTGTACTTCCAAACTTTACAACTAACCCAATACCATATTGGGATTCAGTAACAGGCGGAAAAGAGTATCCTACATTTATTGGTGGTGCTGCTAATTGGATTTTAAACGGTCATACAGAAGAAGAGTATAAAGGACTTGCAAAATTTATTGAGTTTATGGGTTCACCAGAAATGGATTTATACTATCACAACATGACAGGTTATGCTGCTGTAACAAAAGGTGGTATCGAATTAGCTGAAACTATAAATTTTTATAGAGCTTCTCCTTATCATAAAGCTGTTGGTGATCAATTAGGTCTTGAAGGTTCAACTATCCCTGGTGGATATAGAGCAGGTAACTGGCCTCAAATTCGTGAAGTAATATACGAAAATGTTGAGCCAATGCTTAATGGTGATATCACTGTTGAAAAAGCTCTAAGCAATATGGATAAGGGTGCAGCAAAACTATTAAAACAGTTTGCTAAAACCCTATAATTAATATTATTTTAAAAAGGAGGGTATTTATAATATCCTCCTTTTAACTTAATGAAAAAAGTTCAATTTAAATCAAATTATTCTCAATATTTTTTCTTAGCTCCTCAGCTATTAATCTTATTAATTTTTTTATATTGGCCAATTATTCAAACGTTTAAAGATGCCTTTACTATGCAAGATGCTTTTGGATTTGGTTCTCAGTTTGCTGGTTTTGATAATTTTTTATTTATTTTTTCTGACCCCTCTTATTTTACTGCTTTCAAGTTTACAATTATCTATAGTTTCGTAATTACTCTTATTACAGGTTCAATTGGTTTATTGCTTGCTGTGCAAGCTAATAAAGTAATGCATGGGAAAAGTGCTTATAAAACCCTTTTAATTTGGCCTTATGCTATTGCACCAGCTGTTGTTGGTGTTATGGCTAATTATTTCTTCAGTGAAAGATATGGTTTACTTCATCATTTATTTAATAATTTATGGGGTTTTAATTGGTATGAAAATGTATTTGATGCATATATTTATGTAATTATTGCTGGTTCCTGGAAACAAATAAGTGCAAATTTTATTTTCTTTTTAGCAGGACTTCAGGCTATTCAAAAAACAGTCATTGAAGCTTCTATTATTGATTGTAAAAGCAACATTCGAAGATTTTGGACAATTACTTTTCCTTTGTTAATGCCGACTACTTTTTTCTTAATTATTATTAATATAACTTATGCCTTCTTTGATACATTTGGAATTATAGATACAACTACAATTGGAGCTCCTGGTAGCGAAACTAAAACTTTAGTTTATAAAGCCTATATTGATGGCTTCAAAGGTTTAGATCTTGGAAGTGCTGGTGCCCAATCAATTATGATGATGATAATAGTTCTTGTTATCACAATTTTTCAATTCAGATACATAGAGGGAAAAATTCACTACAATTAATGAAAAAATATATATCTTCAACTATTAATCATTTTATTCTTTCAATAGGTTTACTTATTATGATTGTTCCAATATGGATAATTTTTGCTAGCTCAACACATTCAAGCCTATTTATAAATACTAACGGTTTACAATTTTTTTTAGGAGATAATTTTATTGAAAATTATTCTAGGGTTTTATTTAAACAATCTGGTTTTTTTAATGAAATAACAGCTCTTAAAATGTTTTTTAATAGTTTCGTTATGGCAACAGGTATAGCGACTTTATCTGTAATTACATCACTTATGGCAGCTTATGGTTTAGTTTATTTTAAAGTCAAATATGCGACTATTATATTTTGGTTAATTTTTATTACTTTATTGGTTCCTTTAGAACTTAGAATTATGCCCTCATACATAGTCATGTCAAAATTAAATCTTGTAAATACATTTGCTGGTTTAATTCTCCCTATTTCTGCCTCTGCAATAGCAACATTCTTTTTTAGACAATTTTATAAATCAATTCCTGATGAACTATTAGAAGCGGCTAAATTAGATGGAACTAATAGTTTGAGATTTTTTATAGATTTTTTAATTCCTTTGTCTAAAACGATGATTGCTGCTGTTTTTATATTTATGTTTGTATTTGGCTATAATCAATATCTTTGGCCATTAATTATGACTACTAGTGAGCAATATTGGACTGTGGTAATGGGTCTTAAGACAATGTACGGATCTATATCTGACCGTTTTGCTTTTGTAATTATGTCAATGATCCCACCAGTAATTATAATTATTTTTTTACAAAGATTATTTATTCAAGGAATATTTCAAAATAAATGAAGTTCAAACCATTAGAAATATTAACACATATTATTCTAATACTTGGTGTTTTATTAATGGTATTACCAATTTGGTTTTCTTTTGCCACCTCAACTCATGATAATGTTTCAATAATGACTGAGGGAATGAAATTTTTTTTAGGTGAGAGTTTTTCTCAAAATTACAATGAAGTTTTAAATGAAAAAGGGGGTTGGTCTGAGGAAGTTACAGCAGCAAGAATGTTTGTAAATAGTTTTATTATGGCTCTTGGTATCGCAACATTGAAAGTTGTCATCTCAGCTATGTCAGCTTACGCATTAGTTTATTTTAGATTTAAATTAGCTGTTCCAATATTTTGGCTAATCTTTATTACTCTATTAGTTCCACTAGAAGTAAGAATTTTTCCAAGTTATAAAATTGTATCTGATCTTGGTCTTACAAATACATATACAGGTCTTATACTCCCACTAGTAGCTTCTGCTACTGCAACATTTTTCTTTAGACAATTTTATAAAACAATCCCTGATGAATTGTTAGAGTCTGCAAAATTAGATGGTGCAAATAGTTGGAGATTTTTTATTGACTTCTTATTACCTCTATCAAAAACAATGTTAGCGGCTATGTTTATTTTTATGTTTGTCTATGGATATAGCCAATATTTATGGCCTTTAATAATGACTACTGACGAAAAATATTGGACAGTAGTGATGGGAATGAAGATTATTTTTACAGAAAATTATGAGGGTGTTGCTTTACCTAGAACAGGCGAGAGATTTGCCTATATTATATTGTCAATGCTACCACCTGTGTTAGTTGTTGTAATTCTTCAAAGATGGTTTATCAAAGGATTGATTCAAACAGAAAAATAAAAATGAGTTTTTTAGAATTACAAAATATTACTAAAATATATCCTAATGGCACTAAAGCTGTTAATGAGACTTCTTTAAATATTGAAAATGGAGAATTTGTTGTATTTGTTGGACCTAGCGGATGTGGTAAATCAACATTATTAAGAATGATTGCAGGACTAGAGGATATTACAAATGGAGAAATATCACTAGATGGCAACATTATTAATAAAATCGATCCGTCTGAAAGAGATGTTGCAATGGTTTTTCAAAATTATGCACTTTATCCTCACATGTCAGTATTTAATAATATGGCTTATGGTCTTAAAAATAGAGGAATATCTAAAGAAGAGATCAATAACAAAGTTAATGATGTTGCTAAACTTTTGGAAATAGATCAGTTACTTACAAGAAAACCAAGTATGCTTTCAGGAGGCCAAAGACAACGAGTTGCAATGGGAAGAGCCATAGTTAGAAATCCAAAAATATTTTTATTTGATGAACCATTATCTAACTTAGATGCAAAATTAAGAAATCAAATGCGTTTGGAAATCAAACGTCTTCAAAGACAAATGGGCGTAACAAGTATTTTTGTTACCCATGATCAAACAGAAGCGATGACACTAGGGGATAGGATAGTAGTAATTAACAATGGTGTTGTTGAACAAGTTGGTACACCTAAAGAGATATACTCTAAACCAAATACTAAATTTGTTGCTGAATTTATAGGATCCCCACAGATGAATTTATTTAATTGCAAAATTGAAAATGGCATAGCTCATATAGCTGATATGAAAATTAACCTTAATAATTCTACAAACTTAGATGATGCTACTTTAGGTATAAGGCCAGACGATATCCTAATATCAGATAATGGAAAGCATTCTTGTGTAGCAAATTTAGTTGAATATTTAGGTTCAGATATGATCATTTATTCAAAAATTGGTGATCAAGAGTTTAGTTGTAAATTGTCTTCGAAGATAAATCTAAATTCAGGAGATACATTTAAATTTGATATATCTGGAACATCAGTGCACCTTTTTGATAACACTACGGGTTCAAGAGTATAAGTTTTACAAAGTCTATTTTGGTAAAATACACACAGGGATTGGGTTCATTTTATGAACGTTATTTTTTCTAATCTCAAGATACTTTTGTCTATTTGATGAATTTTCATTAAGCATTGCCTCTTCAATTTCAGAGTAACTTAAACCAACTTGATCTTCATCAGATCTTCCATCAGTCCATAAACCATCTGTTGGGGCTGCATCTATTATGTCTTGGTTTATATTTAGTTCCTTCCCCATATCCCATACTTCTGTTTTTAGGCAATCTGCGATTGGAGAAATATCTACTCCTCCATCACCGTATTTTGTATAAAAACCAATTCCAAAGTCTTCAACTTTATTTCCTGTGCCAACAACAATTCCGTTATTGCTAGCTGCTATTTGATACAAAGTCATCATCCTTAATCGAGCCTGTGAATTTGCATAACCGTGTTCAGAGTCATTTTTATCAAGAGCTGATTTAAAACTTTCAAATACAAGAGAGAGGTCTATTTTAAAGTCCATTACATTACTAAAATTCTTTTTTAACCAGTCTATGTGATTTATACCTCTTTCATTAGTTGTTTTGTGATCAAGTATTGGCATATTAGCAACAAACGTTCTCAAGCCTGTTTTTGCTGACAACGTACTTGTAACAGCAGAGTCAATGCCTCCTGAAATACCAATAACTAACGCATCAACATTATTTGAATGTGCATAATCTTTTATCCAATTTGATATAAATTCAATTTTTTCTATGGTATGCATATTTTGTATTACGTTAACTTAATATCAAAAGTTCAACTATTTAATTGATATTTTAATTCATTTTATCAATCAATATATGATAAAATTTTATAAATTTTGTATATATAGATATTTATAAGAAAATTATGTCTTTTAGGGTACTCAAATTTTTAATTAAACATTTAATTAAAACAAGATCTATTATTATAAAATTTGAGGGAAATGACCATCTTATTGACAACGGCACAGATCCATTAATTTTACAGATCAATAATAAGAAATTTTTAAATAAAATTTTTTATGCACCTTCTCTCGTACTCACAGAAGGGTATATGGATAAAGATTACGAGTTAAACAATTCGACTTTTTATGAGTTTTCTGAATTACTTATTGAAAATTATAATAAATACCTTGAAAAAATATCAAACACACTAATATTCAGAATTATTTTAATTATTAATCCACTATTTCAGTTAAATTTCGTAAAGAGTTCAAAAAGTAATGTCGCAAGTCACTATGACTTATCTGATAGGTTGTATGACTTATTTTTGGATGAAACTAGGCAATATTCATGCGCATACTTTGAAAATGAAAACGACTCATTAACACAAGCACAAACTAACAAAATGAGCAGATTAGCTGACAAATTATTATTAAATTCTAATGATAGAGTTTTAGACATAGGGTGTGGGTGGGGATCACTTAGTAGACACTTTGCAGATCATCATGATTGTAAAGTAAAGGGTGTTTCATTATCTGAAGAGCAAATTAAATACTGTAATGACCAACTTAAAAAGTCAGATAAAAAAGAAAATTTATCCTATTCTTTACAAGATTATAGAGATGAAGAGAATTCTTATACAAAAATAGTTTCTGTTGGAATGTTTGAGCATGTAGGAAAACCCTTCTACAAAACATATTTTAAAAAAATATATAATTTATTATCTGATGATGGCATAGCGGTAGTACATACAATTGGTAACATTAGAGTTCCGAAAATGACTCCTGCATTTATTAGGAAATATATTTTTCCTGGCGGCTATATACCATCTTTGTCTGAGGTAATGCCAGCTGTAGAAAAATCTGGACTTATAATCTCAGATATAGAGGTTCTTAGATTACATTATGCTAAAACACTCTCTCATTGGTTTAAAAATTTTAAAAAAGAAGAAAAAGAAGTTCTCAAATTATATGATGATAGATTTATAAGAATGTGGGAAGCTTATTTAAATTTAAGTGAATTATCTTTTACTAAAGGTGATAATGTGATTTTCCAACTAGTTTTAACTAAAAAAAGAGACTCATTTCCTTTGGTAAGAAAAAAAATTAGTTAAATATCTCTGTTTTTGAATTCATATTCAATTATATTTACTTAATGTCATATGAGCAAAAAATTATTAATTATTTTGAAAAGAATTATAAGAAAATAGGTGATGATTGTGCTTATATAAACTCAACAAAACAATTAATCTCTTCTGATACTTTAGTTGAAAATAAGCATTTTGATCTTAAGCATTTTACTCCTCAAAACATAGCACACAGACTTTTTCTTTCAAATTATAGTGATATTCAATCCTCAGGTGGCGTACCTAAATATGTTCTACTGAATATTAGTTTCCCAAATAAAAACTATAATTTTGTGCAACAAATAATAACTAATTTTCATAGAATATGCCTAAGAAATAAGATTGAGATAATAGGCGGGGATACTACTTCTTCTGAGAAAATATTTTTATCTTTAACAATTATTAGCGATAAAATTAATAAAACTAAAATAACAAAGAGATCTAATGCTAAGGTTGATGATAAAATTTATACATTTTCAGGTATTGGATATTCAAAACTAGGATACCTAAGTTTATATAGTAAGTTTAAATTACCTAATAATTTAAAAAATTTATCAGTAAAACAATTTTTAAAACCTAAAATGTATATTTATCAAGATATATTTAGGCATCTAAATATTACAAGTTGTATGGATTTATCAGATAGTCTTTTATCAACTTTAGAAACTATTTCGTTGAAATCCAAAAAAAAAATTAAATTAAATAATCTCAACTCTGTTAATTCTAAGCTTTGTAAGTTTTTTGAAGAAGAAAAATATATTTCACTTATTTTATCCAGTGGGGAGGAGTATGTTCCAGTTTTTACCTCACCTAAAAACTTATTATATTTAAATAAAAAAAAACTTTTAATTGAAAGGGGTATTAGAATTATATGTATTGGAAGTGTAGAAAAAGGAAAGGGTGTAAATCTAAAAAAATTTAATCTTGCCAAAGTAAAAAAATTTGACCATTTTAAAAATAATTACTCTCTTTAATAACTCTTTTAATATTTATTAAGTTGATTTTATTTAAATAAATCTCTTTATAAATATTACTGTCATTTTCAGCTCGAGTCTTTTTATAAGCTCTATCGTAATGATATTCAATTAATGATTTCACAAACTGAAAATACTCTTTTTTTTTTAAATTTACTTCAATAAGTTTAAATTCCTCTTTTGGAATAATTTTCTTTAATACAATAAGCGCATTTTTCATTAAATCTGGTGAATTAGTAAAATATTTGTAATCTTTTAAAATGAATTTCACCCTCTCTGTTAAATTACTCTTTATTTTTACATTTTTACCCAAAGGCATATTTTTCCAAATTTTACTTGGAATACTTAACTTACCCACTTTAATACTTTCTGCTTCAACCCATATATTTTTTCTTGAATTGAAAGAGTGAAGTTTTTCATAAATTAATGTTTCAAATAATTTTTGTGATGGTTGAACAGTATTTGGTATATTTCCCAAAATAGAGCCTTTATGTTTGGCCAAACCTTCAAAATCGATCACTTGATATTTTTTTGATAATTCTTTAATAAAAAGTGTTTTCCCTACACCCGTTACACCCATAATTTGGTTAAATTTAAATTTATCAGTATTATTTTCAAAAAAATCTACTACATAACCTCTGTAAGTCTTATATCCACCCTCTAATAACGTTACGTCGTAACCGATTTGTTTAAGAACTAAATATAAACTAAGTGATCTAAGACCACCTCTCCAACAATAAATTAATGTTTTATTTTTTTTATCAAATTTTATTTTATTAATAATTTTGGAAATATTTGCACTAATAATACTAGCTCCTTCTTTTTTAGCTAAAAAAGAATTCTCTTTATATTTTAATCCTATTTCATGACGTTGTTTATTTGTTAATACGGGATAATTTACTGATCTTGGGATATGGTCTTCAACAAACTCTAATGGGGTTCTTACATCAATTATAGTATTATAATCATCGATAGTAGTACTTTTATACGATGTTTTATTGATGCGCATATTTTTCATAATTTTTTTAATAATATATCCATATTACCTGAACTCTAAAGTAATAAATCTAAAATATGAAATTGATTGGAAATCAATTCACCTAGCAGACTTATTCTGGAAAATTAAAATTGAAGATAATTTATATGAAATTGATTTCACAATTAAAAGTTATGGTGTGACTGACAAAATTTATGGGTATGAGTCTATTACAAAAGTTAGTGGAGAAATTAAAGATGATAGCTTCAATCCCATAATTTACAAAAGTAAAACAAAAAGCTCTAAACAGGATAGATTTGAAAATATTATTTTTAACAAGAATGGTACTATATCAAATATTGAAATTTCAAAAGAACTCTCCAGTGATCAAATTAATTTGCAAAATACTTTAATTAATGATTATAAATTTTTTACTGATCCGATATCACAATTAGTTCAATATTTTATTTTCCAAACAGATTCAAAAAGGTTAATTATTGATGGAATTAACATTTATGAATTATCATCCATTACAAAAAATACTGAAAACTTAAAATCTAATAATCCTTCAATATACAAGGGAAACGCTGAAGTTATAGATTTAGTATTTCCTTTTTTTAAAGGTCTTTATAAAGAGAATAAAAAAAATAATTTAGAAGTTATAACGGTTTATTCATTTGAAAAAGAAATAATTAAAATTCCTGCTAAATTTAGAATTAATTCAAAAAAATTTATAGCTAATCTTCATTTGAAAGAATATGAAATTCTTCAATAATGAAAGTAACAAAAAATAGATCAATCTTAAAAACTATAAGTTATAGAATAGTTGGTTTTATAAATACTTTTCTGATAAGTTTTTTTGTTATTTCTTATGGTTCAGAAAACTTTGATGCAACTTCTCCTTTCTATGTAGCTTTAATTGTTTTCATTTTAAAAATGATTACATACTATTTTCATGAAAGAGTATGGAATTTATACAAATATGGCAGATTTAATCTAAAAGTAATTAGACTCAGATCATTTTTCAAGGCACTCACATGGAGATTAGCCGCATCTACAATAACATTTATTTCTGCTATGTTTATTACATCAAACTTAGATTGGACAAAATCCATTGTCATTTATGAAATAATGAACGGTATATTAATTTATTATATTCATGAGAGAGTCTGGAATAAAATTCAATGGGGAAGAATTAAAATATGAATTTCATATTTAAAATTGAAAATAACCTTATGGAGCTTTTTAAAGGCAATTTACCTTTATACAAAAGTTATTGGATTTATTACGTTCTTGTTAATTTCCTTATTTCGGCACCTCTATTGCTCGTCACAAAAATACATATACAAAATTTTATTTATACATTTTCATTATATCTTGTATTAAATCTAATCTATTACTTTACATCTTGCATTGGTGTTTGGAGAAGTTCTCAAAAATATAAAGGCAATAAAATACTATCTTTTTTAGCTAGATTAATCGTAGTAATAGGCATATCTACAACTATCTTAGAATTGAAAACTATCCTAACTATCATTTATAGTTTTTGATTATTTAAAAGCCTTCAAATATGAAAAAAAATCCATATTATCAATTTCATGGATGATGAAACACAATTAAAAGTTAGAAAATTTCTCAAAAGGTTAGGGATTAGCTCACAACAAGAACTTAATCAATTCATTGAAAATAACCCTGATGTAAAGGATCTATCGATAAAAGTATCTTTTGAAATTAATAATAAGAATGTTTTTGAGTTTGAAGATAAAATAAATAATTAATATAAATGAAAAAAATTCAAAATCATTTTATTAGTGGCATATTAATTGTTGCACCATTAGCTTTATCTATTTACGTTGCATGGGTAGTAGTTGGTATTGCAGATAAAATATTTAGACCTTTCATACCTCTAAATAAATTTGGTATTCCATCTGAAATACCTGGTGTTGGTTTAATAGTTGCTTTTTTATTTTTTACAATTTTAGGAGCCATTGCTGGAAGTTTTTTTGGAAAACTTTATCATCGAGTAGTTGATGCTGTTTTATCTAAAATACCTGGCTTAAACTCAATCTATAACACAGTAAAACAGATTATTGATACATTTGCTACGACACAGTCTAATGCTTTTAAAGAGGTAGTTCTTATTGAATATCCTCAAAAAGATATTTTTGCTCTTGCATTTTTAACAAGTGAAACAAAAGGGGAAATAGCAAAAAGAAAAAATCGAAAAATGATAAATGTTTTCATGCCATCTACTCCTAATCCAACTACAGGTTTTTTAATGTTTGTTCCATTATCAAAATGTACCAAACTCAATATGTCTGTCGATCAAGCAATCAAATACATCATTTCTGCAGGACTAGTTACACCCAAAGCACCGGAAATTAAAAAAGCTCTTCCTAAAAAGAAAAAAATTAAAAAGTTAACTAAATAATAGTTTTATTGCTTCTTGCTGCTTAAAAAACATAAGTAACTTATATATATCTTTTTTAAATTTTTCATTTTCATACTCTTTTTTTTCAATCAATTTTTTTACATATTGAAGTGCATCTATTATTAGTTCTTGATCATGATAAACATTTACAAACTTGAATAATGAGTCACCACTTTGACGATATCCTAATATGTCACCAGTACCTCTTATTTCGAGATCTTTTTCGGATAATTTAAAACCATCTAAGTTTTCTTTGAATATTTTTAGTCGATTTATTGTATTGTCAGGTAAATCCTTGCCATATAATGCAAAACAATAGCCTTGATTGTTACCTCTTCCTACTCTTCCTCTTAACTGATGTAATTGAGATAAACCAAATTTTTCTGCATTTTCAATTACAATATAATCTGCATTTTTATTATCTATACCTACCTCTACTACAGTAGTAGCAACTAATATTTTTATATTTCCTTTTTGAAAATTTTGAATAATTCTTTCTTTTTGATCACTCTTAATTTTACCATGTAACATTTCAACTTCTGAACCAAATATATTCTTCAAAGACTTAAATCGTGTTTCTACATCTTTATACTTTTGAGTCTCTGATGCTTCAACTAAAGGACAAATCCAGTAAACTTGAGACATATTTGAAATTTTTTTCTTTAACAAAATTTCTATATCTTTAATTTTGTCAATGTTCGATACTTTAGTTATTATCGGTTTTTGAAAAGCTGGCTTTTCTTTTAGTATTACCTGTTCTATTTCACCATATTGAGCTAATGCAAGTGTTCTTGGAATAGGTGTGGCAGACATTAATAGAATATTTGTATTTACTCCTTTTTCAGCTAAATACAGTCTTTGTTGAACACCAAATCGATGTTGTTCATCGATTATTACATATGCCAAGGATGAGAAATTTAAATTTTCTTGAAATATAGCATGAGTACCAATAATAAAATTAAAAATACCTTTTTCTATTTTTTCATAAATTTTACTTTTATTTTTACTACTTCCTGTGAGCAATATAGGCTTAACTTCTTCACTATCTAAGTGATTTAATACATTACTGTAAATTTGATTAGCTAATATTTCTGTAGGAGCCATGTAGGCAACTTGTTTATGTTTTTGAATAAAAGGGATTGCTGTTAGTAAGGATACAATAGTTTTACCTGAACCTACATCACCTTGTAATAGTACTGTTTCTCGATATTGAGTATTATTATAATTATTTATATCGTTTATGATTTTATATTGATTTTTTGTCAACTCAAATGGTAGCTCATTTATCAATTTTTCTTGTAAATTAAATTTAAGATTTAAACTTTCATTTTTTCTTTTTGTTTTTTCTTTTAAGTATCTAATAGCAAAATAATTTGATACTAATTCATCAACTGCCAACCTTTTTCTAAAATTCTCTCTATTTTCAATATCTCCTTTTACAGAGGGAAAATGCATTTTTATTAATGATTCATTGAAACTTGAAAAATTATATTTTTTAACAATATTTTCGTTCAACCATTCATCAAATTTATTTAAATGATTTTTTGCGTCATTTAAAACTATTCTGATATCTTTTAATGTGATACCCCTTGTTAAAGGATAAATATTTTCAAAAGTTCTTAACTTATCCTCATTTTCTATCTCTTCTATGTAATCAGGGTGTGCTACACTAAGATTGCTTTTATAAAATGATACTTTTCCACTAATAATTAATTCTTTTTTTTCAGGATATTTTTTTCTAAGAAAATTACCTCTTATTGAAAAATAAATTATGTTTATAATTAAAGATCCTTTTTCACATTCAATCACGTAGGGTAGTTTAGGATTGAAAGGAAAATGATGTTTTTTTACCTTAACGAGAGTGGTGATAGTTTGTCCTTTTTCAAGATTTTTAAAGTCAATATCCTGAGTACGATCTATTGATCTAGTCGGTAAATTATAAAATATATCAATAACTGTGTTTATATTTAGATTTTTAAAATAGGACGCTTTCTTTGGACCTATTCCTTTAAGTTTTTCTACATTCTGATATAAAAAATCGAAACTATTGTCGTTCATGAATAATTACTACAAAGATAAATTAAAAAAAATAAAATATCGATGCCAAACATTAGGTATAAAAGAATTAGATGTAATTTTTGAGAGAATTTATTCAAAACTTGAAAACACTAATGATGAGGCTCTAATTGATCAATTAGATGATTTATTAAAAAATGAAACCCAATACATATTTGACGTATTTTTTAATGAGTCTTTCAAAGAAGATAGAATTAAGTACCTTAAAATTGTAAATTTATCAAAATAATATTGGAAAATCCTATTTCTAAATTTGGCAATAAATCAATTTTATTATGTGAAGATGATAAGATAGCTCTAGACTATGAAAATATTCTAAATATACATTATCCCCATAAGAAAATATGTTATTTTCCAGCACATGACTCTTTACCATTCAGTTCTGAAAGTTCATCATCTGATATCTTACTTGATAGGTCAGAAAAATTACAGACATTAACTAATAATGATATAATAATAATAACTTGCAATAATCTTTTAAAAAAATTTCAAATAAACAAAGATGCTAATCATTTTTTAACATTAACTAAAAATCAAACTATTGAAGCTAATACAATTTTAGAAAAATTAGCTGAATTTAATCATTCAAGCCAAGCAAATGCTTATAATAAACTTGAATTTTCACTAAGAGGGGATATTTTAGATATTTATAACAGTAATAATAATCCTTATAGAATTTCATTCTTTGATAATGTGATTGAAACAATAAAAGAATTCAATCCTCAAACACAACTTACTTTTAAAGATGAGATAGAGAGGATTGATATATTTAACCCTAATATTGAGTTATTAGAGCCAAGTAATAAAGATAGTTATTTTGAGGATATCGTTATGCGATATTCCATTTATACAATTAATAGAAGTGACATAATATTAAAAGAAAAGCTAAATTTTCTTAAAACAATTTTTGATCAAGTCCAACCTGAGATCCCTTTTTCAAATTATTATTTAGATGATAACAAAATAGAAAATTTTAAATTTACAAATATATTATCTAGCTCACCTAAATCACTAAAAATTACATCAAATACCTCTTTAGATGAATTTTCCAAAATGAGTAATAAAATATATTTTCATAGTGGAAAAAATTCCTCATTTATAGAAAACGAATTTCTTCAAAAGAAAAATATTGAACCAAATTATGGTAATAATTTATATTTCTATGAATCTTTGATCTCAAAAGACTATCTATTTGATGGAATCGTACACCTCAATAAAAACACCTATACTACAAAAAAAACGAATTTAGACACTATAATCAATTTTAATGATCTTTCATTAGGAGATGCGGTTGTTCATCAAAAGCATGGTATTGGTAGATTTATATCCATTGATAATATTGAAATTAATAATCGAATTAGGGAGTTTATTAGATTAATTTACCGCGGCAACGATAAGCTTTTAATACCAATTGAAAATTTAAACTATATTTCAAGATATGGGTTTGATGATAATAATCTACTTCTTGATAAATTAGGCACGAATGATTGGATTTTAAGAAAATCTTCAGTTAAGAAGAAAATTCGTTTTCTAGCTAATAAACTTTTAAAAAATGCAGCAAAGAGATCAACTATAAACATCAAAGAGTTTCAATATAATAATTCTGATCTTGAGAAATTTAATCAACAATTTCCATTTGTTGAAACTGAGGACCAATTAAACTCAATTAAGCAATCTTTAAATGATTTAAAACAAGATAAACCATCTAATCGTCTTATATGCGGCGATGTAGGATTTGGCAAAACTGAAGTGGCTTTAAGAATTGCATGTGCAACATATTTATCAGGTTTTCAATTTGTAATAGTCGTTCCCACCACTTTATTAGCAATGCAACACACTAATACATTTAGTGAGAGATTTTCAGTTTTTAACATTAAGGTTGCATGTCTATCTAGATTTACTTCGTCAAAAGAAAAAAAAGAAATTTTAATTTCATTGAAGTCTGGTGATATTCAAATTCTTATTGCAACACATAGTCTTTTTAAAAAAGACATAGAATTTAATAATTTAGGCACACTGGTAATTGATGAAGAACAAAAATTTGGTGTCGATCAAAAGGAATATTTAATTAACAAATACCCAACTATTCATTTATTTTCATTGTCTGCCACACCTATTCCTAGAACACTTCAGATGTCTTTATTGGGCTTAAAAGATTTAAGTATTATTGGAACACCTCCATCAAATAGAATTAGTATAAGAACTTATGTTCAAAAATATGAGTCTGTTGCCCTTATTTCAGCAATAAAGAATGAATTAGAAAGGAATGGACAAATTTTTATTGTTGTACCAAGAATAAGCCATATTCCTTTTGTAGAAAATGAAATTAAAAAATTAAATATAGATCTTTCTTACGGAGTAGGTCACAGTAAAATGAGAGAAAAAGATATTGAGGATGTGTTCATATCTTTTACAAAAGGTGAGATAAAGTGCCTTATTTCTACAAATATTATTGAGTCTGGAATAGATATAAAAAATGCAAACACACTAATAATATTTAATTCTAATTTATTTGGTTTATCTCAATTATATCAATTGCGAGGTAGGGTAGGTCGTTCAAATAAAAGAGCATATGCCTATTTATTTCATGACAGTGAAAAATTAATCAATAAAACAGCTCTAAAGAAACTTCAAGTTTTAGCTAATTATGAAAATCTAGGATCAAATTTTCAGTTAGCTAATGAGGATTTGGAAATAAGAGGCGCAGGTAATTTACTTGGTGATGAGCAAAGTGGTCATGTGAAAGATATTGGAATAGAGCTTTACCAAAGTATGTTAAAAGATGAGGTGGAAAGACAAAAAAATAATAATGCAGAAATTGAAGATGATTATGATGAATTTGAATTCGATGCATTTTTTGAGTATTACATTCCAAAGAATTACATATCTGATGATATTTCCAGGTTGATTATTTATCGTAAATTTACTAATTCAAAGAATATTCAAGAGCTTAAGAATGTTTTAAATGAGATATATGATCGATATGGTAATTACCCAGTTGAAGTAACTAATTTATTTAATTTACTAACTATTAAAATTAAATCTCTTGCCCTTGGTATTTCAAAAATAAATATAAAGAGAAATTTTATTGATATTACTTTTAAAAAAGCAAGTCAAAAAATACTAGATGATTTAATTCAAATGGCACAAGAAAATATTATAAAAATGCAAAGTTCTAGTTCTATTCAGATCAAAAATAATGACAGTAAGGACTTATTTTACACTATAAATCTATTCTATAAAAAGTTAGGATTAAAATGATGGAAGATCAACAACTCCCAAAAACTAATGCAGAGTGGGCAAATTATTATGAATCTATAATAGCCGAACTTACTGAAAATCAAAAAAAAATAGGTGAACCTATTTCAATAGATGAATTTTATGAACTTCCTATAAAAAGGAAACAGAAATATATCAAAAAACTATATTTTAAAATTGGTGATGCAGAGTAATTATATTCCAAATATAGATCTAGCGGATATTATAAATAAAGATCTTAATAGTGATGCTGCTGTACAAGTATCAAATAATATTAAAAAAGCATCTGAAGAGATTGGTTTTTTTACAGTAACAAATCATGGTATTCCAATTTCAAAAATTGATAATCTTTTAAAGACTTGTAAAAAATTTTTTTACTTAAATGAGGAAGAGAAACTTAAAATAGCACCAAAAAAATGGAATCCTAATACAAACACAGTTTACAGGGGTTATTTTCCTAGTTCTGTAAATGGTAAGGAGGGTTTAGACATAGGAGATCCACTTTTAAAGCAAAATATGGTTGAATTGTTAAAAAAGGAAAAATTTGAAGTTAATCATGATATGTCTTTTCTAGATCCAGACTGGCAAATTACGATAAATAATTATTTTGATGACCTTCATAATTTAGGAATAACAATATTTAAATCTATCATATCCTCATTTTCCTCAGATTTATCATTAGCGGAAAAGGCTTTTCAAAGACCCAAAACATTATCAACTCTAAGATTCAATTACTATCCCAAGCAAGATAAACCTGTTGAAGTCTCTTCACAAGACGGTGTTGCTTTAGGTTGTGAAACCCATGTAGATAGTGGAATAATGACTATTTTATATCAAGATAAAAAAGGTGGTTTACAAGTTCAAAATAGACATTCATTGGATTGGTACGATGTTCCTCATGATCCAAATGCTTTTGTAATTAATACAGGTTTAGCTTTAGAGTGTTTAACAAATGGTCAAATGAAAGCAACTAATCACAGAGTTCTTTTTAATCAGGAGGAGCGTATTTCAATACCTTTCTTTTTTGAACCCTCTTATGATTTCATTCTAGACCCAAAACATTTGGATATTTATGAAAATATCAATTATAATATTGATAATTATGAAAATTTTCTCACCAATTCGCTTAAAAAATTCGTTGAATATGATAGGCCTGCATAAATTATCTTTTTTATTTTTATTTACATTGATAACAGCATGTGGTGGTTTTAATACTGGGGTAAAAAAATCTGATACCCAAAAAGTTAACACAGTTAAATATGGAACTCTCGTTGCAGCTGAGCCTGTCAAAATTACTGGTGAAAGCTCTGGTTTAGGCGCTCTTACAGGAGGCTTAGTAGGTTTTGTTGTAGGATGTGGAGAGGGTATTTTTGATGATGATTGTAGAGATGCTGCTGCTGTGGTTGGAACCATTGGTGGAGCAATAGTAGGTTATGTTGCTGGCTCATCATTAGGAGATCATACAGGATTTCAATATGTTGTAGACGTTGATGACACAGATGATGACATTTCAATAGTTCAGTCTGGCACAGAACAAATTCCAATTGGTTCCAGAGTAACTATCGCTATTGGTACTAATACTAGAATTATCATATCTGAATAGACATAAATAAATCATGTTTATTGCAATGAATCGATTTAAAGTAAAATTAGGTGAAGAGACTTATTTTGAAGAAATATGGAAAAATAGAGATACACACTTAAATGAAGTTCCTGGTTTCAAAAAATTTAACTTAATAAAAAGTGAGTCTAATGAAGAATATACACTCTATGCATCTCACAGTGAATGGGAGTCAAAGCAAGATTTTATTAATTGGACTAAATCAGAAGCTTTTAGGATGGCTCATAAAAATGCTGGTGAACATAAAACAGTATATTTGGATCACCCACAGTTTGAAGGTTTTGAGGTAGTAATTTAAGTAAATATCACCTATTTTTTATCAATGGACATAGTAAATCACGAGATATTATTAAGTAGTAATATGTTAGGGACAATGTTCTTTGCTTGCACTATTTATATAACATTGGTTATAGCTAGGTATGCAACTCTTGCAAAATTAATTAGAGACTCTCGATCTAATATTGAAACAAATAAATTAAGATTTAAAAGTCAAAGTGAATATTCTTTTCATATCTTGCATTATGAAAAAAGACTTAAATTATTACGTTACACACTTTACTTATCTCTTTTTGGAGGTATAGCATTGTGCACAAGCTTATTATTTTTGTTATTAAATTACAGCTTCATCTCTGCTATAAGTTTTGGTATTCATCTTTTATTAGTATTATTGGCATTAGTCACTCTTGTATATGAACTAGCTGTATCTTTTGAGGCTTTAACTGAGCATTTAGACATAATGAGAACTTTAAAAGATAAATTTTAGAATATAAATAATATTCAAGCTGATCGACTATTTAATTTCTGTCTTTTTTTTATTTCTTCCCTTTTTATCTTATCGAAACATATACACTACCACCCATACTTAAAACTTTACCGTAATCCTCTAGTAACTTTGCAAAATCTGGGAAATAATCATTTTTACTGGCATTTTCGACATGTCTTTGAACACTCTCCATAGATGCAAATTGTTCATTTATTGTAAATAATGTGTTTCCAGTCTCGCCCTTACTAGGATCGGTAGGGTCTTTAAACTCCGGTGCTTTAGTAAAGTAAGCATTTAATAAATGATCTGTCCCATCAGAATAAAATTCAGTCATCCATTTTCCATGGGTGCTAAAAATATTTTCAACTTCAGCAGCTTTATCATTTGGTACAGCATAGGAAAGATTTATACATACACGATCAGTCATTTTTTCTCCTTTTAAATAAAAAATAATAATAATTATACATTTTGAAAATTGAAGTTAGATCAAATGGCGGAAGGACTGGGATTCGAACCCAGGAAAGAGTTGCCCCTTTGCCGGTTTTCAAGACCGGTGCTTTCAACCACTCAGCCATCCTTCCAAGATTTCAAAGTGTGTAGAATGTATATATTACAATACTTTTAAAGCAATTATTTTTTTAGAGTGAAATTAAGATAATTTTAAGAACCATTTCAGAACCATTTTTATAAAAATATGAGCGGTTTATTGTGCCGGTTCTAACTACCGCTATGCTATGATAAAATTTTATATAATGAAAATATTTTTATCATTGTTTTTACTAATCCCACTAAACTTATATCCAGAGTTATTGAAAACGGAAGATGAAAGCTTGAAGTGCTTAGGACAAGACATTCTTGGAATAGGACAGTTTAATGGTTTTGCACATTGCATTAATAAACAAAGTAATTGGCATTACTATTGGGAATATAATGATGATGGTTCTATTAAAGATGACATAATTATTCAAATTCCTGAGGACAGATCCTCCATAATTTTTTCAGAATACAAAGATGAAATCAATAATGGGATGCAATTTGGTATTCTGAAAAACTCTAACATATGGTTAAAAGAATTTCTTGATGGAAAAAAACATGGATTAGAGACCACACATAATTATGAATTAGAGTTAACAAGGATTAGAGAATATTGGGAAGACAAAATTAGTGAAACAACACCAATAGAAATAAAACAAATAAATGATATTGATAACGATTTTGTTCTCTCAAGTTATTGGGCTTATTTAGCTGATGAAAACGGAGAATTCATTCCCAATACATTCTATTATGAAAGTGACACTAAACTTGATAGAGCAAATAATATGCAGCCTCTAGAGACAACAACACACTTTGCCAAAATGAACAATACAAGTGATATGAATTTTTTTGGGCATGGTGTTTATAAAACAAATGGAAATACTTATTATTTGAATTGGGATAAAAAAGATGAAAGTGGTCAGCCAGTGCAAATTAATGAGGAAGAATTAGACGATGATGTAGTTATATTCAATCTACAATTACAACATTTAAATAGTTTGAAGATAGAACAAAAAGAGAAAATCTTTTTATTTACAGATAGGCTGATTGAGAAATACGGCGTTGAATTAAATGATAAGTTTGATGAAGTAGAAGTTAAAATTTATGAATATATTTCCAAAAATCTAGTTGCAAAATGAAAAAGGATTAAAAAATATGAAAGATAATTATTTGGACATATCTTTTGAAATTTTGCTTGGCATCTTAATCTTAATTGGTGTGGGTATTGTATGTTACTTTATAAATTATTTGTGGGAAAAATATGAACACTCATCTATTGAGAAAAAACAAAAAATAGATGCAATTCATGCTAGATTAGGCGGTATAGAAAAAGATTTGGAAGAAATTAAAAGCAAACTAGATAAATAATTGAAAAAAATAAAAATACCTCTAGCAGTAATTCATACAGTTTTTGGTTTATTTGCTGCTTGGGCATTTTTGAGTATTGATTACGTCAGATTTAGAGTGGGGAGTTTTTTAACTAGTAGCCCTGATGTTTATCAACTTATATCTAATTTATTTGCTTTTGCAGTTCTTTATAGTCCAATAGCTTTTCTTCTTTCTGCCTACTTGTTAATCAAAAATAAAATTATTTTTAGAACACCGATTCTAGTTTTTAATATTTTAATGAGCCTCGTTTATGTAGCTCTTACATTTCATTACATTAATTCGAGCTTAAAATTGAACTCTGGCTTTGATTTGCCTTTATATTCAATTTATTTAGCTCTAATAAGTGTATTTATTTCATACAAGTTACACAAAATTAAAAATTGAAAAAATTCATATTCCTATTCTCGTAATCAAGGAATTTTAAAAACATTGAAATATTATTTTTTTTGATACTAAGTATTTTATGGTTCTCAGAACCATTTTTGTGACATTATAGGTATAAAACAGATGTTTATGATTAGAGAACAAACATAAAAACTTCAAATTTATCAATAATATTTGTTGATATATTTAATTGTAGAAGATTTTCAAGACCGGTGCTTTCAACCGCTCAGCCATCCTTCCGATGTCATAAACGTCTAGAATGTATATATTACGTTATTTTTAAATCAATCGTAATTTTATATTTTTAGTTGATATATTCTTCTGCCACTCATGTTATGTTTTTAAGTGATTTTAAGTAATCTTCCAACATTAACTTTTTTTTATATTTTATTAGCATATTTTATTGGTGGCATTACCCAAGGTATACTTGGTGTTGGACTAATCACAGTTGTAATTTCTTTACTCTCATTTGTCGTGGATGTTAAAGAAACAATAGCTCTTGTTATAATACCAACAATTATTACTAGTTTTTTTCAGATGATAAATGGAAATAATTTGAGGAAAATTTCTATTGATACGAAATTTTTTTTAATCTTTTCAACTCTAATCATCATTCCAGGAGTAATTTTACTTAAAACACTGCAATCGGATTTAATTTTAATATTTATAGCTATTTTACTATTTATTAATTCTACTCTTTTTTTATCAAATAGAATTATTTCAATACCTAATCATAAAAGTTCATTAATTCAATCGATAGCAGGGTCTTTTAATGGATTTATTATTGGTCTTACAAGTATTTATACCATGCCTTTTGTATTTTTATTACAATCACTTAAATATGATAAAGAAAAAACTGTTCAATTTATGGGATTGGCTTTTTTACTTTATAGTTTAATGCAATTTTTTTCTTTTATATTTTTAAAGCTAATTGATATAAACACAATAATTCCTTCATTAATTGTATCCATACCAGTTGTAATAGGTTTTTTCTTAGGAAAAATAATTAGAAGATACGTTTCAGAAATATTATTTAAAAAGTTATTTTATATTATGTTACTATTGATGAGTGGGATAATTTTAATTAATGGTGTTTTGTAATTGAAATTAACTAATTACCAGTGGTTCCGTCTATTCTATTAGTGCTGAAAATAGCACCTAACATAAATACAACAACTGAAGCGGGAAATAAAAGATATCCAATCGTGTATGTATCTGGATAATACTGCATACCTATGTACAGAATTATTGCTTGGAGTAGGCAAAGTAATAAAAATATGTAATTGGTTCCAATTTTACTTAAAAGTACAGCTAAGGGTTTTAATACAACTATGACTGCCGCACAAACAAAAATTATTGCTGGGATAACATTTAACGTTAAGCCCATTGACTCGGAATATGTATATTCCTCTAGAGACTCCCAAGGCAGGACCATGGATAGGAACATCATAATAATAGCCGAATAAACAAATTTTTTGCCTGTATTTGTCAAAATCATGTGTTATTTATAACAAATACAGGCTTTTTAGCAAAATTATTATGAGATTAGATAACTGCTTAAATTTCAAAGATTTCAGGAAGTTAGCCAAAAAAAAACTTCCATCTCCCGTATTCCATTATATCGATGGTGCTGCAGATGATGAAGTAACATATAGAAGAAATACATCTGCCTTTGATGATGTTGATTTAATACCAAACGTATTAAGAGGTGTAAAAGATGTTGATTTATCTACGACTATTTTTGGAAAAAAAATAGATTTACCTTTTTATTGTTCACCAACAGCTCTTCAGAGGATATTTCATTATGAGGGAGAGAGAGCTGTAGCTAAGGCAGCTCAAAAATTTAATACTATGTTTGGTGTTTCTTCTTTGGCTACGGTTAGTGTTGAGGAGATATCGAATTTAGTGGATACGCCAAAGATGTTTCAATTTTATTATCACAAAGATAAGGGATTAAACAATTCAATTCTACAAAGAGCAAAAGATGCCAATTTTGATGTTATGGCTTTGACTGTTGATACTATAACAGGTGGCAATAGAGAAAGAGATATAAGAACTGGATTTACATCACCTCCTAAATTTACTTTATCAAGCATGTTCAGTTATGTTACTAAACCAACATGGGCAATTAATTATTTAACTAAAGGTAAATTTGAACTTCCACACCTTCAAGATTATGTAAAAGAGGGTACTAATACTGCTATCTCCATTGGTAATTACTTTTCTAGTATGCTCGATCAAGATATGAATTGGAAAGATGCTGAAAAATTATGTTCTGACTGGGGTGGTCATTTTGCATTAAAAGGAATACTGAGTGTTGAAGATGCAAAAAGAGCAGTGGATATCGGATGTACTGGAATTGTCGTTTCTAACCACGGAGGTAGGCAATTAGATGGGGCGAGCTCACCTTTTGATCAGTTGGCTGATATAGCAGAGGCAGTAGGTGATAGAGTGGATGTAATTTGCGAAGGGGGTATTCAAAGAGGTACTCATATGCTTAAAGCTTTGTCATTGGGAGCTAAAGCTTGTGCTGGAGGAAGACTTTATTTATATGCATTGGCAGCTGCTGGACAAGTAGGTGTAGAAAAAGCTTTAAGTATTTATAAAACAGAGTTGGAACGAGATATGAAATTGATGGGCTGTAATAAAATATCTGACCTTTCTTCCAATAATATTAAATTTAATTAAATTAAATTATAGTTACTCTCGTTGTCACTAATCTTAAAGATTTTATAATATAAACTGTTTAATAGAATCGTATGCTCATCAAATTATTATTAAAATCAGTATTTATATATTTATTTACTTTGAATTTGCATGCACATGATCCAAAAAATTGTGACGTGCTTCAAAACTATGATTTTTCAGGTTTTGAAAGCTGGAAAATTGAAGTTGTAAATAGATCGAACGAATTTGGGCTAGATGAGGATTTTGTATCAAAATTAATTGCGCCATATGAGGTAAATAAAAGAGTTATTGAAAATGATAAGTGCCAGCCAGAATTTACTTTAACTTTTTCGGAATATATTGAAAAAAGAAATTCGGAAACAAGGATTCAAAATGGACTTAATAATAAAAGTAAATACAGTAATTTATTAAATAAAATTGATAACTATTATAATGTTCAATCAAGATTTATTTTATCTATATGGGGTTTAGAAACTGCTTACGGAAAAATTACAGGCAATTATCCTGTATTAGAAAGCCTGTTAACCATGTCATATGACGAAAGAAGAAGACGATACTTTACGAAAGAATTATATAATGCACTAAAAATTCTTGAGCAAGGACACATTAATGTTGCTAATTTCAAAGGTTCTTGGGCAGGAGCAATGGGTCAAAATCAATTCATGCCCTCTAGTTTTCTAAATTATGCTCAAGATTTTAATAACGATGGTAAGAAGAATATATGGACTGACACTGAAGACTCACTCGCTTCAATTGCAAGGTATTTACAAGGAGTAGGTTCAAACAAATGGGATCCAAATTACACTTGGGGTAGAGAAGTTATCCCCCCAGAAAATATAAAATCTTTAGAACCTAAATTGTTCGTAAAAAGAGAAAAAGGTTGTTTGGCAGTAAAAAAATTATCAAAAAAATTACCTTTAAATGAATTTAGACTAATGAATTTTAAAAAGATTAATGGTAATTCTCTAGATAATTTAGATATTAATAGCTATCTATTAAAGATGGGTAGGCAAGAGGGTGATTACAGATATTTTATTGTTTATGATAATTATTTAAATATTCTCTCTTACAACTGCTCTAACTATTATGGTCTTTCTGTTGGATTGTTAAGTGATAAATTTAAGTAATTTTAATAAAATACTGTTTTTACTAATTTTATCATCATGTACAATGACGTCTATTGATACTGTAGATGATAAAAAAATTGAAGAAGAAGTCGCAACTCAAGAATACTTTAAAAAATCAGAAGTTATTGTATCACCACTTGATGACTATAATATTAAGTTAAGTGTTTTGGAAAAGTTTGTTACAGATGAAAGAATTAAAGGCAATAATATCCATCATTCTAATTTGCCTATACCAAGCGTGGTAAAACTGTCAGATCCCAGTAACCTAGATAACAATATTATTGTCAGAAACATTAAGTTAAATACTGAAAATAGGCTTTCATTAAGTCAAGAGATAATTGATAAAATATCACTAGATACAAAAGTATATTTAGAATATTTAAAAGATGAATCAATAATTCTTAGAAATGTTGTCGACTCAAAAGAAGAGAGTAAAATAAAGATGGATGACACAGAAATTTCATTTGAACAGTTAGATCAAGATCAAACTGAAATCAGTGAAAAACTTGATTATGAGAAAATTAAAACCCTAGATATCAAAAATTCTAAGAGACAAAACACTATATTGGTTGAAATCTATAAAGATATAAATCTAGCGAAGCTTAAAACTAATAAAATCAAAAATTTAGGATTGTTTTATGAAGAAAATGACGAAGGGGTTAAGGTTTTTGCTGGCCCATTTCTAAAGAGTGATATAAATCTTAAGTTAGATTTTCTGATTAAAAATGGATATTTGAATGCAAAAAAAACCCCTTAATTTATTATTTATAGTAATTATTTTTCTATTTACCAAACAATCTCTTGCTATTGAAAGTTTGGCAAAAACAGCGCTTGTAATTGATTTATCAACAAACGAAGTTCTTTTGGAAAAAAATTCTAAAGTCAAAACATATCCGTCAAGTATGACCAAGATGATGACCGCTCTTGTAGCCTTTGAAAAAATCAAAAATGGTACTTTATCATTAGATCAAGAGTTTTTAGTAAGTAAAAAGGCATGGAAAATGGGTGGATCAAAGATGTTTATAGAGGTAGACAAGAAAGTAAAAGTTTATGATTTATTGTTGGGAATTATTGTTCAGAGCGGAAATGATGCCTCGATTGCTTTAGCAGAAGGTATATCTGGCTCTGAGGAAATTTTTGCTATTGAAATGAATAATTTAGGCAAAAAAATAGGACTCACAGAGACTAATTTTACAAATAGCAGTGGCTGGCCTGATGACAATCATTATACCACAGCTGAAGACCTTGCTAAAATAGCTCAGTACACGATTGAAAATCATTATGAATTATATCAAATGTACAAATTAAGTGATTTTACATACAGTGGGATCAAACAAGATAACAGAAATCCACTCCTATATACATTTGAGGGGTCTGATGGCTTTAAAACAGGTTATACAGAAGCAGCTGGCTACGGTTTGGTTGGATCTGCCGAAAGAGGGGACAGACGCCTGATTCTTGTTCTAAATGGATTAGACTCTTCCAAATTAAGGGCACAGGAGTCACTAAGATTGATGGATTGGGGTTTCAACAATTTTCAATTAGTAGATTTTTTTAAAAAAAATGAGGTTATTCAAGAAGCTGATACTTGGCTAGGCAAAGACGACAAAGTAGACCTAGTTGCCTTAAGCGATATAAGTGTCAGCATTCCAAAAGCACAATTATCTTCTGCTAGAGTTAATGTGATAGTAGAGGAGCCTATTGCAACTCCTATTCAAAAAGGCGACCAAATAGCCAAACTTCAAATATCGTTTGCTGATAAGAATACTGAATTTCCTTTATTTTCAGGTGAGGACATAGAGCAAAAGAATTTCTTTTCAAGAATATTTTCAGCTATTTATTATATCATTCTTGGATCTAACTAAATAATATCATATAGAATGAAAGTAATAAGTTTTGAAGGTTTTGAATATTCTGGAAAATCGACACAGATAAAACTTTTAAAAAAATATTTCATAAAAAATAATATTAAATCTACTTTTACTAGAGAACCTGGAGGTAATAAAGATCTAGAAAAGATAAGAAATGTGATTTTAAAATCTAATTTCGATAATTTAAGTTTAATAATGTTTTTCTTTGCATCTAGATTTGCATTATTATCTTCAATTAAAAAGAATGATTTTATTGTATTTGATAGATTTTTTGACTCTACTTATGCTTATCAAAAATATAATTCTAAAGAAAAAAAACTTATAATCAGTTTAATTAAGTTAATTGATAAGAAATTTATCCCAAAGATAACTTTTTATTTGAAGTTAGATAAAAAAAATTTAATAAGAAGGAAAAATAAAAGATTATATTCAAATAAATTTGATAAAAAATATTTTGGACAATTCTCAAGAATTCAAAAAAATTATGAAGAAATATCTAAAATAAAAATAGGTGAACGTAAGTTTGTTGCTATTGATGCATCATTATCTGCTAATGAAGTACATGACAAAATCATATTAAATCTAAAAAAATGCAAATTGATAAAGTAGTAAATATTATAAAATCTGAGAGTAGTGGCTTTTACTTATTAGAGACTACTAATAGTGAGAGTATTTCATATTTAGAGGAACAAATTTTAAATAGTTTCTATGAGAAACAATATGAAATCGATACAAGTTTTATTATTCTAGAGCCCGAAGAAAAATCAAAATTTATAACAATTGATCAAGTAAGAAAAATGAAAAAAGAGTTTCTACATACAAACGTATTAAATCTTAGCAAAGTAATATTTGTCAGAGAGTTAAATTATATAAATATTAATGCTTTAAATGGACTTTTAAAAATCATTGAAGAAATACCATCAAAAACCTATTTTATTTTTTGTTCCAAAAACTTAATAAGTTTACCTGAAACAATAATTTCAAGGGCTAGGGTTATCAGAGATTTGAATTCAAAGATAAATTTTAGTGATTTCAATTCAATGAAAGAAGACATAGTAAGACAAAATCAAAATATTTCAGAGGAATTAATACACTCTCTTATTAACCCCTTCATTGATTTAAAAAGTACTGATTTTTTTGAAAAGATTAAACTATTTAACAAAGATCAAATAAGCGTATGTTCATTAATATTTTTAAAAATACTCAATTACTATTTAAGAACTAATTTAAATAATAAAAAACTTTACAAGTACCTATTAAAACTTCATTCAGATTATTTAACTGATGTAGATGAAAGTTTAAAATTCAATACATTAACAAATGACCTAATTTCAATCTATTTTACTAGATTAAATTCTAATCTTATTAAGCATGTCTAATAATTATTTTACAACTCCGATTTATTATGTGAACGATAAACCTCATATTGGACATGCTTACACCTCAATTGCTGTTGATATATTAAAAAGATTTTATGATTGTAGAGGTCTCAATTCTTATTTTCTAACAGGAACAGACGAGCATGGGCAAAAAGTTGAAAGAGCTGCTCAAGAAAAAAATATTGATCCTCAAAAATTTACGGATATGGTTTCAGAAAATTTTAAAGATTTAAGTAATTTATTAAATTTATCTAATGATGATTTTATAAGAACAACAGAAGAAAGACATAAAAAGTCTGTTCAAAATCTATGGAGAGTTCTGTTGGAAAAAGATGAAATTTATTTGTCCAAATATAGCGGATGGTATTCTGTAAGAGATGAAGCTTTTGTAGCTGATAATGAAATAGTTGAAAAAAATGGTAAAAAATTTAACAGTTTTGGATCTGAATTATCTTGGGTTGAAGAAGCGTCATATTTTTTCAGACTTTCTAAATGGCAAGACAAACTGTTAGATTTTTATAAAAATAATCCAAATTTCATAGTCCCAAAATCTAGATCTAATGAAGTTATTAAATTTGTTGAGTCAGGGTTGAAAGATCTATCCGTTTCCAGAACAACATTTAAATGGGGAATTGATGTTCCTACAGATGAAAAACATATTGTTTATGTTTGGTTAGATGCACTAACTAACTATATTTCAGCTTTAGATTATCCCAATAAAAAATCTGATTTATATCAAAAATATTGGCCAGGGATACATGTAGTAGGTAAGGATATAATCAGATTTCATGCTATTTTCTGGCCTGCTTTTTTAATGGCTGCAGAGTTAGATCCACCAAAACAGATCGTAGCGCATGGTTGGTGGACAAATGAGGGTCAAAAAATTAGTAAAAGTCTTGGTAATGTAATTGACCCTAAAGAATTGATTGATGAATACGGTCTAGACTCAGTAAGATATTTTCTTTTTAGAGAGGTTCCATTTGGTAATGACGGTGATTTTTCAAAGGTGGCTATCAAAAATAGAATTAATGGTGAATTGGCAAATAACTACGGAAATTTAATACAAAGAATTCTTAGCTTTATTTATAAAAATTTAGAACAAAATATTAATTTAACTGAAGATAATTTTAATTTTGAAATTTTAAAACAAATTAATGACTCTGAAAAAGAATTGTTTGAGTATATGGAAAATTACAAATATGACGAATACCTTAAAAAATTATTTTTATTTATGAATGATTTAAATAATTATGTAGATAAATCTGCTCCCTGGGTATTAATAAAAACAGATCCTGAACAAATGAAAAAAGTTTTGGCTAATATTTGCCTATGTATTATCAGGGTTAGTCAATATTTAGTTCCTTTTATGCCTTCAAAAACCTCAGAAGTATTCAATTTATTTGAAAATACGAATAATATTAAATTAGATATTTTTGATAATTTTAAAGAGGTGATTAACTTAAAATTTCTAAAAATACGACAACCTGAACCTCTATTTACTAAAATTGAGTAATTTAATAGACAGTCATGTAAATTTTGGTCATGAATTACTAAAAAATTCAGTATCAGATATCTGTAAAGATGCTCGAGAAAATAACATAGAGCGAATTTTAAGCATAAATTCTAACATATACGAGTTTCAGAAAGATATTAATTTAATTAAAGATTTTAATTTTGTCGATATCACTTTAGGCCATCACCCAAATAATACTCTTGATATCAAACCTTTGGATATAAAGACTCTTTTAAATGAAAATATTAAAAAATTTAAAGATAGAATTGTTGGAATAGGGGAAACAGGCTTGGATTATCATTATGATATTCCTAAAAATAAGCAAATAGAAAGCTTAGAGATACATTTAGATGCAGCTAGTGTTTATAATTTACCGTGTATAATTCATATGAGAGATGCTGAAGAGGATATGATTAAAATTTTAACTAATTACTCAAAAAAAATAAGTGATATTCTAATACATTGTTTCACTGGAAGTGAAGAATTTGCAAAAAAATGTATTGATTTAGGTTGTTTTTTCTCTTTGTCAGGCATTATTACGTTCAAAAACGCAAATAAATTAAGAGATACAATTAAAATTCTACCAATTAACAAAATTATTTTTGAAACTGATAGTCCTTATCTTACGCCTGACCCTTTAAGAGGTAAAATTAATAAACCAAGCTATTTAAAAATTATAGTTGAAAAATATTGTGAAATTACTGGAAACGACTACATTAATACGTGCGAAATCAGTACTTATAATTACAAAAAGCTTTTTAAATTAAATGACTGAAAAAACTGAAATAAATGTATTTGGATGTGGCTCAAGTTTTGGAGTTCCTTTATCTCATGATATATGGGGTAATTGTGATAAATCAAATCCTAAAAACCAAAGAACGAGACCTTCCATATTTTTAAAAAAAGCAGGAAAATCAATACTAATTGATACAAGTCCAGATTTAAGAAAACAATTAATCGATAATAAAATTGATAATGTGGGTTCAGTGCTATACACGCACTCCCATGCTGATCATATACATGGGATTAATGATTTAAGGACTATTTCACTGATAAATAGAAAAAAAATACCTATTTATGCCGATAAATTAACTTTAGAAACCCTTCAAACTAGCTTTTCTTATTTATTTACAAAGTCATCTACTCATGGATATGAACCAATTTTGAACGGTAACATTCTTGATGGGAATAGTGTTGAAATAGAGGGTTTTAAAATAGAGGTTATCAGACAAAATCATGGAAATATTGACTCCTATGGCTTCATTTTTGATAATAAAATAGCTTATAATTTAGATATAAAGTTTTTTTATGATGAGAACTATCTGGATAAAATAAAAGGGATTGAGTGCTGGTTTGTTGGTTGTTTAAGATATGACGAGCATCCTTCGCATGCCTCCTATAAAGAGGTTATTGATTGGGCCCAAAAAGTTAATGCAAATAAAACGTTTTTAAGCCATATGACGGCTCATATTGATTACGATACAGAGTACAAAAAACTATCAGGAAGTAATGTATTTCCTGCATATGATGGCCTTAAACTGGAAGTGTAGTAAAATTTATCTTTTAATCGTGGTCATGATTAGAAATTTTTTCTTTTAAAGCTAAGCAAACATCCTCCGAAGAAGCCATTAAAACAGTATCACTTATTTCACATGGAGTACTATAAGACATCTTACTTGAGGTTTTATCTTCGTCATTTGAAGAATGAGCTGTACACATACTTGCATATGAGTTGATAGACGCAAAAGATAATATAGTAATCAATAATATTCTTATTTTTTTCATATATAATATTTTATAATTTTTGTTGAGATTTAGATTAACATTTCATTTAAATTCTTATTCTAGATTCTTATAATATATATTATGCAACAAATAGATGTGTAAATGTCAATAAAATCAGTCAAAGAACATCTTAATATTATAGCCCCTGACCTAGTGATATCGGAATTTAAAGAGTCTACAGCAACTGTTGAACAAGCTGCAAATGCTCATAATGTTGAGAAAGGACAAATAGTTAAAACAATTGCTTTAACTATAGAAAAACCAATTTTATTAATGACTTCTGGAGATGTAAAAATCGATAATAAAAAATATAAGATTTTCTTCAAAAAAAAGGCAAAAATGCTGACTGCCGATGAGACATTGCTAATCACTTCCCACCCTATTGGCGGGGTTTGTCCCTTTGGATTGCCAAATAAATTAGATATATATTACGATAAGTCCTTAAATAATTTTGACATCGTTATACCAGCAGCAGGATCTACCAATAGTTCTGTAAAAGTTCAGAAAAAAAGGCTTATAGAATTAACTAGTGCTTTTGAAGTTGATGTATGTAAAAAGTAAGTAAAAACAGTATATTATTTAGTGTTATTATACTTAGATTTTACAATTTTTGGAGCAGTTGCAAAAGTAGCCGCTGTCATAAAAGTTCCAAAAATAAGAAGAAAATGTGCGCTAGCTGTGATACCAAAAATCAAAAAAGAGCCGAAATATAGTGAAAAAATTATACACCACATCCATGCTAAAAGTTGCATAATGAGGTGTCTAAGGGCCACACTAGGTATTTTTCTTAGAGGATTCCAGTCAGCGTCCATGACTCCACTGTAAATTTGCATAAACATGTTTTTCATGGCCTTTTATACATGCGACAGATGTGACCAGATCACATATTTTTAATAATAATTTCAATTATTTAAGTTAAGGTTGAACCTATGAAAAAAATTGAATTCTGGTACTCAATTGGAAGTACATATACTTACCTCTCCACGCAAAGATTAGCGCAGATAGAGACTGAATATGATGTTGTATTTGAATGGTCTCCTTTCAGTGTAAGATCAAGAATGATTGAAATGGAGAATGTCCCTTTTATGGCTGAAAAAAAAAGAGATAAGATTGACTATATGTGGCGGGATGTTCAAAGAAGAGCTAACTTCTATGGATTTAATGCAAAAGTTCCTGCTCCCTACCCACTTAAAGAGTTCGATTTAGCTAACAAAGTTGCAATTTTGGGAAAAGATCAAGGGTGGATCAAAGAATATACTATTTTAACCTATAAAAAGTGGTTTTTAGAGCATTTGGAGCCTGGATCAGAACCAAATCTGAGTTCTACTCTTAAAGAAATTGGACTTGATTCAGATAGTTTAATTAAACAAGCTCAAACAGACGAAATTGAACAAAAATATTTAAAAAACACAGAAATGGCTAAAAATAAAGGCATTTTTGGAAGTCCCACATTTATCGTTGAAAATGAGGTTTTTTGGGGCGATGACAGATGTGAAGATGCCATAAAATGGCTTTCTAAATAATGTCTATTTTCAATTTTTTTGCGTTTTTAGGTATATTGAAATTTTATTGAGTATA
>CABYRQ010000008.1 GCA_902521485.1 uncultured Alphaproteobacteria bacterium | reverse complement strand
TTCAATCAGTTAAACTCGCAAGAAAAAAGAATAAGTATTTATCTGCTAATTGGAGCTTTTTTTTTCTTATTATTTGATTATTCAGTAGCTTCTTTTTTTGACAGTATTAATCATCAAACAAAGTCTCTTTTTGGAACACTCACTCACTTTGGTGACTCTTTATATTTTTTTGTACCTACTATTTTAATCTGGGGCTTAATAAAAATTATAAAAAGTAAAAATCAGATTATGGAAACTGTAAGTGACATTAGTCTATTTATTTTTTTAAATATCTTATTAAGTGGCATAGTTACACAAATATTAAAACATATCTTTGGAAGACCACGGCCAGTCTTATATAATGGCTTTGAATTAAAGTCGTTAGATATAATACAATTTGACTCCAAATGGCATTCATTCCCATCAGGTCATACTGCAACTATTTTTGCTTTTATCTTTTGTATGATATTTCTCTTTCCGAAAATTAAAAATGCATTGATAACCATTGCAATTATTATTGCATCCACGAGAGTCATAGTCGGTGCTCACTTTATTAGTGATATCTTTGGTGGCACGCTTGTTGCATATCTTTCAACAATATTTATTTCAAAAAAACTAGCAGATAAAAAAAAGCTATTTACATCAGAGAATGACAAATTAATCCCAAACAATAACGTTGAAATAATTTCAAGTAATATTTCCAATTTTTATACAAACATTTTCTCTCTTTACTTGAATTTTAACTTTTACTTTAAAACCCTAACCATAACCCTCTTACTCTCTATAGTATTTTTCATATTTCCCTCATTAGACATAACTGTTAGTGGCCTATTTTTTGGACAGGATGGTAAATTTATTGCTTCAGAGTCTGACTGGTTTATCTATTTTGTTCGTAAGATGTTGCTACCACTTATGGCTTTATTAGTTTTCTTTGTCCCCATAGCTGCTGTTTTCAAACAAATTTATTATAAAGAAAAAATTTTAAATGTTGCTGTTAGAGAATGGGTTTACTTGTTTTCTTGTCTTATTATCGGAACAGGTATTGTTGTAAACTCTATTTTTAAAAATTTGTGGGGTCGTGCAAGGCCTAATGACACCATTCAATTTGGAGGAGAAGAGCCATTTACCATTCCATGGTTAAATGTTGATTATTGCAGTACCAATTGTAGTTTCGTTTCAGGTGACGTGTCTTTTTTTACGTTATCTTTGGCTTTACTAATAATTTTTAATAAAACTTCATGGAACACATTTGCATATGCTTCAATTCTTTTAATCTCATTATTAAGAATTATGGAGGGTGATCATTTTTTGAGTGATACGATTATGAGTTTTATAATCACATATGTAATAATTAAGGGGCTCAATGATATCTTTAAAAATTTTCCAGAGGATCTTAATTTAAATCAATTAAAAAAACCTTCTTGGCTATCTCGAAAAAATTCCAATTAAAATTTATTATAATTTTATAACTATAGATTTATATGTTACTTTATATTGTGAGATGTTTTTTTAGTCTATTTGTAGTTATTTTATTTTGCCCATTTTTATTATTCGCAGAAGATTTAATTCCCGAAAAATTTCATGGAACATGGAGTAATGACTGTTCCAAAGAAGAAGATGTTTTTATTATTACTCAGAGTGGCTACTTCAATCTTTATGAAAGCCAGGACGAAATAGACGATTATGCGTATTTCTATCTTCAGTTTTCTGACTCAAAGACATATAAAGATTGGATTTATCTAAACGGTGAAATATTTGAATTTAAAAATGTTTTTATGAAACTGAATGACGATATTTTAGAGGTTGTATTTGAAGAGCAAGATAATCCCGATGAGTCCTATGATTTTTTAAATAATACGAATAATACTTTTACATACGCAAAGTGCGATAACACCCCAGCTAGTCTAACCTTAGTATTTGGAGAGGTACTATCATATATGAATTCAAAAGCATCTTTATCCTGTTCAAATTTCTCCAAGAATAAGGGAGAGTGCTTTGAAGATGTTTTTAGTTTTTTAGATGTCTCTGGAAACAAAGCACTTTCAAATGCTGAGATTAATAGAGCTTCTAAACTTTTAGTTTTTTTTAGCACAATAAATGGGCAAGAATTTGATGAGGCAGGAATGTTTGGAATAATTTCTAGTTACGCTATCACCCCTTTGCTCACTAAAGTTGTTTTAAATAATTTTGATTTTGACAACAGTGCAGATCTTACACTAGAAGAAATACTTCAAGACAGAGAGGGTTTATTTGACTTAGATTTTGATGAAAATGATCAAATAGAAATTGATAATCAAAAAATTAACGAGCAAATTAGAGATTTCATTAATAAGCTTCAAGGTTTAGGGAGTTTTTTATAAATTAAACTGGCGGTTCCGCAAGGATTCGAACCCTGACTAAATGATCCGAAGTCATTTGTGCTATCCGTTACACCACAGAACCAATTATTGATTTTATTAACTTTTTAATTAATTCATAGAGGATATATTTTTTTAAGGGACAAATATGGGACATTAGAGATATAGTTTTTCCAATGAAAACTCTTTTAACCTTGTTGTTATTTATTCCTAATTTGTGTTGGGGCTTAACGTTTAAAAATGGAGAACAAGTTGGAAGTTACAAGGGTATTGGTTGGCCAACTATTGAAAAACATGGATTAGATGCTGGTAAAGATTGGAGTCAAAGCATCGATACTGAATTTTCAAGACTTGGTGAGTCATCACACAAATTTGAGTTAAGAGCACTTGATTGTAAAGACTTTGATTGTGAAAGGGGAAAATTTGAGGGTTCTTTTGGAAGAACTGAGACTTATATAAATACAAAAGAGAGAGGAGAAAATTGGTATGCATGGTCATTTTTTATAGACAATTCTGAGCTTACTTATTCGTCAACTTCTCATAAAGAAATTGACAATCATTTAATTCAATTTGGACAAATGAAATTATCATATGAAAATAAAGTTTTTTCACACTGCAGAGATAATGGTTCTGAAAATGTTTTCATATTTCAATATAAGAAGAAATATAAAGGGTTAGCCATTAATAGAACGCACTGTACAAAAAAAACTGTTGTAGAGACTGATGAGACTGCAACGGTAATTCCAGAAAATATTTTATTTAACCAATGGCATGATGTAATTATTCATGCAAGTTGGGGCAATGATGGATTTCTAAAACTATATATAAATGGTGATTTAAAATATGCTGAGGAGGGATTTATAACTAATATTTATTCTTACAATGGTAAATCTTACGGACCTTCTTTTCGATATGGTATATACCAAAATAATGCGCCAAAAGTTTTTAACGGTAAAATCACAGCTTGGTATGATGGAATTGCCAGAGCAAAAAAATGCACTGATAAAAATTTTTCTGAATTATTATCTAACTTGGGATACTCATGTGACTCTTTAGGGGATAAAGATAATCAGGTTATAAAACCTACATTTATCCAATATAAAGATTGATAAAACTAGCAAGAACTATGGAGTAGGTTTATATTAGAAGCATGACAACTTTATCTAGCTCTATTTTTTACATACTAACAGGATGGACTTGTGCAATAAATATATACAAATTCTTTTACCAAAAAAAATTAAAGGACTCTCAAAAACAAGACGGGCAAAATGTAGCTCAGCTTAATGAAATGAAATCACATTTTAAAAAGGCAGATAAACTAGGTAAGATTTTTTTAACACTTTGGTGTTTATCTGCAGTATGGTTTTTCTATAATTTAAATGCGTAAGTTATAAAGAAATGATTAACCCAACTTTCGATAAAAAAGAACATTCAAAGTGGGAGTATAGAATTTATACCCAATATTTAGATGATGAAGAATTAAAGTCGGAAAATGACTGGCTTAATAAAGGTGGAAAAGAAGGTTGGGAGTTGGTCAATGTAATTAAGGATAAATCTGATATCCCTTCAAAACACAAAATGATTTATTATTTTAAGAGAGAAAAAATATCTTAAGTATTTCTATAAAGGTATTTAATTTAATGAATGAATATAGATATTTAATATTTGGAATAGTTATAATTATTATAACTTATATATTGTATTTAGGTCTGACTACTTAATGTTCCAATACAACTTCAAAATATATTATGAAGACACAGACTCTGGTGGAGTTGTATATTACGCAAATTATTTAAAATTTATTGAAAGAGCCCGTACTGAAATCATCAATGAGTTGGGATTTACACTTAATTCTTTATTGAAAGATCATGATCGACTTTTTTTAGTAAAAAAGATCGAATGTGATTATATTGAGTCATGCAAACTAGAGGATCAATTAACTGTTAAAAGCAATATTTTGTCTCTTAAAAATGCATCATTTGAGCTCGAACAAAATATTTACAAACAAAATAATATTATTTTTAAATCAAAAATTTTGATGGTTTGCGTCAATTCTCAAGGGGCTCCAAGTAAAATACCAGATGACCTTCAACGATTAATGAAAAACAAAGATGGATAAGTTATTTGAGCCAAGTAGAAAATTTATTAAAACTACTAACCTTTATAAATTTCAAACATATTTAGAACAAAAATTTTCTAAGAAATTCTTAAATTATAACAAGCTTTGGTTATGGACTAATAAGAATCCTGGTGAGTTTTGGGAGTCTATAGTTGAGTATTTTAATATCGATCTTGAGAGGAAAAGATTTTTTAAAGCTTACAAAAAAAAATCTTTTTGGAATTCAATTTTTTTTGATAACAGTAATCTCAATTATTATAATTTAATTTTTAAAAATAATTCATCAGATTTGGCCATTGAATTTATTGGAGAAAACAAATTCAGCGAAAAAATTATTTATAGTGATTTAAATAAAAGAGTTAATGCATTAAGCAATTTCTTTAGAGATAAAGGCATAAAAAAAGGTGATGTAATTGTCGGATATCTGCCAAATATACCTGATACAGTAATAAGCTTCCTTTCTGCAGCAAAAATTGGTGCAGTTTGGTCTTCTTGCTCTGCTGACTTTGGGACACAAGCTGTGATTGACAGATTTTCCCAGCTTAAGCCTAAGCTTTTAATTGTTGCTGACTATTATTTTTATAACGGTAAGAAATTTCAATATTCAAAAAACTTAAGAACATTAAAAGCAAATTTAAATAATCCACTAATTTTAAAAACTAGCTATCCTTCAAAAAATAACACATCTGAATTAAAAAAAATTTACAATCAAAAAAAATATTCAAAACCAAATAAAAATATATCATTGAGTTTTAATCATCCGCTATATGTTTTATTTTCTAGTGGAACTACAGGGCTCCCCAAGTGTATTACACACGGCCATGGTGGCTCACTCCTGCAACATTTAAAAGAATTAGCATTACACACAAATGTCAAATCTGAAGATAAAATGCTTTTCTTAACTACTTGCGGGTGGATGATGTGGAACTGGACAGTTTCAAATTTACTTTTAGGTTGTTCAATCGTTCTTTATGATGGCTCCCCATTTTATCCAAATATAAATCGAGTTATCAATATTACAAAAGATACTAATTCAACAATGCTAGGTGCGGGAGCAAAAGTTTATGAAACTATCCAAAATAATTTTAAATCTAATAAAAAAGATATTTTAAAAAAAATTAATTGTTTTATATCAACTGGCTCTCCTCTAAGTCCAGACACTTTTAAGTTTATTAATAAAAGTTTAAATTCAAAATCTTTTATACATTCAGTTAGCGGTGGAACAGATATAGTTTCATGTTTTATGTTAGGTATACCAACTTTACCTGTCTATTCAGGTGAAATTCAAGGACCGGGCTTGGGCATGGATATTGATGTTTTCAATGATAATGGTAAGCCAACCAAAAAGACAGGAGAGCTAGTTTGCAAGACCCCTTTCCCCTCTAAGCCTATCTACTTTTGGAATGACAGACTAAATAATAAGTATAAATCAGCATATTTTAAAAAATTTCCAAACATATGGTCTCATGGAGATTATGTAAAAAAAACAAAAAATGGAGGTTATGTAATCTTTGGAAGATCAGATGCTACTTTAAATCCAGGCGGTGTCAGAATAGGAACAGGTGAAATATACAGTTGCTTACAAAAATTTCATTGGATCGAGGACTGTTTGGCAACAGGTTATTTGACTAAAAATGATGAAAAAATTGTCCTTTTTTTGAAGTTGTTAAACACAAAAATTAATGTTGATTTTAATACAATATTGAAAAAACACCTCAAGACATCGCTTAGTCCAAGGCATGTTCCTTGGAAAATATTTATAGTTAAAGACATTCCAAGAACAAAAAGTGGTAAAAACTCTGAAATACTTGTCAAAAAAATTATCAATAATGATAAAGTGCAGAACTTGGGATCGTTGGCAAATCCTGAGTCAGTAATTGAATACAGAAAGATAAATATTAATGAGTGATGTTTTTATAATCGATGCAGTTAGAACACCAATAGGAGCTTATTTAGGTAATTACAAAAAAACTGAATCAGTAGAACTAGGAACCTCTTGTCTCAAAGAATTATTTGATAGAAATCAAATAATCAATACTAAAGAAGTTGAAGGATTAATTTTAGGACAAGTATTAACTAGCGGACTAGGAATGAATACAGCAAGGCAAGTTGCACTAGGTTCCGGAATGCAACAGACATCCTTTGCTTATGTGGTAAATCAAGTTTGTGGAAGCGGTATGAGAGCTACAATCGATGGCTCATCTAAAATTTATTCCGGAGAGTCAAATTTATTAATCGTTGGTGGTCAAGAAAGTATGTCAAGAGCACGCCATGCATACCTAAGTAGAACTGGAGAAAAAAAATTAGGTAATAATATCTTTATAGACACTTTAGTTAATGATGGATTAACTGATGCTTTTTCAAAAGAACATATGGGTATAACAGCTGAAAATGTTTCAAGAAAATATAATGTTTCAAGACAAGTCCAAGATCAATTTGCTTATCAGTCTTATCTAAAAACTTATAAGGCAATTAAAAATAATTACTTCAAAAACGAATTGATAAAAACACCACTTAAAGATGAAGTTCGAAAAGACACTACTTTGCCAAAATTAAGCCAATTAAAACCTGTTTTTAAAAAATCTGGAACAGTCACTGCTGGAAATGCTTCTTCATTAAATGATGGAGCTAGTTTTTTGGCTTTAGCTTCTGAAAAATATGTAACTTCAAACAAAATTAAACCAATAGCAAAAGTACTATCTTGGGCGTCCTCGGCGGGCAATCCTGATTATATGGGTGTTACTCCAATTACAGCTATACAGAAATTAATGAAGAAAATGAGTGTAAATATTAACTATTTTAATTTGGTTGAGGTCAATGAGGCGTTTGCTGCAACTTCAGTTGCAGTCCAAAGATCTTTAAAGATTGATCCAAATAAATTAAATATTGCTGGAGGCGCTATTGCATTAGGGCACCCCATTGGTTGTTCTGGTGCAAGAATTATTACAACTTTGTCTCATCAACTCAGAAGGACAAAACAAAAGTTTGGTGTTGCTAGTATGTGTATTGGCGGTGGTCAAGGTCTAGCAATTGCTATTGAAAATTTAAAATAAAAAATCATAGTGAGTGTTTCTCTTAAAGCAGCCATATTTTTATGCTTTGCCTCCTTATTTTGGTCAGGCAATTTTATAGTAGGAAGATTGTCCTCAGTTGAGGAATTAGTATCACCTCTATCGTTATCTTTTTACAGATGGGTAATTGCTTTAATTATTTTAACTCCCTTTTGTTTAAAAAATGCTCTAGTCGATTTACCACTTTTAAAAAAACAACCAGGAATGGTTTTTTTGATAATCCTAACTGGTCCGACGCTTTTTAATACTTTAACTTATATTGGTTTAACAGCGACAACTGTTATTAATTCTTTATTAGTTATTTCGACAACCCCCATGTTGATAATCCTTTTAAACAAATTGATTTATAAATATCAAACAAACTTGTTTCAAATGTTAGGTGTCATTTTATCTCTTATTGGTGTTAGCTATGTTATAACAAAAGGTAACTATCAAAATATATTTGATTCAAAATTTTACTCTGGAGATTTATTCATTCTACTTGCTGTTATATCTTGGGCATTGTATTCAATATTTCTAAAAAAAAATGAAACAGGTGTTTCAGGATTTAGTTTTTTATATTTATCATTTGTCTTTACAGTAATCTTACTCTTACCTGTTTATTTATATGACGTTATAATTCAAAACAATTTCATAGTATTTGACCACAAAACCTTATTAGTAATTGGCTATACCGGAACTTTTCCTAGCATCTTGTCATATATTTGTTGGAATACTGGTGTAGCTTTGATTGGCCCAAATAAATCAGGCCCTTTTCTCCACTTAATGCCCATTTTTGGTGGAATTCTTGCATATTTAGTCTTCCAAGAAACATTACAGAGTTATCATTACGCTGGAATTTTATCTGTGATTGTTGGTATAATGATAGCTAATAAAAAATAATTAATTATTTCTAATATTAGGAGGGGAATATTTATGGCAAAAAAGAAGACTAATAATAAGACCATGAAAAGAAGAAATTTCCTTAAAGGTGCAGGTGCTGCAGCACTGGGCGCCGCAGCAGTTTCTTCATTTCCAGCACCAGCAATATCAGGTGGACACATGGAATGGATTGCATGTTCTGCTTTTGGTAAAGCAGGAGGTCTTGGTAAAGCAATAGATAGATTTGCAAGTTACGTTAACAATGCTTCTGATAAACTAAAAATTACTGTTTATCATGGTGGCGAATTAGTACCACCACTTGAGTCATTGGACGCAGTAAGATCTGGAGCCGCTCAAATGGCTTATGGTGCAGGTTATTATTGGACAAACATTAGTATGGCTCCATCTTTTTCTGCAGCTTTACCTTTCGGTTTAACGGCTCAAGAACAAAATGCATGGTGTTACTATGGTGGAGGAATTGAAGCAGCAGACAAAGCTTATAATGCTATCGGTGTAAAATTTCTTCCAATGGGTAATACTGGAAACCAGATGGGTGGTTGGTTTAATAAAGAAATTAATTCACTTGCAGACTTTGAAGGTCTAAAAATCAGAATGCCTGGTCTTGGTGGAGAAGTATTAAAATCTTTTGGCGCTAATACAGTTCTTTTGGCTGGAGCGGATGTGCTTCCATCACTTGCCTCAGGTGCGATTGATGCAACAGAATGGATTGGTCCTGCTGCTGACTTAGGTAAAGGATTACACCAAGCAGCTAAGTATTACTATAACCCAGGATGGCATGAGCCAGCAACTATCTTAGATTGTTCAATAGATATGTTTGAGTGGGAAAAACTTGATGACGCAACTAAAGAGCTAGTCACAATCGCAACTAAGGCAGTTAACATGGAAGTTCTATCTATGTTCCAAGCTGCAAACGATAGTTCGTATCAAAAACTTATTAATGAGCATGGTGTTCAAATGAGACAATTACCAGATCCAGTTATGAATGCATTGGGTCAAAGAGCAGGAGAGGTTTGTAGCTCAATAGCAGCGGAAGACCCTGTTTCTCAGGCTCTTTTCTCACATATTGTTGAATTTAGATCATCAATTCTGAGATGGACAAATACATCTGAAAAAGAGTACATGAGAGTAAGAAGTCTCCCATTTACTTATCCATCAGCATAAATATAAAATTAAAATCATCCCCGATACCTATTCGGGGATGATCTATCTATCAGAACATTTTATTTGGCAACCAGGTTGCTATTTCAGGATAAAAACCAACAATTAATATAGCTAATACCTGAATTCCTATGAAGGGAATTACGCCTC
Source organism: uncultured Alphaproteobacteria bacterium (assembly GCA_902521485.1). Taxonomy (GTDB): domain Bacteria; phylum Pseudomonadota; class Alphaproteobacteria; order HIMB59; family HIMB59; genus HIMB59. Next base: position 40,709 of record CABYRQ010000008.1, on the reverse strand, counting down.
TGTACATGTTTCTAGTTTTAATACTACTTGGGGCCACTCCTCTTAAAAAAAATAAAGAAAATCCAAAAGGAGGTGTTAAAAAACTAGTCTGTAAATTCAGTGAAATAAGAATACCTAACCATAAGGGGTCTGCTCCGTTTGCAATTAATATTGGACCAACTAATGGAACGATGACAAAAATTATTTCGATATAGTCTAGGAAAAAACCTAATAGAAAAATTACTATCATTACTAAAATTAGTGCTGCGTAAAGCCCACCAGGTAGAGTTCCAAGAAAATGCTCTATCATTTCATCACCACCAAAACCACGAAACACAAGAGAAAACATTGAGGCACCAATTAAAATTACAAATACAAATGAACTAAGTTTTACAGTTCCTAAAGCTGTCTCTTTAATGTTCTTGAAATTTAATTCACCCTTTAACAGTGCAATTATCGCAGCTCCAACAGCCCCTACTGATGCAGACTCTGTGGGGGTAGCTATTCCAAATAAAATTGAGCCTAAAACTAGCACAATAAGAGTTATGGGAGGCACAACTGATTTAGCAGCTTCAATGTATATCTCAGTTCTTGACTTGGTAGTTTCAACAGGTGGACAACTTAATGGGTTTATTCTAGCGTATATGAAAATAAAAATTATAAATAAGACTACTAACATCAATCCAGGTAGAATAGCACCAGCAAATAAATCAATTGCTGTAACCGGATCTGGAGCTAAATTACCAACTAACATCGCTGCTTCTTCATTTGCGCCCTGTAAAATTGTTGCAAGTAAAACCAAAACAATTGAGGGGGGTATTATTTGTCCTAATGTACCAGCGGCACAAATAGTGCCTGTGGCTATTTTTTGATCATAGCCAGCTTTCATCATTGAGGGTAAAGATAACATTCCCATTGTAACAACTGTTGCACCAACAATGCCTGTTGATGCAGCTAACAACATACCCACTATTACAACACCTATTCCAAGACCTCCTTTTGTAGTCCCAAAAAGTTCACCAATTGAATGTAATAGTCCGGCTGCAATTTTTGTTTTTTCTAACATTATTCCCATAAAAATGAATAGGGGCACAGCCACAAGGGGCTCATTAATCATTGTTCCAAAAATGCGTTGAGGAAAAAATCCTAGCATTCTAAAATTAAATATTTCCAGAGCATCTCCTAAAAATCCAAACAGAAGAGCTGTTCCAGCGAGTGTAAAAGCAACGGGAAAACCGAAAAGTAATAACCCCAATGTTGTTACAAACATTACAATTGCTAAAATTTCAGGACTAATCATGATTTATTATCAGACAAATGATAGTTTGAAAGTGTTAGTATTGATTTAATTACATTAGAGACTAATTGAAGAAATAAAACTAAACAAAACCATAGTATTGCACTTTTTAAAATATATAAAGCAGGCATACCGCCCGCTTCTCTAGAAACCTCTCCCATTAAAAAAGATCTATATACAAAGGGATAGCTGTAATTCCAAATAATATATAAAAAAGGTAAAAGTAAAAAAATATTTCCAAACAGATCAACAGTGGCTTTATATTTTTTTGATGCCTCTCGGTAAAAGACGTCTATTCTGACATGTTCATTAGCTAAATAAGTAAAACCAGCACCCAACATAAAAACAAAACTATGAAGCCAAACATAGACTTCTTGCATCCATATAAATCCAATATTGAACCCATATCTTAAGACGACAACAGTGAATACAACTATGACCATAGAGAAAACAAAAAAAGCACATAGATATCCTATGATTGTATTAAATCGATCGATAAATTTGGATAATTGTGCCAAAGCAGACATAGCAGCAGATTATATATAGACAATAAACATATTAAAGGGAGTATATTGATAGGTCGTGGTGCCAACTTTATATGAATAAAGCTTTCTCATGCGGGGTGAGATTCGGCACATTTAAACAAAAATGTTCACGACCTGATCGAATTTTAATTGAATATAGGGCATTTTCAGAACCCTAATTTTAATGAATGGGCAATTTGATTAACATTTTTTCCACAGCCTTATTTATTCATGTTACGCATGAATTAATAAAATAATAGTTTTTTACTATAAGACATTTTTAAATATATTGCCTTTCTATGGCTCCAATATCACCCCATTTGCAAATATATAGGCCTTTTTTAACAATGGTATTTTCAATCTCCAGCAGGATAGGAGTAATTGCATTTGCTTTTTCTTTGCCTTTTTTTGCAATTTGGTTAGGAAGTTTAAATTTTCTTCCTCAACTAAATCAAGTATTAACATTGTTGATAAACTTGCTACCTATAAAGCTTATATTTGTCTTTTGGTTTTTTATCTTTAATCATCATTTGTTAAACGGTTTTAAATATTTCTTATGGTCATTTTCAATTGGAATGGATCTTAAAAATGTCTACTTAGTGACATATCTTATTCTAGTAGCAAATATTATGATGACTCTGTTTTTTACTTGGATGATATTTTAATGAAAGCTTCTCAAAAGTGGAAAATAGAAAGAATTTTATATCTAGCGTTAATTCCTATTAGTTATTGGTTTATTTTATTTTTTTTAAGTTCTTACTCCGATGTAAATTCTCTCAATATCTCATTATCTACTAACACTAATAAAATTTTATTATTAATTTTTTTTATCATATCAATGCTCCATATTAGAATTCAACTGGGCAAAGTTTATGAGGATTATTTTCAATTAAATAAAATGAAACTTTATTCTTTAATAACTGACGGCATTATTGGTATTTCCTTTCTCTTCTTTTTACCGGTGTTATTTATTTAATATGAATTATACAGATCATAAATTGGATGTAGTTGTATTAGGTGCTGGTGGAGCGGGCTTGAGAGCAGCTTTGGGGTGCTCTGAACAAGGCCTTAAAACTGCATGTGTCTCAAAAGTTTACCCTACAAGAAGTCATACTGTTGCGGCTCAAGGTGGAATTGGAGCTGCCTTAGCTAATATGGGCGAGGACAGCTGGCAGTGGCACATGTTTGACACTGTAAAAGGCTCTGACTGGCTGGGTGATCAAGACAGTATTGAATATTTATGCTCAAATGCAGTCGACTCTATTGTTGAGCTTGAACATTATGGTATGCCATTTTCAAGAACAGATGATGGTAAGATTTATCAAAGACCTTTTGGTGGTCATATGACAAAAAATGGTAAAGGCGAGCCAGCAAGCCGAGCTTGCGCTGCAGCTGACAGGACTGGCCACGCATTACTCCATACTCTGTATCAACAAAGTCTTAAAAATAATGTTGATTTTTATAACGAATATTTCGCTATAGACCTACTAAAAGATGACAATGATACAATTTGTGGTCTTTTAGCAATTAGTATAGAGGATGGATCATTGCATCGTTTTATTGCAAAAATGACAATTCTCGCAACTGGGGGTTATGGAAGAATTTTTCAATCCTCAACAAGTGCCCATATTTGCACTGGTGATGGAGCAGGCATAGCGCTGAGAGCCGGTCTTCCTCTATCTGATATGGAGTTTATTCAATTTCATCCAACAGGAATATATGGTGTGGGTGTTTTAATTTCAGAAGCAGCTAGAGGTGAAGGAGGTATTCTTAAGAACAACGAAGGCACAAGGTTTATGTTAGAATATGCCCCGAATGCAAAAGATCTTGCTGCTAGAGATGTTATATCAAGATTCATAAGTAAAGAGATTAGCGCAGGTAGAGGATGCGGACCTAACAAAGATTATATAAATCTCCATTTGGAACATCTTGATGCTGATATGCTTGCAAAAAGATTACCTGGTATTTCTGAGTCAGTTAAAGCCTTTTGTGGAAGAGATATTTCAAAAGAGCCAATCCCAGTAATTCCAACTGTTCATTATTGTATGGGTGGAATTCCTACAAACTTTAAAGCAGAGGTTTTGAAACCAAATGAATCTAATACAGAAGAAGTCTGTGAGGGGCTAATGGCTATCGGAGAAGCTGCATGCGCTTCAGTTCATGGTGCTAATCGACTTGGAACAAATGCTTTAGCTGAGCTCGTAGTTTTTGGAAGGGGCGCAGCAATTCAGGCTGGTCAAGTTATTGATACCAAAGAGTCATTGAGAACCCCATCTCTGTCGCAAACAAACTCTATCATAGAGAGATTAGAGTCCATTAAAAGTAACACAGGAGATGTTTCAGTCGGTGAGCTAAGAGAGAGGATGCAAAAGACTGTTCAAAAAAGATTTGGTGTTTATAGAGAAAGTGAAACTTTGAAATTAGGCAATGATGAATTAGCCTCGATGTCACAAGATTTAAAACATATTAAAGTTAAAGATCAGTCAGATGTTTTTAATACAGATCTAATTGAAGCTTTAGAACTACATAATTTAATGCAGGTTGCTGGAAGTGTTGGTGTTTCTGCTGAGCAAAGAACTGAAAGTAGAGGTGCTCACGCTAGAGAGGACTTTCCAGACAGAGATGATGAAAATTGGTTAAAACACACACTTTTTTGGGGTGATGTCACTGATTATAAAGTCACTCATAGACCAGTGAGAATGACTACACTGAGTAATCAAATCTCTGTCATCCAACCTCAAGTAAGGGTTTATTAAATGGTACAACTTACTCTTCCAAAAAACTCAGTTCCAGTTAAAGGAAAATCTTATTCCAATGTCGATCTCATTGACGAGCAATCTCAACAAAATCATGATATCCGAATTATAAATGTTTATAGGTGGTCTGGTGATGAAAATACACCTCCTCAAATCGATCGATTTGAAATTGATGTAGCTAAAGCAGGAACAATGGTTCTAGATATATTAAATAAAATTAAAGCTGAAGTTGATCCAAGTTTAACTTTTAGAAAATCTTGTAGAGAAGGTGTTTGTGGATCATGTGCAATGAACATAGATGGAGTAAATACACTTGCATGTCAAAAACATATAGAAGAGTGTTCGGATGAAATAAATATTTATCCTCTTCCTCATATGAAGGTTTTAAAAGATTTAGTGGTTGATTTAAAAAAAGCATTTGAACAATTTAAATCTATAAAACCATGGTTAAATAAAAAGTCCCCAAATAATAAGCGTGAAAACTTACAGTCAGTCGAAGACAGAGATAGGTTAGATGGTAAATGGGAATGTGTTATGTGTTTCTCATGTAGCACCTCTTGTCCTAGTTATTGGTGGAACGAGGATAAATATTTAGGACCAGCTGTATTGCTGCAAGCAAACCGCTGGATACAAGATAGTAGAGATGAAGAAAAAAAAGAAAGGTTGAATGAATTAGATGATAGTTTTAAACTGTATCGATGTCATTCGATTATGAATTGCACGAACTCCTGTCCGAAAGGATTAAATCCAGCTAAAGCGATAGCTGAAATAAAACATGAAATATCCAAAATGGATAATAAGTGAATAAAATATCATTAATTGGTGCTGGAAATATTGGAGGCACACTCGCACATTTATTAGCTTTAAAAAAACTCGGTAATATAACTCTTATTGATGTTGTTACCGGGATGCCTCAAGGAAAAGCTTTAGACCTTTGTCAATCATCAGCAGTCGAGGGTTTCACAGGGTCAATAGAAGGTACCAATGATTTTTCAAAAATGAAGGGATCTGACGTTATCATCATAACTGCTGGCTTACCCCGTAAACCTGGAATGAGTAGAGATGATTTACTTGAGATCAATGGAAAAATAATAAAAAAAATTGCACTAGATATAAAAAAATATGCTCCTAAAGCATTTGTTATTTGTATTACAAACCCACTAGATGCGATGGTATATGTACTCCAGAAATATTCCAAACTACCTAAAAACATGTGTGTGGGCATGGCAGGAGTGTTGGACTCCTCCCGAATGAAATACTTCTTATCAGATGCTTTGAAAGTATCCGTGAATGATGTTGAAACATTTGTATTAGGAGGCCATGGAGATGACATGGTGCCTCTAATTAATTACACAACAATAGGAGGTGTCCCTTTAATCGATTTTATAAAGCTTAAAAAATTCCCTTATTCAAAAATTGAAAAAATAGTCGATCGAACAAGAATGGGCGGTGGCGAAATCGTGAAGTTATTAAAAAATGGATCTGCTTTCTACGCACCTGCAAGTTCAGCAATTCAGATGGCAGAGGCTTTTTTATTAAATCAAAAAAAACTTTTACCTTGTGCTGCTTATATCAATGGCCAATATGGCCTTAAAAATATGTACATGGGAGTACCTACAATTATTGGAAATAAAGGAATTGAAAAAATTATTGAGGTAAAACTTACAGCCAAAGAGAAATTAATGTTAAAAAAATCTGTCAAATCTGTGCAGGGTTTAGTATCAGCTGTTGATAAGCTCTTATGATCAAAAATCAAATGACATCTTTATTAGATAGGCGTATACATAAACCCATTAATGAGATCTTATAATTCATTTCTCACAACTAATAATGCCTCTCAAGTAATTGCGATATATAGAGATTATATAAAAGACCCAAGTCTTGTTGACAAGAGCTGGCATGAATTCTTTAAAGCTCTAGCTCCTGAGGAAATCTCTATTCTAGCTGACTATCAAAAAATAAATTGGTCACAGACCTCGAGAGACATTGATTTTAATCAGATTTCTCTTGATCAGGCAATCACTGACTCTCTTCGACTTGTAATGATGATAAGAGCTTACAGAGAGATAGGGCACCTTATAGCTGATTTAGACCCTTTAGGTTTAATGGCAAAGAACAATCCATCAGGTTTAGATCCCGAGTATTACGGTTTTCAAAAAAAAGATTACGACCGAAAAATTTTTTTATTTGGATACTTAGGATTTCAGAAAGCTACTGTACGTGAAGTTTTCGAAAAACTTCAAAGCATCTATTCTGGCACCTTGGCAATTGAATACAAACATATTCAGTCCGCCGAAGAATACAAATGGCTGAAGGATAGAATAGAAGAAAAAAAAGATATGCAATTAACACCTAAGGGTAAAAGAACAATCCTGGAGAGATTAATTACAGCAGAATATTTTGAAAAGTTTCTAGATACAAAGTATAGAGGTACCAAAAGATTTGGACTTGAAGGAGCTGAGTCAACAATACCAGCACTTGAACAGATTTTAAAAAGATCCTCAGAATACGGCGTAGAAGATTTTTCCTTTGCATGCGCCCACAGAGGAAGACTAAATATATTAGCTAACATAGTAAAAAAACCTCATGTTCAAATTTTTGGAGAATTTATCCATGGGGGCGAGAATGCCCTTAGTGATCAGGGCTCTGGCGATGTTAAATATCATTTAGGTGCAAGCTCTGATAGAAGTTTTGGAGGTAAGATTATTCATGTGAGTATGGCAGCTAATCCCTCTCACTTAGAAGCGGTAAATCCAGTTGTGGCGGGCAAAATAAGAGCTAAACAAACAATCATTCAAGACAAAAATAATACTAAAGTTTCAGGTCTACTAATTCATGGTGATGCAGCAATTGCCGGACAAGGTATTGTTGCTGAAACCTTTACTATGTCACAATTAAATGGCTACAGAATTGGCGGATTAATTCACTTTATTATTAATAATCAAATTGGATTTACAACTAGTCCTCAATATAGTCGATCTGCGCCTTACTCTTCAGAGATAGGAAAAATTGTTCAATCCCCAATATTTCATGTAAATGGAGATGACCCAGAGGCTGTTGTTTTAGCCTCAAGAGCTGCAACAGAATTTAGAAACACATTCAAAAAAGATACACTTGTCGATATGTTTTGTTACAGAAAACATGGACACAACGAGGGTGACGAGCCCTCTTTCACTCAACCATTGATGTATCAAACTATAAAAAAGAAAAAAACAGTTGCTAGTATTTATGCAGATAAACTTATAAGCCAAGAAGTAGTAAATACAAAACAGGTAGACTTCATCAAAGACAGAATATGGTCTGATCTCGAGAAGAAATTTGAAAAAGCAAAAAACTATAAATTAAAAACAAAATCTTGGATGGGTGGACAATGGAGTGGATTAAGTCTTGCACCAAAAGACCCACTTAGAAGAGGTAGAACAGCTGAGTCAGAAAAATCCTTAAAGGAAATTGGGACAAAAATTTCACAAATACCTAAAGGATTTAATCTTCATCCGAAATTAGAAAAGTTTAATAAATCTCGATTAACTTCAATAAAATCAGGAAAGAATATTGACTGGTCTTTTGCTGAGGCTTTAGCATTTGGAACATTATTAAAGGAAGGATATAGAGTGAGACTTGCAGGCCAAGATTCTGGTAGGGGAACTTTTAGTCAGAGACACTCAGTTTTTTATGATCAAAAATCAGAGGAGAGATATATTCCACTCAATCACATTGCTAAAAATCAAAAACAGTTTGAAGTAATTGATAGTTTTCTATCTGAATTAGGTGTCCTAGGTTTTGAATATGGGTACTCATTAGCAGACCCAAATACCTTGGTTTTATGGGAGGCCCAATTTGGAGACTTTGCCAATGGTGCCCAAATTATTATTGACCAGTTTATTGCTTCAAGTGAGAGAAAATGGATGCAAATGAGTGGATTAGTCATGCTGTTACCTCATGGTCATGAGGGTATGGGTCCTGAACACTCAAGTGCAAGAATAGAGAGATTTCTTCAAATGGCAGCAGAAGATAACGTTCAGATTGTAAATTGCACCACTCCTGCGAGCTACTTTCATGCTTTGAGAAGGCAAATACATAGAAATTTTAGAAAACCGCTAATTGTATTTACCCCTAAATCCACACTGCGCCACCCAAATAATGTATCCTCTATTAGTGAATTTACTGGACGCTCATCATTTCATCGTCTTATTGAAGATGAAATCAAAAACCCAAAAAGAATAATTTTCTGCTCTGGAAAAATATTTTATGAATTAGATGATTTTAGAACAAAGAATAATATTAAAGATGTAAAAATAGTTCGTATTGAACAAATTTATCCATTTCCATTTGATGCCATAGGAGAGGTTATATTAAAACATAAAGAAAGTGAGATTTTATGGGTTCAAGAGGAGCCAAAAAATATGGGAGCATGGAGTTTTGTTAAAAGTCGTATTAGACATGTTTTAGTAAAAAATAATTTAACCAAAAAAGTTCATTATGTTGGAAGGCGCCCTGCAGCAGCTCCTGCTACAGGTATATCAAAAAGACATAGCACTAATCAGCAACTAATCAAAGAATTAGCTCTTAAATCACCACTAAAACGTGTTATAAAAGAAAGAAGTGGTGTCAGTTTTATGAAATTTAAAAACTTACCTAAAGAGTAATGAAAAACATAACAGTACCTGAGCTTGGAGAGTCGATCATTGAAGGCACGCTTACATCTTGGTTGATCAAAGAGGGAGATAGCTTTAAGTCTGGCGATAATTTAGCTGAAATTGAAACAGAGAAAATAACAATTGAAATACCTGCTCAAACCTCTGGAAAATTAACAAAGATAATAACCCCAGAGGGATCTACTGTGAATGTTGGTCAATCTATTGCTGAAATATCAGAAAATATGACTACTGAACAAAAGCCCAAACCAGAGACAAGTCAAATCGAAGAAATAAATGATCAAAAACAAACAATAGATTCACCTAATGTTTCTAAAGTTACCGAAAATCAAACAAAAACTCCAGCTAAGGCAGTTGATCTCCCAAACTTCGACGAAGATGACACTAGGTTAGATGAAAAAACTATCCCAATGTCAAAATTAAGGCAAACAATTGCTAGAAGGTTAAAAGAAGCTCAAAATACAGCTGCCATTCTCACAACATTTAACGAAGTTGATATGTCAGCAATTATGTCTCTTAGAAAAAAAGAACAAATGAGTTTTCAAAAAAAACATAGTGTGAAACTTGGCATTATGTCTTTTTTTGTTAAAGCTTGCACAGAAGTTTTAAAAGAAATACCAGAGATTAATTCAGAAATTCACGAAGATAAAATAATTTATAAAAACTACTTTGATATAGGTATTGCAATTGGATCTGAAAAGGGGCTTGTTGTTCCAATAATTAGAAATGCTGGAGATTTATCAAACGCAGAAATTGAAAAGTATATTATTGAATTATCTGAGAAAGCAAATTTAAATAAACTTGCCATGAGTGATTTATCAGGTGGAACATTCTCAATTACAAATGGAGGAATATATGGCTCTATGATGAGTACTCCAATTATCAACCCACCTCAAAGTGCTATATTAGGCATGCACTCAATAATTGATAGACCCATCGCTTTGAAAAAGAAGATTGTTATAAAACCAATGATGTATATTGCATTAAGTTATGACCACAGATTAATAGATGGTAAGCAAGCTGTAACTTTTTTAGTTAGACTGAAAGAGCTGTTAGAAAATCCTAAAATTATTTAGTTTTTAAGAATATTTTTTAAAACAAAATTTAATATGCCGTCCGCTTTATAATATTGTAGCTCATTAATAGTATCAATTCTTAAAATACAATCTATTTTTATATTTCTTAGATTACTTTGAATAATGACTTCTAATTCTTGTAGAGGCTTCAGGTCTTCATTAAGCCTGATATTTATTAAATCGGACGATTGAATATTTAAATCATTTATTGTGTGACTTTTAAGTTGTATAGGCAGAACTCCCATTCCAACCAAATTTGATCGGTGTATTCTTTCAAAACTTTCAGCAATAACCGCCTTAATACCTAATAACTTTGTGCCTTTTGCAGCCCAATCACGCGATGATCCAGTTCCGTACTCTTCTCCTGCAAAAACTACAACATTTTCAGACCTTTTTGCATACTCCATAGCAACATCATAAACACTCATTTTTTTCTTATCAGGTTCTAAAATTGAGTATCCGCCCTCAACGTTTGATAGCAGTTGGTTTTTAATTCTTATATTGGCAAAAGTACCCCTTACCATTACTTCATGATTGCCCCTTCTAGCACCATATGAATTAAAATCATTTTGACGTATTTGCCGTTCCATGAAGTAGTTGCCAGCAGGACTGTCAACTTTAATAGCCCCTGCAGGTGAAATGTGATCTGTAGTAACACTATTGCCTAGAAGTAATAAAGGTCTTGCATTCTCAATTGGCTTGATCTCTTTATCATCATTTGATTGATTATCAAAAAATGGAGGTTTTTGTACGTAAGTTGATGAAGAATTCCAATTATACAGGTCTCCCGTAGAAGTATTAATTTTTTGCCATTCTTTTGGCCCATCTAAAGCATCAGAGTATTGTTTTTTAAACATTTCAGGTGATACATTTTTTTCAACAACATTTCGGATTTCGCTATTGTTAGGCCAAATGTCTTTTAAAAATACTTCATTACCATCTGTGTCAATACCAATTGGATCACTTATTAAATTTATACGAACAGACCCTGCTAAAGCATATGCTACAACTAAAGGTGGTGAGGCAAGATAATTAGCTTTTACGTGTGGATTAACTCTGCCTTCAAAATTTCTATTACCTGAAAGTACAGAAGCAACTGTTAAATCATTTTTTGAGATACACTCGGCAATATCTTTATCAAGTGGCCCTGAGTTTCCAATACACGTAGTGCATCCATAACCAACTAGATGAAAACCAAGTTGGTCTAAATATTTATTCAAACCCGATTTAGCCAAATAATCAGTAACAACTTTTGAACCAGGTGCTAAAGAAGTCTTAACCCAAGGTTTTACTTGTAGACCTAATTCACAAGCCTTTTTTGCGACTAAGCCTGCTGCAACTAAAACATCAGGATTAGAGGTATTAGTGCATGAAGTAATAGCAGCAATTACAACGTTACCGTCTTGCATTTTATAATTGTGATTTTTAATTTCTTTTTCAACGGGTTTGTTTTTTGAAAATTCTTTAAAATTTAAATTCACGCTTTCAAGATTAATTCTATCTTGAGGTCTTTTAGGCCCTGCTAATGATGCTTGAACATTTTCTAGTTTTAAATGAACGGTATCATTATAATTACACGTGTCATCGGCCCACAAACCTTGAATTCTGTTATATTTTTCAACAGTATTTATCAGATCGTAGCCTCTAGATGTTAACTTCAGGTACTTGATAGTTTCTTCATCAACTGCAAAAAAACCACAAGTTGCTCCATATTCTGGAGCCATGTTGGCAATAGTTGCTCTGTCAGCGAGTGATAAATTCTTTATACCATCACCATAGAATTCAACAAATTTTCCAACCACTCCCTTTTTTCGGAGCATTTGTACAATTGTTAAAACTAGATCTGTTGCTGTAACACCCTCTTTCATTCTCCCCGATACTTCAAAACCAACAACTTCTGGTAAAAGCATTGATACAGATTGGCCAAGCATAGCAGCCTCAGCTTCAATTCCTCCTACTCCCCAACCTAGAACACCAAGTGCATTTACCATTGTCGTATGACTGTCTGTTCCAACTAATGTGTCAGGGTATAATAAATCTTTGTCACCAAGTTCCTTGCTCCAGACCACTTGAGCTAAATACTCTAAATTTACTTGATGGCATATTCCTGTGCCAGGAGGAATAACCCTAAAATTTTTAAAAGCTTGTTGTCCCCATTTTAAAAACTCATATCTCTCCGCATTTCTTCCAAATTCCATATCTACATTTTTTTGAAACGCATTTGGGCTAGCAAAATAATCAACCATTACAGAATGATCTATTACTAAATCAACTTGGGACATAGGATTAACTTTTGATGGATCACCACCTTTTTTTGAAACAGCATCACGCATTGCTGCTAAATCTGCAACTGCAGGCACGCCAGTAAAGTCTTGCATTAACACTCTTGAAGGAAGAAAAAATATTTCATGTTTTTTCTCAGGATTTTCTAATACATTTTCGATAAGGTCTTTATTTACATCTTTGCCATCTTCTAATCTAAGTAAATTTTCAATGAGTATCTTTTTTGATTTAGGTACTTTTTTTATTTTAGGAAAATTATCCTCCAATTTAGATAGGTTATAGAAAATGTACTTTTTTCCATTATTTGAGAATTGATCAAGTGTTTTAAAGCTATCTACTGACAACATACTTTTATTATAAACATTAATTAGTAAATTTATTTATGCATTATACTAATTAATTATTTTTTAAATTTTTCTTTTAAAAGGTCATATAATTTTTGCGAGTCATAGCTTAAATCTCTTCCAGATCTTTTTATTAATCCAATTGTCCTAGTTACAGAGGGATCAATTAGAGGCCTATATGACAGAGAAGAATAATCCTTTGAAATAGCTAATTTTGGGGCAAGAGTTATTCCAAGACCTTGCTCAACCATATTCAATGCAGTTGGTATGTGCCTTACTTCATACGCCCAATCGATATCTTCTTCTTGGAGCGCAAGTGCATTCTCAATATAAATTCTACTCCCAGAACCTTTCCATATTGAAATAAAATTTCTACCTTTAATTTCAGATATCTTTATTTTTCTTTTTTTTTCTAACTTGTCTCCTTTTGGAAATACAACGACGTAATCTTCGACGAATAAATTTTCGAAGCTAATTCCAGGTTCTTGTTTACCAGTAAAATTTATACCAAAATCACATTCTCCTCCCAAAACACTATCAACAACATTATTAGATGACCTTTCAATGATTTGAACTTTACACCTTGGTTCAATTTCTTTGAATTGTTTGAGTGATGAAAATAAAATATTTCTTAGCGCCGAATGAACCACCCCAATTTTAATTATTGAGGGAAAACTATATTTTTCATTTAGAGTTTTTGTTGCTGTTTTGACTGCCTCTATTATTCCTCTTGCTCGATCATAAAAATTTCTACCAGAATATGAAAGCTGAACTTTTCTAGTGGTCCTATCAAATAGAGTGGTTCCTAATTCGTGCTCTAACTTTTGAATTCTTCTTGAGAGAGCGGGTTGAGATAAATTTAAATTATTTGCAGCTTTAGCAAAAGAGTTAGTTTCAGTTAATTCAATAAATGCTTCAATATCACCAATTTCAATATTAATGCGCATATAACATAAATATCAAAAATTTTTTTATTTGCTATTCTTTTTTGTTGTTGTTTTCTTTACTGCTTTTAACCACCCTTCGTAAAGATATTTTACTTCTTTCTTATGAAGTTTTGGTTTAAATATTTTATCACTTTGCCATTTTTTAGAGATTTCCTCAGTATTTTTAATAAATCCTGAAGAAAGTCCAGCTAGATAAGCTGCTCCCAATGCAGTTGTTTCTGTTACTTTTGGTCTATCACAATTTAAAATTAAAATATTTGATAAAAATTGCAGGAAATCTTCATTTGCTACCATTCCACCATCGACTTTAAGTTGTTTAATTGGAACACCACTATCTTTCTGCATGGCAATGACCAAGTCTTTAGTTTGGTATGCAACACTATCTATAGCGGCTTTGACAAACTCTGCTATTCCAGTATTTCTTGTCATTCCAAAAATTGCACCTCTGGCTTCGCCATCCCAATAAGGAGCCCCTAACCCAACAAAAGCGGGAACAAAGTAAATTTTTTGACTTTGATCACTCTTTGAATAAAAAATCTCTGTCTCTTGTGCTGTTTTGATAACTTTAAGTGAGTCTCTTAACCACTGAACAGCAGCTCCAGCAATGAAGATAGAACCTTCTAAGGCATAAGTGGTCTTATTATTAATTTTATATGCAATGGTCGTAAGCAAATTATTTTTTGATATTTTAAGTTTTTGTCCAATATTCATGATCATAAAACAACCAGTCCCATATGTAGACTTAATAGATCCTGGCTTAAAACAGGCCTGTCCAATTGTTGCTGCTTGTTGGTCACCAGCCATACCTCCTATTTTGATCTTATCTCCAAAAAGAGTTGTGTACCCAAAATCATCTGCACTATCTTTTACATCGGGAAGAATTTTATAAGGGATATTAAAAATTTTTAGTAATTCCTTTGACCAACAGTTTTTTTTGATGTCATATAACATGGTTCTTGAAGCATTCGTAGCCTCAGTAAAAAAAGACCTTCCCTCTGTTAACTTCCACAGAAGCCAAGTATCAATTGTTCCAAATAAAAGCCTATCCTCTTTTAACAGTTTTTTTGATGACTCTATATTGTCAAGTATCCATTTAACTTTAGTTGCTGAAAAATATGCATCAATTACAAGTCCAGTAATTTTTTGTATTTTTTTTGCAAATCCTTTCCTAGTTAAATCTTTGCAATAATTTACTGTTCTTCTATCTTGCCAAACAATAGCTTTGTAAATAGGCTTACCTGTTTGTTTGTCCCAAATGACTACAGTTTCTCGTTGATTAGTTATTCCTATACCTAATATTTGGCTGGAATTAACTTTTGCTTTTTTAATTGCATTTTGTGTCGTTTGTAAAACAGTATTAAATATCTCTTGAGGGTCGTGTTCTACACACCCATCTTTTGGAAAGTATTGTTTAAATTCCAATTGATCACTAGAAACAATTTCAAAATTATCATTAAAAATTATCGAACGTGTAGAAGTTGTTCCTTGATCAATTGATAAAATAAATTTTTGCACCAATTTATAATATCATAAGAACTAAAGGTGTCTTTTTAAAATAATTTCTAATTTATCCTTCGCTTCTTTGGGAAAATTAATTCCAAGTTTTGTTCTCCTAAATAAAATATCTTCAGAAGTTCGAGCCATCTCTTCTTTAATAAGATATTTTACCTCAAATTCATAAAAATCCTCAAAAATCAGATCTCCACCTGCATTAAATTCATTATAATATTCATTTAGTTTTGATACTTTAGCTCCATATGTTTCGATAAGTCGTTTAAATACTTTTTCAGGGATATTTTCGCTATTAACATTTATATCAGTTGCACCTGGTAAAACTTCATTGGATGTCCATGTTTTATTTGAAACTACTATGTACTTGCTTAACTTTTTCAAAACTTGCTCTGAAAGCTTTCTATAGGTTGTAAGTTTTCCTCCAAAAACTGTCAAAATTGGAGCTCCATCTCTATCGTCAATTTCAAAAGCATAGTCTCTTGATACCTTAGATGCTTTCTGACTATTGTCTTCAATCAACGGTCTTACACCTGAATAAGTCCATACGATATCATTATCGACAATTTCTTTTTTTATAAAGGAATTGACTGAATTAATTAAATAGGTTTTCTCTTCATATGTAATTTTGGGATTTTCAAAATCTTCAACTTCATGATCAGTAGTACCTATTAAAGTATATTTTTTTTTAAATGGTATCATAAAAATTATACGCTTATCATTTAACTGGAGTATGTACGCTTGATCACCATCATATATTTTTTTGACTACTAAATGGCTTCCTTGAACTAGTCTTAATTTTTTTTTGGATTTTATTCCAAAAACATTATTTAAAACTGATATAGCAAAAGGCCCAGTTGCATTAACAACAGCTTTTGATTTTAAAACTTCACCATTGTCTAAAAAAATTGACCAATTATCTTTATCTCTGATCGTCTTGATAATATTTGTGTTAGTGTAGACTTTTGCACCTTTATTTATAGCATCCTCTGCGTTAAGTAGAGCTAGTCGGGAGTCATCAACAAATAAATCAGAATAAACATAACCATTTTTAAAATTCTCTTTTATTGGGTTTTCTTTAAAAGTTTCATCTAAAGAAATACATTTTGATTTTTCAAAGGTTGATTTGCCACTCAATCTATCATACAAAAACAAACCAATTCTTATAATCCAGCTTGGCCTTAAACTTGGAACATGAGGTAAAACAAATTTTAAAGGTTTTGTAATATGAGGGGCAATTTTTTTTATCACATCTCTTTCTATAAGAGACTCTCTTACTAGTCTAAAATCGTAATTTTCTAAATATCTTATCCCCCCATGAATTAATTTTGTTGACCATGAAGATGTTTCGGAGGCAATATCACCTTTTTCAACTAGACAAGTATTTAAACCTCTTCCCGCAGCATCTCTTGCTATGCCAACACCGTTAATACCACCACCAATTATAACAACATCATACATTTCATATGAAGTTCACACAAAAAATTCAAAAATGTAAAGAAGGAGTAGTTTTTTTTTGTATTTTTTTGAATAGTTTTTTTAAGTTTAATATTGACTTAATTAAAAATATTGTTCTTTCTAATTCAAAACATACTATTAAAATATCTTTCTCTAGTGATATTAAATTATTATAAAAGTGAATAAAAAAATCTTAGTAGTCGGTGCAGGTGCTTGGGGTACAGCTATTGCTAATGCACTCTCAAAGAAAAATAATAATGTTTATCTTTGGGCAAGGGATCTGAAATTATCCAATCAAATAAATAAAAACAAAATTAATAAAAAATATTATAAAAATTTCAAATTATCTAGAAAACTAAAATCAACATCGGGTAATTTTAAAACTAGTGAATATCTTTATATTTTCTATGTCTTACCTGCTGCTGCATTTGATAATTTTTGCGATGATTATTTAAAAAATCAGAAAATTAATGAATTAATAATATGCTCAAAAGGAATCAGTAAGAATGGTGATTTCATCTCAAATCTGATAAAAAAAAAACTAAATTTAAAAAATTACCATTTTTTATCCGGACCTAGCTTTGCAGATGAGGTTTTATATGGGAAACCCACAGCCTTAAGTTTATCGAGTAACAAACTTAATAAAAATATCGGTAATATCTTTAAAGATACAAATATAAGAATTTATTATTCAGAAGGTTATAAAACACTTGAATTTTTAGGTATCCTCAAAAATATCTATGCGATTGGTGCAGGAATTATAGATGCAGAGTCATTGGGTCAAAATGCAAGAGCTGCTTATATAACAAGATGTATTGTTGAGATAAAAAGTATGCTTAAGAGCTTAAACCTAAATACTAATATGATTTATAGCCTTGGAGGTATTGGAGATTTAATACTTTCATGTAGCTCAAATAAATCAAGGAACTATAATTTTGGGTTTTGTTTTGAAAAAAAAAGCAAATATAAAACATTGAAAAGTAAGACTATCGAAGGAATTAATAGCTGTCTAAATATAAAAAATAATAAAAAAATTAATATTATTAAGTTTCCAATTATAAATTCCATTATTAAAATCATCAATGGAAGTCCATCGAAAAAAGAAATTAAGATATTGCTTAATAGAAAGTTTAAAAACGAGTAATTAACGATAAACTCTTTTTAAATTCAGTCCAATTTTTTTAAATTTTCTTTTGAAACTATAAAATTCTTTATTATGTTTTGCTGAGTTTTGTTTTAGGATCAATTTTTGATAATAATGAACCATCTCATGTCCAAGAATTTCAACAAATTCTTGAAAATTTTTAAATTTATTATGAAGGGTTATTCTATAGCAGTGTTTTGTTGCATATGGATTGAATTCAAATAAACCTAGTGCGCCATGCATCCTTCTTGTAAGGATATAGGGCTTTTTTAAACGATTATTAAAAATTTCTCTATTTAATATTTTATATACATCAGAGATTTTATTTGCTTTGAGTTTAAATTCTCTTTCACTACCATAATGATTAATGAGAGTGGCTAAACTTTTTGTTCTAGGCATATATTTAAAAAATACAATTATTATTTATAAAAAAAAAATCAAGTAAATTTAATCAGGATTTCTTAACAAATGTTCGATGTATGAAATTATTTCATCAAACTTGTCATCAGAAAGATCTTTGTAGCTCTTACCAAATTTTTCTTTGATACTTAGAGCTATATGTGCATATGCATTTCTCCCATTTGGATGAAATTGAGATGGTTTTAAAAGAGGTTGAAGCTTGTCACCTGTTGATTGAATTTTTTCCCACAATTTTTTTCTGTTATATTCATTCAAAAAGCAATTCCCCCAGGAAAAAAAAAGTCTAATAAAAGTCTTATTATCGCAAAACCGATACCACAAAAGATAATAATTGTGATTAACTGTTTATTTATCATGATGTATACAATTAAATGATATGAAATATGTTATCATCTTTTTTTCTTTAATTCTTCCTAATTTAGCAATTACTGAAATTTTAGAAAAATTCCCTCTTGCTTGTATATGCGACAAAAGTATAAATGCACTAAAATATTTTGATTGTAAGCAAAAAGTTTCTGGAACACAATTAGATATAATTGAAAATAAAAAAAATAAAAATGTGATGATTTTTAGTAGCTTTGATGAAAAAAATTATAAATTATTTGATGAAGATAATTTAAGCTTGATATTTAATTACAATACAGAAGATTACATTTCATCAATTTCAATCAAAGAAAATTTAGATTTAGTTTTTTCAATATCTTACAAAGAGTATAATAAAAAATGGGCTTACGATTTAAAGTGCGTTTCATTGAAAAAAGATTAAGGTTTTAAATTATTTAAAATGTTAGATAAAAAATTTTTCCTTCCCTCAGTAATCTCTTTTATAGGTTTCTTATTTTTAGTTTCAATGGACTCCGTTATTAAAATTCTAGGAGAAACCTATTCTGTCCTACAATTATTATTTTTAAATGCATTATTTTCTCTAATACCTTTACTTTTTTTTATATGTAAAAATCATGGCTTTCATTTTTATAAAAAACAAAATTATTTCTTCCAAATTATAAGAGGAATTGTTCATACAATTGGATTTCTTTTTGTCTTGAAAGGCGTTTTATTACTTCCTCTTTCAGTAGTCTATCCGGTGCTTTTTACTTCTCCATTAATGTTGCTTGTTTTGTCTCACTTTTTCTTAAGCGATAATATTAATATAATAAGAGTTTTAGCTATTTTAATAGGTTTTTTGGGTGTGGTTATTTCTGCAGAACCATTTGGCACTAACGTAGTTTCATTCCTTGGAGTTTTTTTTGTTTTTTTGGGTGCTTTTTGTATAGCTGTTACCCACTTGATTACAAGAAAATATAATCACTTAACATCATCATATTCGGCATCATTTTTCAGCATGGTCGTAAGTGTTATAATTTTTATTTTTTCTATAAAATTTCACTTTGAGTTTATGCCAATTAGGGATTTATCACTTTCTTTACTTGGTGGTATATTTGCAGGCCTTGGTATCAGTGCAGTAATTTATGGATCCCAAACTCTTCCTGCTTCTGTATTTGGTTTAACGAGTTATGTTCAAATAATTTTTGGTGTTATTTTAGGTTGGTTAGTTTTTAAACAGTTGCCAACATTATATAATTATATAGGTATACTAATAGTCATATCAGCAGGAATAATACTTTTTTATTTTGATAAAAGTCCAAAAAATAATTAATGCATTGATTTCTTATATAATTTTATTTGTATTTTCGTATCTAATTTTTATTTTTCCGTTTGATATTTTGTCAACATGGCTAGGTAAGCCAACTTCATTGTTTGAAGCCCTGTTGGGAACTACTATAGTTTTTGGAATTTGTTTATATTATTTTAGATCAAAAAGTACGAATAAAATTATCAAGTTTTTTGTTTATGAGGGAATAGGAGTTGGAACAGTATCTTTTTTTATTATTTTACCTCTTATAATAATTAGCTATGTACAGATATTAATTGATTTTCATTTAGTACTTCTGTTTTTTACTTTTCAAATACCTACAATAATTTATGGATATGTGAATTCAAAAAAACTTAAAATTAAAAAACTATCTATCGAATCAAAAAGTATTAGAAAAAGTATTAAATTTATTTTTGTCAGTGATGTTCACATTGGTTCAAATGATCCATTATCTCTAAAAAAATTAGTTTCAAAAATTTGTGAATTAGATTTTAGTTTCCTTGTAATCGGTGGTGACTTAATTGATAGTAGTGCATTTAAAATTTCCGACCTTCACGAATTAAAGAGAATAAATAAACCTATTTTTTTTGTAACAGGAAATCACGAATATTATGTTCAAAATTTTAAAAAACATCTTGATGAATTATATACAGTTGGAATAAAAACCTTAGATAATGAGTCAATACAATTGGATGAAATAAATTTAATTGGCCTCTCTGATAACATTTCTAATAAATCTAAAATGGAATACGTAGATAAACTCTCTAAAGAAAACTTATTCAACCTTTTGATAGTTCATAAACCATCAATTTGGAAAAAAGCCTCATATAAGGCCAATTTAATGCTTTCAGGCCATACACACAATGGTCAAATTTTTCCATTTAATTTAATAGTAAAACTTCAATTTCCCCAAAATTATGGTCTTTACAAAAAAAATAACAACCATTTGTATGTTAGCTCAGGATCAGCCACATGGGGTCCAAAAATGAGAATAGGATCTGACAATGAAATTATTCATTTCGAATTAAAATAGTACAAAATTCTTTATTGGATAATATTTAACATTATGTATGCTTTTTTTATGAGAATAATACTCACTTATTTTGTACTAATAGGAACTTTATTTGCTGATGAGCATATTTTAGAGCAAGAAAATTTTGATGCTTGGCAATTTACTTGTGTTGAGGAGCAAAAACAAAAAATCTGTGAATTAAGAGAATTAGTTTTTGATCCAAACACAGAGGAGGTTGTGAGCTATTTGTCAATTACTATAAATCCTGAAAATTTAACTCAAATGCAAATTGCTTTTCCACATGCTGTAAATCTAAAGAGCCCAGTTTCTATACAAATTGATGACAAGGATCCTTTGGAATTAGATTATGCATACTGTAACCAAAGTGCCTGTTTTGTTGCAGAAATAATTGGAGAAAATTTTGTTAATTTTTTCAAAGCTGGAAATCAAATTAATCTAAAAATATTATTATTAGATAACAGACAGGCGACTATTACGTATTCATTATCTGGTTTTACGGCTGGTTATAATAAATTGTCTTCTGCACTGATTAACTAGTTTTATTAAACTTAATTTTATTTTTAATTAATAAAAGACAAATTAAAGAGGGAACTACCATTAAAGCTGTAATGATGAAAAATAATCCCCAGTTACCACCTAACCCATCAACTAATGCTCCAGAAGAAGAAGCTAGTAAAGTTCTTCCTGCCGTTCCAACAGAGGCTAATAAAGCATATTGAGTAGCAGTAAAACTACGATCAACTAAAAGAGATATAAATGCAACAAATGCAACTGTTGCAAATGCTGCTGCTAAGTCATCTAATATTACCGCAAAAGCAAAGAGAGTTTTTGATGGTCCTACCCAAGCAAGTACTGAAAATAAAATATTTGTTCCGGCCATTGCAATACCTGCCACAATTAATGTTTTAAAAATACCAGATCTCATTGCTATAGCTCCACCGATAAGCGTAAATACAATGGTTGTAATCCAGCCTAATGCTTTTGAAAATATTGCTATATCGCCCTTAGAAAAACCAATTTCCTTATAAAATACCAAACTCATTCTTCCAAGAAACGCCTCACCTATTTTGAATAAAAATACAAAAGCAAGAATTGCAATACCAATTTTAACTCCATTAATACTAAAGAAACTATTTAAGGGGTTTGCTACAACATTGTTTAAATAATAGAGAGTTTGAGAAACAGGATTATCCTCACCAAATCTTTGTATATAAAATGAAAATAAATAAAATGCTCCTCCAATAACAACAAAAGCTATACCACCATTTGTAAACCAAATTTTTTCGAAGAATTTTCCAACTAAAAAGCATAAAATTCCTATTGAGGCAAACAGGTATCCAGCATTTCTTAAACTATTTACATTTGAATTTGAGGAGTCAGTGTTTATTATCTCTTGGAATCTCTCTTTATTAGACTCAGGTATAAATACCAAACCTACATTACATAGTACTATTATTGCCATTAAAAAAATAAATGTTACTTGCCAATATTGATCAACACCTGATAATTCCAGTTTCTCTGCTATTTCTAAACAAATAAAACCTCCAAGTTTAAAACCAGTCCACCATCCAACAACGGCCATAGCTGCTCCTGCAGCCATACTTGAGGTTTCATCCCTTTTTATTTGTTCAATTCTTAGAGCATCGATTGTTATATCTTGAGTAGCAGATGAAATAGCAATAGCTAACCCAACTCCAATTATTAAGGCCAAGTTTTGTGTTGGCTCTAAGACACTCCATATAACAAGACATATTAAGATGACTGTTTGCATCAATATAATTATTGATTTCCTATGACCCATCTTATTAGTCAAAAAAGGAAGTCTTAATCTATCGATTATTGGTGCCCATAAAAAATTGAATGCATAAACTCCAAAAATTAGTCCAGCCCAACCTATAGTGCTTCTACTTAAACCCTCTTCCTTTAACCATAAAGATAGTGCGCTTGCAATTAAAACCCAAGGGAAACCACTAATTATTCCTAAAAGAAGAATACGTATCATTCTTCTGTCATAGTAGGCCCCAAATAAAGATTTTAATTTACTAGAATCTATGGATACAGAACTCATTATTTATATGATATTGAAAAATTAATGAATGAAAACTTTAATCGCTTAGAGAACTTAGCCATTTAATTAAATCGGCTCTATCTTGGTCTTTTTTTATACCATTATAATTCATTTTTGTTCCAACTATATACTTTTTAGGTTTTAACAAAAATTTGTTTAACTCTTCAACATTCCAATCACCACCAAATTCTACCAAAGCACCAGAATATGCAAAACCTTCCATAGACCCCTTTGATCTATTTACTATTCCCCACATAGCAGGACCTACTTTGTTTTCTCCACCTTTAACTTGTGTGTGACAAGAGGCACATTTTTTAAAAATTTTTTCCCCGTTTTCCATACTTGCTGAAGCTAACATTGGGGTTATTTCAGGAAGAACCTCAAATATATTAACCTCTTCCTTTATTTCTGAAGAGACACCGCCCTCTGGGACATCAATTTTATAAGCTAGTTCATCGGGAAACTCTGGATGAATAGCCATATCCGCAACTTTAGAGAAAACAGCAGCTAACAAGAGGGCGAGGATTATTGCCCCTAGAATTTTATTGGTTTCCATATTTGAAAGAGAAGTCTATGTTTAAAAATATAGCACTTAAAACGGATTTTTGTCGCATTAATGAACGATACCATAATAATTATACCAATCAGATTAAAGGCTTCTAGATTTCCAAATAAACCTTTTGCAAAGATTGGAGACTTACCCATGCTTCATTATATTTACAAACGTGTTTCGGACATCACGGACAATTTATTGTTAGCTATATGTGATCAAGAAGTAAGAGAATACTGCGAAGAAATGAAACTAAAATTTATCATGACAGACCCTAATCATATGTCTGGTACTGATAGAGTTGGAGAGGCAGTAAGAAAATTAGAGGAAATGAATAAATTTAAATTTGTTATTAATGTTCAGGGAGATATGCCATTCATTAGTGCCAATCATTTACAATTACTAAAAGAGAAATTACTACAATTCCAAATTAGCACTCTAGCGTGCCCATTTATTAACATTGATGAAGCTAAAAATAGTTCCAAAGTAAAAGTCACAATAGATCAACTAAATTATGCTTCAAATTTTTCGAGGATACTTGATAGCAATTTAAAAATTAATAAAAATGTATTTCATCATATTGGAGTGTATGCTTATCATAAAAAATTCTTATTAGATTTTATCTCTATGCCTCCAACCCAAAGAGAACTTAATGAAAAATTAGAACAACTTCGTATAATTGACACCAGTAAAATTGGAATTTCTGTAATTAAAGAGGAGATTTTGGGTGTTGATACAAAAGAGGATTTAGATAGAGTAAATCGATTAATTTAAAAATGAGTAAAAGAATATCTTTCCAAGGAGTTGATGGAGCTTACAGTCAATTGGCTGTAAAAGATTTTTTTTCAGGTGCAGATACACTCCCATGCAAAACATTTGAGATTGCTTTGAATGAAGCTGAGTTGGGTAACGTCGATTATGCTATGATTCCGATTGAAAATTCTGCTGCAGGGAGAGTTGCTGATATTCATCGTTTAATACCCAAGTCTAATTTGCACATTAACTTCGAACATTTTCAAAAAGTTGAACACAAGCTTTTAATTCATCCAGATAGTAAAATCGAAAATATTAAAAATATTTTAAGTCACGAACAAGCTTTGGCACAATGTAGTGATAAAATCCAAAAATTAGATTTAAATATTTTGATTGGAGCTGATACTGCTGGCTCTGCAAAAACTATTTCTGATGAAAAAATACTTGACACTGCTGCAATTGCTTCAAGCTTGGCAGGTAAGACATATGGCTTAAAAGTAGTTGATGAGAATTTTGCAAATTCTTTAAATAACATTACAAGATTCTATGTAATGTCTAAAAACGAAAACTTAGAATTTGACAAAAAAAAGACATATATATCATCATTTTTATTTTCCGTAAAAAATACACCGGGCTCTTTATTTAAAGTAATGGGTGGTTTTGCAACAAATAATGTAAATATGATAAAACTTGAGAGTTATAATTATGGAGCTGACTTTGTAATAACACAATTTTATTGTGAAATTGAAGGACACCCTGAACAAGATAACACCAAATTTGCTTTAGATGATATGTATCATTACTGCTCAAAGGTGAGAAAATTAGGAGTTTTTGAAAAATCTCCATATCGGGTAAGACAATAACTTCATATTTTCATTTAATACTGCTATAAGATAATTTGAGAATTACATGGGCAGTTTTTTATGCCAATCCGGTCAGGTTCGAAAGAAAGCAGCCGTAACACAAAGAATTGGGTCGTGTAATTCTCCTAGAAGCCTGTAATGAAAAATCAATCGAAAATCCTAGCATTAAAATATAGACCTTCAAATTTTAAAGATTTGATAGGACAAGAGTATTTGGTTGATACCATCCAAAAATCAATTGAGCTTAATAAAATTCCTAATGCATATATTTTCACTGGAATTCGTGGTGTAGGCAAAACAACAACTGCCAGAATTGTAGCTAAAATGTTAAATTGTACAGTTTTTGATAACAACAAAAATCCTGATTTAGATAATTGTGAACAAGCTAAAGCTATCACTGAGGATAGACACCCGGATGTTATAGAAATTGATGCTGCGTCGAACACAAGTGTAGAAAACGCAAGAGATATAATTGAGAACGTAAAATATAATCCAGTTCTTGGAAAATATAAAGTTTATATAGTTGACGAAGTACATATGTTATCTAAAAGTGCTTTTAATGCACTACTAAAAACCCTTGAGGAGCCACCGCCACACTCAAAATTCATATTCGCAACTACAGAAATATCCAAAGTTCCGATAACAATTCTTTCGAGATGTCAAAGATTTGATCTGAGACGAGTTGATAAGAGGACTTTATTAAATTTTTTAGAGGGTATTGCTGAAAAAGAGGCTATATCGATATCGAAGGATGCATTAAATTTAATTGTAAAGGCTAGTGAAGGTTCAGTTAGAGACTCGCTTAGCATATTAGACCAAGCTAATGTATTCAAATCTCAAAAAGAAATTACTGTAGAAGAAATTATCAACATGCTTGGTTTTGCAAAACAAACTGATTTATATGAATTATCTAAATATATTTTAAATAACAATCTTCCAAAATTAATAGCTATGCTTGATGAAATGTATCAAAGAGGATCAGAGACCTCTAAAATTATAGAAGATATGATGAATATAATAAATTGGTCATGTAAATTAAAGATAAATAAAGAACTTCTTAATGATGAGTTCTTAACTGAAGAAGATAAAAATTTTGCCTCGTACATTATTCAATTTGACCAAGGTAAGCTTAATATTTTTTGGCAAAGCTTAATGAAAGGTTATGATGAAATTAAAATTTCACCTCAACCACACATAACTCTAGAAATGGTACTTCTAAGGTGCGCATTCCTATTAAATGATAATCAATCAACAGTCTCAGAAGAAAAAAAAAAGTCTGAAATCAATCAAAATATAAGTCAAGCTTCACCTAACCTCGATCAAGTAATTCAAAATAAAGTAAATCAATTCCCAGAGAAGTCTTTAAAAGATAAAATTGATATGCATAACCTATTTTTTCAATATTATGGAAAAAATTTTTCACCTTTAATGGCAGGAATAATTATGGAAAATATTCAAGTAGTTGAATTCTCAGAAAAAAATAAAATACTCCATATTAATGTTATTGATAAAAATTTTAATGGAAGTGAAGAGCTATATAAAAACATAATGACTGACTATGAGCTTGAGGTCACTGAGGAAAAAGAAATTACAACTATAGAGAAAATTAAGTCTCTATATAAGCAAGAGTTAATTGAGCAAGAAATGAAGACTGATGAATTTAAAAAAGTTCTTGCTAAATTTCCTAATGCAAAGATTATAGATATTGAAGAATTAGAAAGAGGTGACGAAAATGATGGGTAATATGGGCGGTATGATGAAAAAAGTCCAAGAAATGCAAACAAAAATGCAAGAAATGCAGAAGGAATTAGAAAATAAAACTGTTGAAGCCGAGTCCGGAGGTGGAATGGTCAAAGTGATTATGAATGGTAAACAGATTGTTCAATCTATTGATATTGATCCATCACTGTTATCTTCTGATGAAAAAGATGTATTGGAGGATTTAATCAAAGCTGCTCTTAATCAAGCAAAAGAAAAAGTTGAGGAAATGTCAGCTGAAGAAATGAAAAAAATAACTGGAGGATTACCATTACCTCCAGGAATGAAGATGCCTTTTTAAAATTGTCACAAGACGAACTTCAAAAATTTATTAATTTAATTTCTAGACTACCTGGAATCGGTCAGCGCTCTGCGCAAAGAATAGCCTTATATTTGATGAAGAATAAACAAGAATTAATGTTACCTTTAGGAGATAGTATAAAAGAGACCGCATCTGTGGTAAAAAAGTGTATTAATTGTGGAATATTAGACGTCATTGCTCCATGCAAAATCTGCTCTTCAGATAATAGATCAAAAACTACTATATGTGTTGTCGAAGACATGGCTGATGTTTGGGCATTTGAAAGATCTGGATATCATAAAGGTCTCTATCACGTTATTGGCGGACTCTTATCAGCCTCAAAGAATTTCACAGAACAAGATTTAAATTTAAACAAACTCAAAGAAAGAATTATCAACAATCAAGTACAAGAAATTATTTTAGCATTGAGCGCAACAATTGAGGGACAAACCACAGCATTAGTAATAAAGGATAAACTAGAAAATCAAAATATTAGAATAACCCAACTCGCTTATGGTGTTCCTGTAGGTAGTGAAATTCATTATTTAGATGATAATACTCTAGGAGCAGCATTAGAGTCGCGTAAAAACCTAAGCTAAATTTTAAAGTAACACTGTAAAAGTTTGATTTATTGCCACTAATAACTGTATAAATTAAACTATATTAAATTTCATGTTAAAGCTTATTTATGCACCTGATCCCATATTAAAAAAAGAGAGTGTATCTTTACCGCAAGTAGACGAACATCATAGAGAATTAATAAAACAAATGTATGAAATTATGTATTCTGCAAATGGAGTAGGTTTAGCTGCTCCACAAATAGGTTTAAATATTCGCATATTTATTCTTGATGCTAGCTCTAGAGACGAAGAAAAAAAACCTATTACAATGATAAATCCTAAAATTATATCATTAGATGAAAATAAAGTGCCATATGAAGAGGGTTGTTTATCTTTTCCTGAGCATTTTGCAGAAATACACCGTCCTGAAAAAATTAAAATGGAGTATCTTGATGAAGACAACTCAATAAAAATTTCTACATTTACAGGTTTTGAGTCAAGAATTATACAACATGAATTAGATCATCTAAACGGAATTTTATTCGTTGATCATTTAAGTCGTTTAAAAAGAGATGTAATTATTAGAAAGATGAGAAAGTATAAAAAAGAGATAGAAAAAATTTAAATGAAAAAAAAACGAGTAGTTTATTTTGGTTCACCAGAATTTTCTCTTCCTCCCCTAAAGACACTTTACCTTGGTGGGTACGACATAGTAGGAATTTATACACAAGAGCCAAAAAAAAAATTTAGAGGACAAAAAAAAAATAATACACCAGTTCAGCAATGGGCAGAAAGTCAACTTCTTACTGTTTTTACTCCCAAAACACTTGATGATAAATCTTTGAAAGAGTTTAAATTATTAAAGCCTGATGTCGCAATCCTTTTTGCATATGGGAAAATAGTTCCACTAAATTGGTTAGATACTCCTTTACACGGATTTATTAACATACACGCCTCGCTTCTACCAAGATGGAGAGGAGCGGCACCTGTTCAAAGAGCTATCGAGAATAATGATAAAGAAACAGGCATTAGTATAATGAAAATGAACGATCAAATTGATGAAGGCCCAATTTTAGCCCAACAGAATATTGAAATTAATGAATTAACTGATGGAAAGCAATTAATTGATTTAATTAGTCATGACTCTTGCTCATTATTATTCAATACGCTAAAAAAATATTTTCTAGGCCAAGTTCAATTAAAAGAACAAGACCATTCACAATCCACATACGCAAAAAAAATAGATAAAGTTGAAACACGAGTGGATTGGGGACTATCTGCAGATATAATTGAAAAAAAAGTAAGAGCCTTTTACCCATCACCAGCAATGTGGTTTAAATATAAAGGTCAAAGATTTAAAATTTTGAAAGCTAGAATTTCTAACAAACAAGATGATGAGGGTAAGATAATTAATTTACCTCTTACTATAGCATGTAAAAATAACAGCCTAGATATTTTAAAAATTCAAGCTGAAGGAAAGAAACCATTAGATATTAAAGAATTTGTTTTAGGAAATAATCAATTTCAATTAAATTCAATGATCGATAATGACTAATATAAAACTTACAATCGAATATCATGGTTTACCTTATTGTGGTTGGCAATATCAGAAAAATGAGAAGACCGTGCAAGGTGAAATAGAGAAGGCAATATTTAAATTTTCTGGTGAAAAAAAAACTATTCAAGGTGCTGGGAGGACTGACGCTGGAGTACATGCTCTAGCACAATGTGCTAATTTTGAGTTAGAAAAAAAATTTGATGAATATCAAATTTTAAATGGAATTAATTTTCATCTAGGAACGGAAAAGATTAGAATTACTAAAGTAGAAAATGTAGATCAAGAATTTAATGCACGTTTTACAGCCAAGAGCAAAATTTATAATTATCAAGTTTTTAATAGTCAAGCACCATCAGTCATTGAGGATGATTTTAGTATACATATTCGTCAACCTTTGGATATAGACTCAATGCAAAATGCTGTTAAGTTGTTTCTTGGTAAGCACGATTTTTCTTCTTTCAGAGCACAAGGGTGTCAAGCTAACAAACCACTTAGAACCATAGACGAAGCGTCAATTGAAGTTAAAGGTAAAAAAATTATTTTTATATTTAAAGCACAGTCTTTTCTTTATCAACAAATCAGAATAATGGTTGGTTCTTTATTAGAAGTTGGATTAAAAAACAAAAATATTAATTGGATAAAAGAATTAATCAAAGCTAAAGATAGAAGCCTAGCTGGACCAACAGTTCCATCAAAAGGATTGATTTTAAAGGAGATTTCTTATTAATATTCTTATATACACGCAGTGTTTTGCTCCAAAAGTAGGAGGCATAGAGTCTGTTATGACAAATATAGCTCAATATGCATTTGCTGCACGAAATAAAGTAATAGTTTTATCTGATGGCTCTAAATTTACTTCTTCAGATTTTGATAGTGAATGTAAATTTGATATTTACAGATTTGATCAAATCAAATTTTTAAGAAAAAAAATAAAATTAAGTTTTGCTCAGAACTTTTTAAAAAATAATAAAATTGATATTATTTTTTTTGATAGTTGGAAATCACTAGAACCATTTAATCATACTATAGATGTGAAAAAAATTTGCTTAGTTCACGGGAATGAAATATTAAAATTAAGTAGTAAAGATAGAATTTTGAATTCTTTAAATAAAGCAGACTTAGTAATTTATAATTCTAAGTTTACTAAAAACAAAGCTATAAAAAATTTTAAAAATTTAAAAAAAATTAACCATACAATAATCCACCCTGCTTTTATAAAAAAGATTTCAAAAAATAAAATTAAAAAAAAATATGATTTATGTACTGTAGCTAGACTAGAGTACAGAAAGGGGCACCATTTAGTTTTTGAAGCGATGTCTGTACTAAGAAATAAATATAATATTATACTAAAATATGCCATTTTAGGAGATGGACCAGAATTATCTAGATTAAAGGATTTAGTTATTAAACACTCACTACGCGGACAAGTAGATTTTATATATCATGGTTACCCTAGTGAAAAAATTTTTAAAAATTCCTTTGTTCATATTATGCCAACTTTAACTACACCTGACAGCATTGAAGGCTTTGGAATATCCAATGTTGAAGCCGCATCTTTTGGATTACCTTGTATAGTCAGTAATAGTGGGGGTACACCAGAGTCAATAAGGCACAATGGTATAATTGTAAAAGAAAATGACACCAAAGAACTTGTTAAATCAATTATCGATATTTTCAAAAAGTATAAAAGTTATAGCAGACAAAGCTTTTTATTTGCTAATAAATTTGAGTCAAATAAAAAAATAAAAGAATATTTAAATGCTATCTAATACTGCCTCATAACTTGTTTTTTTTAACTCACCTGGCTCATCAAAAATTAATTTTTCAACTTTAAGATTATTAATTAGAATAATTGAACGAATAAGTCTTTGTCCCATAAAGCTTTTTTCATGATTTCTTATTAATTGAGAAGATTTTAAAAATTCATTATTTCCATCTGATAAAAATAATATTTCTGATTTACCAAAGTCTTTTCTCCACAAATCCAGTACATAAGGATCATTAGTTGTCATACAACAAATTTGATCAACCTTCTTTTCAGACATTAATTTTTTTGCCCCTTTAATAAATGGTGGAAGATGTTGAATGTGGCATGTCGAAGTAAATGCTCCTGGTACGCAGATTATCATTGTCCTTTTTAATTTGAAGTTGTCATGTAATCCAAAATTCTTAGTACCATCTGCTGAAACAGATCTTAAAGTAATATCAGGAATTAAATCTCCTTCTTTCAATTATCAAAAAAGTTTTCTAAAGTTTTGAAATAAATTTGTTCAGTAGTTTTGAGATCCTCTATAGAAACACATTCATTAACTTTGTGCAGGGTTTTGTTAATAGTTCCAAATTCGAAGACAGGGCAGACCTCTTGCATAAATCTAGCATCTGATGTTCCACCTCCAGTATCTTGGCTAGCTTCTAATCCCGTAACATCTTTTATTGCTTTAATACAGTGTTTTGTAAATGGATTATCGAAAGATTGGAAAGGCATACCTCTAAAAGTCAAATTCAATTTAAAATCACAATTATTTTCTGAGCAAATCTTAGTTAAATGTTCATTGAAATAGCTTTGTATTTTTTCTTGATCCCAGTTGTCATTAAAGCGCATATCGCCAACAGTTATCAATTTTTCAGGAATTACATTCTTTGCTTTATTATTTAAATTGATCTGTGTAAATTGAAGAGTAGATGGTTCAAAATATTCTGCACCATCATCAAGTTTTTGATCATCAAAAAAAGAGATAACCTTAGACAAACAATGTAGAGGGTTTTGAGCTAGTTGAGGATACGCAGCATGCCCTTGCTTACCAATAATTTCAACTTGAACGTCTACAGCTCCTTTTCTCCCAACTTTGATCTGATCACCGATTATTTTCTCAGAGGATGACTCAGTGGCTATTGACCCGTCTATTCTTATACTATTTTCTTTCAACCATTTTACGACTTTCTTTACACCATTTACGGAGTCTGCTTCTTCATCTCCAGTTATGATAAAACTTATTGTGCCATTAAAATCTTTATTTTCCCTAATGAATTTAAAGACACTTACCATGCTAGCTGCCGTACAACCTTTCATATCCTCTGATCCACGGCCATAAAGATACCCATCTTTAATGGTTGGTTCAAAAGGTGGTGTGTCCCAATCCTCTAAGTTACCAGGAGGCACTACATCAACATGACATAAAAAATTAAAATGTTTTCCATTTGTATTAATTGGACCATACGTAGCCATGATATTAATTACTTCGTAACTCCCATCTCCATCAAAGTTGAGTTGTTTTGTTGTAAAACCATTTTCTTCAAATGTTTCAATTAAGAAATCAAAAATGTCTTGTTTTGCTGGTGTAACAGAGTCAAAAGATATTAATTTTTTTGATAGCTCTATTGTGTCTAACATTTTAATCTCTTAATAATTCATTAACGGAGGTTTTTGAACGAGTTTTTTCATCAACCGTTTTTACAATCACAACACAGTACAATGATGCATCTCCTTTAGAACTTGGAAGACTACCCGGAACGACTACAGAATATGGAGGAACTTTCCCCATATAAATTTCTTTAGTTTCACGATTATAAATTTTTGTTGATGCACCAATAAATACTCCCATTGACAATACCGATCCCTCTCCAACAATTACACCTTCGGCGACTTCTGACCTCGCACCAATAAAACAATTATCCTCTATTATAACTGGATTTGCCTGCAAAGGTTCTAAGACTCCTCCTATACCCGCACCTCCTGAGATATGACAGTTTTTTCCTACTTGAGCACAAGACCCAACAGTAGCCCAAGTATCTACCATTGTTCCCTCATCTACATATGCACCCAAGTTAATAAAGCAAGGCATAAGCACTGCACTTTTTGCAATAAATGCTGATCTCCTTACAACACAGTTAGGAACAGCTCTAAAACCAGCTGATTGAAAATTTTCTGATTTCCAATCTTGGAATTTTGAGGGAACTTTATCCCACCATGAAGTAGACCCGTCTTTTACACTCGGACCGCCAGTTATTATTTCCATATCTTGAATTCTAAAACTTAAAAGAATTGCTTTTTTAAGCCATTGATTCACATGCCAATCATTCTCTTTTTTTTCGCATACTCGAAGCTTTCCATCATCCAATAAGTTAAGAACACTCTCTACATTTTTTTTGGCTTCATTATCCTCAATAAAATTTATCTGATCTCTTTGATCCCATAATTTTTCAATTATATCTTGATGGCTCATAATACCTTTATATCACGTTTTTTAAGAAATTTTCCAAATCATCAGTAACGTGTGATATGTAGCCTTTTTCATCAATAATTTTTTGAATATCTTCTTGCCGATTGACATCTTTATTTAGGTTGTATTCGAGGTTATTCGTTACCCAAACTGTCTGCCACCCCATTTTATGGGGCTCTTTCAAATTAATATGAAGATCCTCAAACATAGCTGTTGAACTATTGTCTAAATTGAATTTATTTTGAAATGAGTCATAAACTTCTTTGTGAGGTTTTGGCATGTAATCACTCTCAGAAATGTCAAAACATCCATCAAAAATATTAGTCATATTAAGTTTTTCTAAAACTTTTTCCACATGTTCAAAATTAGCATTTGTAAAAATATATTTTTTTCCATTTAAGCTTTTTAATATTTCCGCAAGAGATATGTTAGGTTGAACTACTTCATAATTAATTTGATGTACGTAGTCCAAATATTCATTGGGATCCACATGATGTTCAATCATAAGACCCCTGAGCGTTGTTCCATATTGATGATAATATTTAGACCTCAGAGCTTGTGCATCTCCAGAATTTAAATTTAACTTTTCCTCAATAAATTTGCCCATAAGTATGTGTACTTTATCAAACAAACCACACTCCGCTTTATAGAGTGTATTGTCTAAGTCAAAAACCCAATTTGTTATATTGTTCATAAGCGTGTTAAACTAATGTTTATTATATAAAAGCCAAGAAGATTTATAAAAATTCAAAAATTTTTTTTTGAATTTCAAATATGTTTTCGTTTGTTTTTGAACTTACAATGTAGTTTTCAAATTCAGTATTTAAATTGTCTAAAAAAGCCGACTTTTCTTTTATTTTTTTGTCACTTTTGGTATAACAAATAATAATTTTTTGTTTTATTTGTTTCATCGAGTCAATCATCTCTATGTCTATTTTTTTTGGCCCTAATGAATTATCAATTAATACAAATATTTTCTTTAAATTTTCACGTGATGTTAAATATTGAGAGACAAGATCTGATATCTGAAAGGCCTCCTTTTGAGATATTTTTGCAAATCCATACCCAGGAAGATCAACAACCATCATTGAGTCACCGTGATTAAAAAAATTAATTTGTCTTGTTTTACCGGGGGTATTTGAAATATGTGCCAGTTTTTTCATAAAAACAGCATTGATTAAACTAGATTTCCCAACATTTGACCTACCTATGAAAGCTATTTCAGGAAAACTTACATTAGGATATTGACGAGGTTGTGTAGCGCTTAGTAAAAACTTAGTTTGTTTTTTGAAATAATTTGAGACAAGGCTCATTAACTCTTCATAATTTTTCTTTGTATTATGTATTGTTGAGCCATTGATAAAACATTGTTAGTTGTCCAATAAATAACTAGCCCTGCTGCGAAGCCACCTAAAATGAAAGTAAATACTATTGGCAATAAACCAAAAATTTTGGCTTGCATTTTATCTACCGGAGCTGGGTTCAATTTAAATTGAATATACATCGAAATACCCATTAAGATTGGCCAAATTCCAACATTTAGAATTTGCAAAATACCTGGAACGTTCCATTCCACAAAACCAAAAAGAGTAAGAGCTCCTAAGGGATCTGGCGCTGAGAGATCATGTACCCATCCTATAAAAGGAGCATGTCTCATCTCAATAGTTACAAATAAAACTTTGTACAAGGCAAAAAATACTGGAATCTGTAAGAGTATAGGCAAGCAACCAGCTATAGGATTTGCCTTTTCTCTTTTATATAAAGCCATCATTTCTTTTTGCATTCCAGCTCTATCATCGCCGTATTGTTCTTTAAGTCTCTGCATCTCAGGAGCAAGTTTTTTCATTTTTGCCATCGATTTAAAAGATTGTTGAGCAAGCGGGAAAAAACAAATCCTCATTAAAACTGTAAATAAAATTATTGACCAACCAAAGTTTCCTACGTACCCGTATATAAATTCTAAAACGTTAAAAATAGGTTTTGTTAAAAAATAAAACCAACCAAAGTCCACTGAACGATCAAAACCGTCAAACCCATATTCTTCCATATATTTATCGATAATATTTACAATTTTTGGCCCTGCAAAAATTTTAAAATTATGAGAGATACTCGCATTATTTGAAACAGCTATTCTTTCCCCGACAATATCAGTTTGAAAATTATCTATATTATCAACAAAGCTGTAACTGTATGTTTGCTGAACAGGTTCGTTTTGGTTAGGGATTATAGCAGTCTGCCAATACTTATCTGTCATCCCAATCCACCCTCCAACAGAAGAATGTTTAATTTTTTTATCATCTTTTAAATCGTCATAATCATATTCCTCCAACACCCCATCTGTTATTGACAGGGGCCCCTCGTGAAGAATGAAGAAATTTTGCATTTCTGGAATTCCTTGTCTTTTGGATAAACCATAGGGATAAAGGTCAAATGAAAGACCAGAATTATTTATAACTCTTTGATCAACGCTAAATAAATAGTTGTCATCAAGAGTTATGATCTTTTCAAAAGTGATGTTCTGATCACTAGTCCAAGTCAGCTTTACAGGCTCATTAACACCAATAGTGTTTTTATCAGCAATCCAAATACTAGAACTATTAGGTAACTCAATTGTGCTATCAGAGCTAACCCAACCTGTATCTAAATAATAGGCATTATCAGATCCTAAAGGATTCAAAAATTCAATTAAGTCAGATGTTGGATCTAAAGTTTCCCTGAATTCTTCTAGGATTAGATCATCAATTACTGCTCCATTTAAATTAATAGAACCTTTGATTTTAGTGTTATCAAAGTTCACTCTACCTGTCTGATTTATTACTTCCCCTCTATCAGCTAAAACTGTAGACGAGGATTTTTGAATACTGAGATCTACAAGACTCTCATTACTTGATTGTTCTTCAGTGACTGGTGTTCTTTCTGGTTGGGGCACCAGTAATTGAAAACCAAAAATGATTGCCATTGAAATAATTATAGCTAAGAATAAGTTTTTTTGATTTTCCATATTATTTTTTTATTGGGTCGTAACCAGATGAACCTAAAGGATTACATTTAAGAATTCTAAGCATTCCCATTGTAATTCCTTTCAAAACACCAAATTCATTTATAGCTTCAATTGTATACTCAGAGCATGTTGGAAGATGTCTACAAGTTTTTGGTAACATAGGTGATATAAACAATTGGTAGAATTTAATCGGTGCAATAAAAGCTATTTTCCAAAACTTTTTGATATTATTTTTCATGAGATAAGAATTTTTCAATATCTTGTTTTAAATCAATAAAAGGTACTTTCAAAACTGTTTTTTTGAGTATTATTACAAATTTGACATGATTTAATGTACTAATAAGACTGCATGTGCGTATTGCCTCTCTAGCTCTTCTTTTAGCCCTATTTCTTTCCACAGCATTACCAAGCTTTTTACTAGCTATAATACCAACTAGAAAAGTTTCTAAATCTGCATCATGAAGAATATAGCCGTTAAAACTTAAACTTTTGAAGTAGTTCCCTTTGTTTCTGACTTGTGAAAACTGGGAGGATTTTTTTAGTGTAGGAAGTCTCAATAATTAAGCGGATAGTCTAGATCGACCTTTAGCTCTTCTTGCATTAATGACTTTACGACCACCAACAGTTGACATTCTAGAACGAAATCCATGCCTTCTTTTTCTAACTAATTGACTTGGTTGATATGTTCTTTTCATTGCTAATACACCTAAAAAATTGGTTCCTACATTTAACAATTATTGATATGAAGTCAATAAATAAAAACAAATTATGTTGATAATTAAAGACATTTCTAATTTACAGTCATATTTGACAGCTTATCAAAATCGAAAATACTCAATTGGTTTTGTTCCCACTATGGGCGCTCTTCATAGAGGACATGGAGAATTGATAAAAAAATCAAAAAATGATAATCACAAAACTATTGTAAGTATTTTTGTAAATGAAAAACAATTTAACAGTAAAGAAGATTTTAACTCTTATCCCAGAAATAAAGGCCTTGACTACGATTTTTGTTCTGAAAACGACGTAGATCTTTTATTTGAACCATCAGCAGAAGAAATTTACAACAAAGATGAAACTATTTTAAAAAATACTTACTTTAATAATATCCTCTGTGATAAATTTAGAAAAGGACACTTTGATGGTGTAATCACTGTACTAAATAAATTTTTTTCAATTGTAAAAAGTAACAAGGTTTATTTTGGTGAAAAAGATTTCCAGCAACTCAAGATAATTGAAAAATTTATTCAAGAAAAATATAAATTTTTAAAAATAGTATCTGTACCAACAAAAAGAAATGAAGAAGGTATTGCCTATTCGTCAAGAAACGAAAAATTAAATAAAAAACAACTACAAGATTTTGTTAGTTTTCATCAAAAAGTAGAAAATTTTTTAAAATCATTAGAAAATTCATTTGATATTGAAATTGCAAACCAAAAAGCTAAAGATTTCATTGTTGAACAAGATATTGAAGAATTAGATTACTTCGAATTTAGAAATAATGATGACCTAAGTTTCAATGGTAAAGTTTCTGAGTCGAGACTTTTTTATGCAATCTATAAAGGCAAAATTAGACTTATTGATAATTTAAAAATTTAAAATGGCGGTTCTGCAAGGATTCGAACCCTGAATTCTTGATCCGTAGTCAAGTGTGATATCCGTTTCACCACAGAACCATTAGTTGATTTATATACTCTTTTTTTGGATAATAAATTCTTTAAAAATATGAAACAGACCTTTTTTAAAATCAGAGAAAGCAAGTTATTTCAATACTCAGTTTTGTTTATCATCATATTTAATGCATTTACTATCGGTTTAAATACTTACAATTTAGGAGAGTTCTCAAGAGAGTTTATTAAATACCTTGATTATTTAATAACTATTTTTTTTGTAATAGAAATCTCAATCCGTTTTATAGGCGAGCCTAGAAAATCAAATTTTTTTAAAAATGGTTGGAATATTTTTGACACATTCATTGTTTTTGTCTCGTTAATACCAATTCCCAACAACTCCAGTTTTCTTCTTTTGAGATTATTAAGAGTGTTTAGAGTTTTGAGAGTTATATCTATTATTCCTGAATTAAAATTAATTATTGAGTCTTTGATTGGATCTTTAAAAAGAGTGTTTTATGTAAGTTTGTTGCTTTTCATAATTCTCTATATTTATGCAACTATTGGAGCAATAGTTTTTTCAAACAGCATACCCGAGAGATGGTCTG
This sequence comes from uncultured Alphaproteobacteria bacterium, assembly GCA_902521485.1. Classification (GTDB taxonomy): domain Bacteria; phylum Pseudomonadota; class Alphaproteobacteria; order HIMB59; family HIMB59; genus HIMB59. The sequence goes on along the minus strand of CABYRQ010000008.1, from coordinate 1,780 downwards.
ATGTGGGCATTTCAATGATCACTTTATTTCAAGTTTTAACATTATCATCTTGGGAGCAGGTAATGTTGCCACTTCAAGATATTTATTGGTGGGCATGGATTTATTTTTTTAGTTTTATAATTGTCTGTGCCATTACAATGTTAAATCTTCTGATAGCAATTCTGGTTGATGTAGTTGTAAATCAGAACGAAAAAAAAGTTGATTTGATAAAAACCAGAAATAATGCTGAAAAGTTAAATGAACAATTTTCTGAGGAGATTAGTTTAGATAAACTAAAAAAAGATTAATAATGTCAGCAGAAATCATAATGCCTATTATTTATTTTGTATGTCTACTGATTTTAGTAGGGCCTCATTTTTTGGATACAAACTCTTCCTTTAAACAGTTTTTGAGTAATTTAAGTATTTGGGCATTAATAGTAATTGTAATTACTCTGTCATATCAGGCATATAATTATTTTACCTAAATTTTTCTTGTTTGTCCGTGAGTCATATAAGAAAACTCATCTTTGCTTATCTTTAACTGCTTTGTTTGTTCTTGGAGTAATTTTATAGGTTCATCCATCGGTTCATCTGTTAATTGAAATGTTCCCCAATGCATCGCTATAGATTTTTTAGATTTAACATCTTTATGAATTTGAATTGCCTCTTCAACATTACAATGTGAGTCTTTCATGAACCACCTCGGAGCATATGCTCCTATTGGTATCGTTGATAAGTCAAACGATCCAAATTTTTTTTGAATATCCTTAAAATCTTTTGAATATCCGGTATCGCCTACAAAAAAATACTTAAAATTATCTGATTTAACAACCCAACCACACCAAAGTGTTTTATTTGTATCGTTAAATGTTCTCTTACTCCAATGTTGTACTGGGACAGAATGAATTTCTAAATTTTTGAACTGAGTCATTTGCCACCACTCATGCTCCAAAATATTTCTTGCACCTAATTTTGATAAAATATTTCTTAATTTTAGTGGTACAAAAAATGTAGGTTGATTTACATTTTGTTTTTTTAATAAAAGCTGGATGGTCTTTGAGTCTAGATGGTCATAGTGGTTATGAGAAATTAAAACAAAGTCAATAAAAGGCAATTCATCTATTTTTAATCCAGGTGGTGTTGTTCTTGAAGGTCCCATGAAACTTAGAGGAGAAGCTCTTTTAGTGAAATGGGGGTCAGTTAATATATTGATACCATCAATCTGTAGTAAAAAAGTTGAATGACCAATCCAAGTAATTGTTTTTTCAGATTTATTAGATTTTAAATATTTAGAGTCATTTTCAATAATAGGAAACGTAATAGGTTTGGGCTTACTTGATTCCCTCCTCCATTTCCAAAAATCTTTGAAACTACTTTTATGTGAAACGTAGTTATTGACAAAGACCCCATCTACTAGATTGAAAGGTTTAAAGAGTGAGTTTGCCATAATTTTCGTCTTTAGAATTACAAAGGATAATGAAAAAAGAATAACCTTTTTTATGAAATCTCTTCTGTGCATCTAAATTAAGTTAATAAAAAACTAATTATTAGTTATTTTAACGAAATTTTTATACATTTGGTTGCACTGCATCACCATAGTATCAATTTCTTTAGCTACCATTTCTTTCATTTGAGGTAAGGCATCTGCTCCAAGAGATTTTTCGAGTGCATTTTTATATTCAGGAACTTGAGCCCAATCATCAACAGTAGTTTTTCGAATTTCTAAATGAAATTGAATTCCATAGGCATACTTATCATAACCAAAAATTTGATATTTTGTCGAGGGAGAAGTGCCTATA
>CABYRQ010000007.1 GCA_902521485.1 uncultured Alphaproteobacteria bacterium | reverse complement strand
TTATCAACAATTACATCTCCTGATATTGTTGTAAAAGTTCATGAAAACTTCATTAATGCTGGATGTGATATCATTACCGCTAACACTTTTGCAACCAGTAGACACGTTTTACAAAGTTTAAATCGTGAAAATGAAACTATAGAATTTTTAACTGGATCTGTCGAATTAGCAAGAAAAGCATTAAAAAACTGTAATAAGGAAAATCAAGTTGCTATAGCTGGAAGTCTCTCCAATTTTTTTGCTTTAAAGGAAAATGAATTTGTACCTGATCCAAGGTTTATTCCGTCATTTAAACAAGAAGAAGAGAATTATATAGAGGCAGCTAACACTTTAAAAAATTCTGGTGTAGATATTTTAATATTAGAAATGTTATTAGACATAGACCATTCACAATTATTATTGAATGCTGCTTTACAAACTGGTTTACCCGTATGGGTTGGATTAAGTTGTTGTGTAAGTAAATATGATAATACGATAGTTGGAAGAAATTTTAGAGCTGAAAAAGAAAAATCACTAATTTATGATGAAAAGATATATCAAGAACAACCGAAATTTTTACCTGAAGATGATATAATTTTATTTGAAGATATTATAAAAACACTAACAAATATTGGTGGAGATGTTTATGGTATTATGCACACGTGGTTTCAAGATAGCTATGGTGGATTGAAAATTATAAAAGATCATTGGAGTGGCCCTATGATGTATTATCCAGAAATACATAAATTCGATACAAGTACACATGAAGCTATTGCTACATGTAATGAAGATGAATTTGCAAATTCTTGCCTAGAATTTATTGATGATCAAATACAAATCATTGGTGGATGCTGTGGTGTAAGTGACAATCATTTAAAGAAATTAATTGAAAGATTTTAAATAATGACATTCATAAGAAAAGTGGAGACATGGATAACTAATTCAAAACAAACTGAAGATGGATGGTCGCAAATAAAACCATTTATATTTTTAAAATTAACTAACTCTGATGGTTTTGAGGGCTGGGGTGAGGCTTTTTCATTACCTGCAAGAGAAAAAGGTATTGTTGAAATTATTCATAATTTAATGAGCTCTTTATCTCATGTAAAAGAAATAACACCAGATAGATTTTATACAGAGTCAAATTTAATAGCTGATGGACATCGTGGAATTGACTTTTCCGCTGCAACAAGTGCTATAGAAATGAGTCTTTGGGATATAGAGGGGAAGAAAGAAAAAAAACCTCTTTATAAAATATTATCAAAGGATTATAGAGAAAAAGTTCCTGTTTATGCAACAATATGGAGTGAGGATTTTAAAAATGATGAAAATTTATCATCAAGATGTATAGAAACACTAAGCGATGGTTATGGAGGAATTAAAATATATCCACTTCAAAATAGAACTGTTGAACAAGCAGCAAAATGTGTTTCAAAAATTAGAGATGTTTTAGGCTATAAAATACCTCTTATGTTAGATCTAGCCTGCCCTAAAGATACAAATATATCATTAAAACTAGCTTCACTTGTTGAGGAATTTAGACCTTATTGGTTTGAAGAACCAGTTGATGGTGAAGCAACAAGAGCACTTAAAGATATTAAAGAGAAAACAAGTTTGAGAATTGTTTCAGGTGAAAAGCAATGTGGATTAAATCATTTTATTGAAACTTTAGCTTTGGATGCAGTTGATATTTTCAATCCAGATATTTCAGGTGTTGGGGGAATTATTGATATGATAAAAATAATCAAATTATCTCATGAAAAAAAAGTTACAGTTTCTCCTCATTGCTGGAATTCTATGTCAATTGCAGCATCTGCGATGGTACATGTATGTATGAGTTTTACAAATACAGAAATGGCAGAATTTTTTCCTGAATATATTCCATACTCATTAAGATTTAGTAATCAAAACTATGAAATAAAAGATGGATTTGTTAAAATAGAGGACAATGAAGGTTTAGGTATAAATATTGATACTAAATTGTTAATTGAAGATACATTTTCTTACAGAGAAACAGAATTAACTTAAAAATTAATTCTTTAAAACTGATAATGCTTTAATATGACTAGGGCTGACTCCACAGCAACCACCTATAATTTGTGCTCCACTTTCAACCCATAATTTAGCTTCTTCATAATACTCTTGTGGAGAAATACTCTCTACCACATTCCAATGTGGTTTTTTAAAAAAACCATTATTCGGATATGCCCCAATAACACCATTATAATTACTTTTGATTATTTGAATTCCTTGATTTATCACCTTTATATCGGAATGAGCTATTAATATAGGACCATCATGAATTTTTTTAAATTCATTAATAGAATTTTCAAAATCATCGTAAAAGAATGCTTCAGAATTACTTATACTTTCTTGATATCCAAGCATAAGTTGATTTCTATCTCTGTTCAATGCACACGATATTGAAAGCCATATTGATATATCAAATTTATTAGAACAATCTAATAATGCCTCTATGGTTCTTGTCGATGAAGTCATCGCTTCAAGGATAATTAAATCAACACCTGCTTCAGATAAAATACTTAATTGTTTTAAAAAACCTGGTTTTAAGAATTTTGGTTCAATTCTATCCCAACTACCATACGTAGAAACCGAACCAGCTACACATACATTAGAATTAGAATTATCAATAACATTTTTAGCTATTTTTACACTCGCTTTATTCCATTCTTCAATATGGTTTTCATAGCCATATTCTTTCATTGAAATTGGAGTACTAGCGTAAGTATTAGTCGTAATTATATCTGAGCCTGATTGAATAAAATTTTGATGGGCTTTGTATACGATTTCAGGATTATCTACAGAACATCTACCAGACCAAAGATTATTATCCATAGATGCTCCAAGTTTTTCAAGCTCAGCACCCATCCCACCGTCAAGAATAATAATTTTTCCTGAGTTCAATTTATTTTCAATATCAGAATAAGACATAAAAATAAAATTAATCTCTATTTATTAAGGTAAGTGTAACCACAAATTTTGTTGCCATCTAAATCTCTGATGTAAGAATAATACTCACCTTCATATCTCTCACCTGGGGCGCCTTCATCTTTTGCACCTAAACTTATTGCAGTAGAATGAAATAAATCGACAGCTTCTTTATTATTTATATAAAAAGAAATTTGAGTTCCGTTACCAACTGTTGCTTTTTCTTCATTGAAAGGAGTTGTAACATAAAATTCTACTGCTTCGGGATTTGATTTAGGGGCGTAGGAGCCATAAGTATCAGTTTTTTCAACTCTCTTTAAATCAATAATATCAAGAAGGGTATCATAAAACCCAGTAGCTTTATCAAGATCGTTTGTTCCAACCATGACAAATCCTATCATCTATTTCCAACCACTAATTGCTTTAACTTCCAAATATTCATGCAGACCCCACGTTCCACCCTCTCGTCCATTACCAGATTGGTTGTAGCCTCCAAAAGGTGTTCCAGCTTCAGGAGCATTTCCATTGATTTGAACCACACCAGCCCTTAATTGTTTTGAAACTCTTCTGGCTCTCTCTTTATTCTCAGTTTGTAAAAAATTACCTAATCCATATGGTGTATCATTAGTTATTGAAATTGCCTCTTCTTCAGACTCAAAAGGAATAATAGATAGCACTGGACCAAATATTTCCTCTTTAGCTATTCTCATATCATTACTAACATTTGTAAATACAGTTGGTTTTACATAATAACCTTTTTCAAGATTTGATGGTCTACCCGCTCCACCAGCTACAAGTGTTGCACCTTCGTCAATACCACTTTGAATTAACGACTGTATTTTCTCAAATTGAGATTTATTAATTACAGGTCCTATATGATCTCCTGATTTAGATGGTAAATCTACGCCTATCTTTTTAGCTTCATCTGCAGCTTCCTCAACAGCTTTTTCATAAATTGATTTTTCAACTAACATTCGTGTAGGTGCATCACATGATTGACCAGAATTGCTCATTATATTCCTTACACCATCTCTAACAGCATTGGGATATGCATCAGCAAAAATAATATTACCTCCCTTACCACCAAGCTCTAAACAAACTCTTTTAATTGTGTCAGCTGCACTTTTTGAAATTAATTTACCTGCTCTAGTAGAGCCAGTAAATGAAACCATGTCTATGTCAGGATGACTCGATATTTGAGATCCAACACCTGCCCCATCTCCATTTACTAAATTAAAAACACCAGCAGGAAAACCTGCTTCATGTATCATTTCAGCAAATAACAAACCAGACAGAGGTGCCATTTCAGATGGTTTTAAAATCATGGTACAGCCAGTGGCAAAAGCTGGTATTACTTTAAGAGCTATTTGGTTGATAGGCCAATTCCATGGTGTGATAAGGCCACACACACCAATAGGTTCATAAACTATATAATTATCAGAACTTTCATCAAATTTTGTTTCAAATTCAAATTTTTTTAATCTCAATATGAAATCTTCAATATGTGACTCTCCAGAGGCTGTTTGTGCAGATGAAGCCCAGTCTAAGGGAGCACCAAGTTCAGTTGAAATGGCTTGGGTCATCTCATGAAATCTTCTCTTGTAAATCTTTAAGAGTTTTTCAAGTAAAGTTATTCTTTCCTCTACAGAGGTATTTTTCCATGAAGTAAAAGCATTTTTTGCCGCCACTACAGCCTTGTTAGTGTCATCTTCATTACCTAAAGATATAGTTACATAAGGTTCTTCTGTAGCTGGATTAATTACATTAAAATCTGAGTTTTTTGATGGAGATACCCATTCACCATTTATATAAAATTTTCTTTTATCAAGCATATTTCAGATTATAACCATAAATAAACAGTTGGTCGATTTATTATATTTACATATTTATTTCTCAAGAGATCCATCTTGGACATATTTTAAAATACGAACTACTTGTTCATTATTAGACACTACAGCAGAAGCTGCTGCATCTACCTCTTTTAAAGCATGTTGATGATCATCACTATGTATAATAATAATTGATTTATTTAGAGCTGAAGCATATCCAGCATCAAAAGCAGCATTCCATTGTTTGTATTTTTCACCAAATTTTACAACTACTACATCGCTATCCTTTATAGCTTTTTTTGTACGAATAGAATTAATATTGGCACCTTTATTATCTTTCCAAAAATTTTTATCTTCATGTCCTAATATTTCTACGCCACAATTATCAGAATTTTCATGATTGGTGACAGGAGAAAAAAATTGAGTCTTCAAATTAGCAGAATTACACAATTGAATTAAATCTTCACGCCAATTAGTGTGAATTTCTCCAGCTAAATAAACTTTAATCATAGTTTTAAGTGGTGAGCCCAGCAGGATTCGAACCTGCGACACCCTGATTAAAAGTCAGGTGCTCTACCGGCTGAGCTATGGGCCCGTGTAGAATAATTGTGAACATTTCAAATTTTTGCCAAGAAATCAAGGACTGGTTTTGGTACACTTTTGGAAATATCCCCACCCAACTTGTGTATTTCTTTTATAAATCTTGATGATATAAAATGATATTTTTCTGAAGACATTAAAAAAATAGTTTCAATATCTTTATCGATTGATCTATTCATTCCAGTCATTAAAAACTCATATTCAAAATCTGAAACAGCTCTTAAACCTCGAATAATTAATGAAGCATTTTTTGATTTTACATAGTGTACTAGTAAATTATCAAATTTTTCTACTTTAATTTTTGATAAATCTTTTTCAGGAAGAGATGAGATTGATTGATTGATTAAATTTAATCTATCATCAATAGATATTAGGTGATTTTTAGACTTATTATTTGAAACAGCTATAACTAATTCATCAACTACACTTAAACTCCTTTGAATAATATCGAGATGTCCATAAGTGATTGGATCGAATGAACCAGGATATATACCAATTTTTGACATTTTAATCTTCTAACCTTGCTACAGAGACAATTTTTTCATTTGCATCTACTTTAAATACAGAGACACCTTGGGAAACTCTTCCAACTACTCTGATGTTATCTCCAACATTACACCTTAATAATTTACCAGTATCTGAAATTAAAGCTATATTATCATCCAAATTTACTTTTAATGATTGAATAACTCTTCCATTTTTAGGGGTAACAGTAATATTAGTAACTCCCGATCCACCTCTATTAGTAATTCTGTATTCATAAGCAGAACTTAACTTACCATAACCATTTTCAGTAATTGATAAGAGATATTCTTCTGTATTTGCAAGTTCTTTAAATTTATTGTTTATTTTTGATATATCTTTTTTAGCCTCATTTTTTGCTTTTAAATAGGACTCTCTTACATCTATAGATATTTTATTATGAAGTAAACTGCATACAGATACAACTTTGTCATCTTTAGCTAGTTTAATCCCCCTTACACCAGCAGAACCTAATCCTGAAAACTCTCTTAAATCTTTTGTAGCAAATCTGATTGATTTACCATTTGTTGTTGCAAGCTGTACATCATCATTTTCTATAACAGAAATTACACCAATTAACCTATCTCCTGTTTTAAGTTTAATGGCAGTTTTACCTGTTCTAGATAATTTTCTTGAACCACTCATTGCAACATCTTTTAGTTTATTTTTTCTAATGTTCCCAAGGCTAGTAGCAAAAACTAAATTATAATTCTCAAAATCATCAATATCTTTTGGCAATGTAAGAATAGAAGAAATTTTTTCGTTTTTTGTTATTGGAATAAGATTGACTATTGCTTTTCCCCTCGATGTAGGTGTGCCAGCAGGTAATTCATAGGCTTTCATAGAATAAACTTTTCCAACTGAAGTAAAAAATAATATTGTATCACGAGTAGTGGCTGCAAATACTTGTTCAAGAAAATCTTCATCTCGTGTAGTCATAGCTTTTTTACCTTTACCACCTCTTTTTTGAACTTTGTAAGAGGATTTTAAAACTCTTTTTATATAACCTTGATGGGAAACTGTGACTACAACATCTTCTTCGATTATTAGATCTTCTGTATCTATGTCTTCAATATCATGTTTTTGAATTTCAGTTTTTCGATCTGTAGAAAAATTATCTTTTATTTCTGTCAATTCACTTTTTAATACTTTTAATAATTGCTTATCTGAATTTAATATTTTGAGATATGTATTTATGTCTTCTACAAGTGATTTTAAATTGTTGAATAAATCGTCTCTTTCTAAAGCTGTTAACTTTTGAAGTCTTAATTCCAGAATAGCCTTAGCTTGTTCCTCATCTAACAGTATCTTAGATCCTGATAGCTTAAAAGAGGGGTTTATTAACTTAATGTATTGAGTAACATTAGATTTTACTGTCCATTTTGTTGATAATAATTTTTCTTTAGCCTCTGAAGGAGTTTTAGATTTTTTAATAAGGTTAATTACTGCATCAATATTATTAACAGCAATTGATAATCCAATTAAAATGTTAGCTTTTTCTCTCGCTTTGTTAAGTTTATATACAGTTCTTTTTGTAATAACATCTTTTCTAAAATTAATAAAATAAGTGAGGCCATCTTTTAAATTAAGCGTTAAAGGCTTTGTCTCTTTCAATGCAAGCATATTACTACTGAATGAAGTTTTTAAGGGAGTATATTGAAATAGCTGATTTTTTATTATTTCAGGTACAGCAGATGATTTTAATTCAACTACAATTCTAACGCCCTCTTTATTCGACTCATCACGAATATCGTTTATACCCTCTATCGTTTTATTGTTAACTACGTCAGCAATACGCTCTAAAAGTTTTGACTTATTTTGCAAGTAAGGAATTTCTGTAATTATAATTGCATTTCTAGTCTTAATTTTTTCTTCATGAAGTTTAGATAAGACTGTAACGCTTCCCCTACCTGTTTCATACATTGAGCTTAGACCAGCAGTACCAGATATAATTCCTCCAGTTGGAAAATCTGGCCCTTTAACGATCTTATGAAGTTGTTTAGAAGTTGTATCTGGTTCATCTACTAGAAGTAAAGTGGCGTCTATAATTTCACCAAGATTATGAGGAGGAATATTTGTTGCCATTCCTACTGCAATACCACTGGCACCATTTACAAAAATATTTGGAAATCTTGATGGTAAAACTTTTGGTTCTGTTAATGTCTCATCGTAATTTGCTCTAAGTTGAACTGTTTCATACTCTAATTCTTCTAACATAAAAGATGAGATTTTATCTAATCTAGCTTCGGTATAACGCATAGCTGCAGCAGGATCTCCGTCCATAGAACCATAATTTCCCTGGCCATCTATTAAGGGGAGACGCATTGTAAAATCTTGTGCCATTCTAACCATAGACTCATATATTGCAGAGTCACCATGAGGGTGATATTTACCCATAACATCTCCAACTATTCTTGCAGATTTTTTATAAGGTTTGTTGTGATGGTACGAGGACTCATACATAGAGTAAAGTATTCTTCTGTGAACTGGTTTTAATCCATCCCTAACGTCGGGTAAAGCTCTAGAGACTATGACACTCATAGCATAATCTAAATAACTTTTTTCTAATTCATCTGTAATATCTATGTTTGGATATATTTTAGTATCCAAAACATCTAACTGTTTTGCTTTAGTTTTTTTCTTTTTAGCCAATGATTTTTTTAAAAAGGAATGTCATCATCGAGTTGTTCAGCTGTAGATGTTTCTGAACCACCCATTGCTTCATCTGCTGCTGAGTCTAATTGATTACTATTATTTTCATCACTAACAGATGATTGAGAACGAGTATCTAACATCGTTAATACTCCAGAATAATTTGGAATAACTACTTCAGTGGTGTATTTATCAACACCATTATTATCAGTCCATTTCCTTGTTTGAAGTTGACCTTCTATGTATATCTTTGAACCTTTCCTTAAATATTTTTCACAAATATCAGCTAACTTATCATTAAAAACAACAACTCTGTGCCATTCAGTCTTATCCTCTAACTGTTGAGTATCTTTGTTTCGGTATTTCGTAGAGGTAGCGATTGAAAAACTCGCAAGTCTCGATCCAGCTGTTGTAGCTCTAATATCAGGATCTTTGCCTAAGTTACCTAAAAGAATTACTTTATTTACTGATCCAGCCATGAATATTTTTATTAAAAGGTAATATTAATATATATTAAAAGCCCTTTAATTGATATCTAATTTAATGGATAAACATTCACCACTTACTCACATTATTGTTCATAATGCCCATGAACATAATTTAAAAAATATAAATTTAAATTTACCAAAAAACAAACTCGTTGTAATAACTGGTGTGAGTGGATCTGGCAAATCAACATTAGCCTTCGATACAATTTATGCAGAAGGACAGAGAAAGTATATCGAATCACTAAGTGCTTATGCCCGTCAGTTTTTAGATATGATGGATAAACCAAAGGTTGATAAAATAGAAGGTTTATCTCCTGCTATTTCAATCGATCAAAAAACAACTTCGAAAAACCCCAGATCAACAGTAGGAACAGTAACTGAAATTTATGATTATCTAAGAGTTCTATTCTCAAGAGTTGGTGTCCCCTACTCACCCGCAACTGGAAAACCAATCAAAGGCTTAACTAGCTCAGAAATGATAGATGAAGTTAATTTAAAATTTAATTCAAAAAAAATAATGATTATGTCTCCATTAATTAAAGGGAGAAAAGGAGAGTATAGAAAACTCTTTGAGGAATATTTTAAAAAAGGTTACGAGAGATTTTTGATTAATAATAAACTTTATCAAAAAGAAGAACTACCTGAATTAAGCAAAAACTTTAAACATTCTATAAGTGTTGTAATTGATAGAATAATACCGTCAAAAGATAATAGAGATAGATTAGCAAATAGTATTGAAATTAGTTTAAAAGAAAGTGAAGGAAGTGTAGAGGTATTTAATATTGATGATAATGAAATAATTACATTGTCTGATAAATTTATGTGTCCCGTAAGCGGATTTAGTATTGATGAGATAGAACCCAGATTATTTAGTTTTAATAATCCATATGGGGCTTGTAAAACATGTGACGGTCTTGGTGAGATAGATACATTTGATGAAGATATATTGATACCAGATAAAAATTTATCATTTAATGATGGAGCAATAAATTTTTGGTCAGAAAGATCAAAATCAAGAATATTTCCAAAGCTAAAAAAAATGTTTAATGCAAAAAAATTAGAAAATGTTATTTGGTCTAAAATACCTAAATCTTTTCAAAATGAGGTTCTTTTTGGTGGAAGACAATTTGATGGTTTAATAAATATTATGGACGATATCTATGATGGCTCTTCAAGTTGGTGGAGGCAATGGGAACTTGAAAAATTTAGAAACTCAAAAACTTGTAATGACTGTAATGGAAAAAGACTTAATGAAAAAGCACTATGTGTTAAGATTAATAATATAACTATTTCTGACTTTACTTCTCTAAGCATAGCTAATTCTTTGAAGTGGATTAATGAATTTGAAAATGAATTAAATGATCAGGAAAAACTAATTGCAGCACCATTAAAAAAAGAAATCTTTTCTCGATTAAATTTTTTAAATGAAGTTGGTTTGAATTACCTAAGTTTATCGAGAAAAAGTTCTACTCTATCTGGTGGAGAGTCTCAAAGAATTCGATTAGCAAGTCAAATTGGGTCTGGTTTAACTGGAGTTACATATGTATTAGATGAACCTTCAATAGGACTTCATCAAAGAGATAATCAAAAACTTATAAATACTCTCAAGAATTTAAGAGATTTAGGTAACACAATAATAGTCGTTGAGCATGATGAGGATATTATAAGAGAGGCAGATTATGTAGTTGATATCGGTAAGCATGCGGGTATCAATGGTGGATCTATTGTAGCTAACGGAGAATTCAACAAAATACTAAATAGTAAAGATAGTTTAACTAGTAGCTATATAAGGGGTTTAATTGGTAGGTATCCACCCACTCTTAATAAAAATCCATCAAAACAATTTATTGAAATTAAAAAGGCAAATGGGAATAATTTAAAAGATGTGAGTGTAAAATTTCCTTTAAGTAAGTTTATAACTATTACTGGTGTTTCTGGAAGTGGAAAGTCAACATTAATTAATGAAACTTTGTATGGAGCTACTAATAACAGAATTTATGAAAAAATTATAAAAACACTCCCTTATGAGGACATTAAAGGTATAGAAAATATTGATAAAGTTATAAATATCGATCAATCACCGATTGGAAGAACACCTAGATCAAACCCAGCTACTTATGTTGGGCTTTTTACGCCTATAAGAGAATGGTTTGCAAATTTACCAGAAGCTAAAGTTAAAGGTTTTAAACCTGGTAGATTTTCATTTAATGTTAAAGGAGGTAGGTGTGAGAGTTGTGAGGGTGATGGATTAAAAAAAATTGAAATGCATTTTTTAGCACCTGTATATGTTAAATGTGAAGTTTGTAACGGAAAAAGATATAATAAGGAAACATTAAGTATTCAATATAATAAAAAAAATATTAATGATATATTATCAATGACAGTAGATGATGCTGAAGAATTTTTTATTAATAATCCACAAGTATATTCAAAGCTTAAAACACTAAAAGATGTTGGTTTAGGGTATATTTCTATTGGTCAATCAGCAACAACACTATCTGGTGGAGAAGCCCAAAGGATTAAACTTTCTAAAGAATTATCGAAACGTCAAACTGGAAAAACACTTTATATTTTAGACGAACCTACAACTGGACTTCACTTTGATGATATAAAGAAACTTTTAGAGATACTTCATAAATTAGTGTCTTACGGAAATACTGTAATTGTAATAGAACACAACTTAGATGTTATTAACACGAGTGATTGGATTATAGATTTAGGACCTGAGGGTGGAGAAAAAGGTGGGAATATTTTATTTGAAGGTAAACCAAAGGATCTAATTAAGAATAAAAATAATCAAACAGGTATTTATTTAAGAAAATATCAAGAGTCTCTTGCTTTAAGCACTGCTTCATAATTTAAATCCCCCACTATTCCAAGCACAAGAAATAAAGAGGAAAAAGTTCCAATCAAGACCCCAAAAATAAAAACTATTGGCATTTCAGTTAAATTAACAGGTGCAAGAAAAACTAGACATAATAATGCCAAAATAGTTGTGAAACTTGTCAATATAGTTCTTCGAAGATTTAATTTAATTGAGTTGTTAACATTAGTTTCAAAATTATCTTTATTTTCCTCGTTTGAAGTTAAACCTCTAAGTCGATCAAATAGAACTATAGTATCGTTTATGCTGTAACCTGCAATTAGTAGCAAAGCTGCAATCATTGTTAAATTAAATTCAATATTAAATAATGACATAAAGCCTATAGCTACAAAAACGTCATGTAATAATGCGAATATACCTGATGCTGCAAACTGCCAATCAAACCTTATCCAAACATAAACAGCTATTACCAACAAAGAAGATGCTAAAGCATAAATAGAATTTTTTATAAGTTCTTCACTAAAAGTTGGTTCTATATACTCAGAGAGTAATATTTCAATATCTGGGTTTTGATCAATTAGATTTTTTATTTCTTCAATAAAAACAGGATTATTATCACCTGACTCTATTCTGATACTGAAAACATCACTGCCAACCTCTCTTTTAATTAAGACTTCTCTGTCAGAGTCTATAAAATCAAAGTATTCATTAAGCTGATTAGTTGTTAAGTTTGATTTTACCTCAAAGTTCAATCCACCTTTAAAATCAATTCCTAAATTCAATCCTTTAAAAAAAATAATTATAATTGTTAGTATTATAAGAGTAAGGGAGACTAAATATGATTTATTTTTAAAAGAGTAAAAATTAATCATCTTTGAAGTCCAAGGTATTTTATTGAAGTGATATTAATAAATAATTTTAATATTATGTAAGTAACTATTAGAGAGGATATAATTCCAATAATTAATGAAATTGAGAAACCTCTAATAGGCCCAAAACCAAAAGCAAATAAAAAAATAGCTGCGAATAATGTTGTTAAATTAGAGTCAAGAATAGTTACATAAGCAGAATTGAAACCATGATTTTTAGGATCTTCGATATTATGTTTAAAATTTTCTCGAATTCTTTCAAATATTAAAACATTTGCATCTACACACATTCCTATTGTTAATACTATTCCAATAACACCAGGTAGAGTTAATGTTGTGTTTAATAAGGACATCATTGCAAAAAGTAAAGACAGACAACTAATAATTGTAATAACTGTAAATAATCCTGAAATTTTATAATAAATAATCATAAAAAGAGTAATAGCTATAAGAGCAATTATTGATGCTATAACTCCTTTCTCTACGCCTTCTTGTCCAAGAGTCGGGCCTATTTGTTTTTCTTGAATTATTTTTATTTGAGTTGGTAAAGATCCAGACTTTAAAATGATTGCAAGATTATTAGCAGTTTCATTTGTAAAACCTCCAGATATTTGACCACTACCGCCAGTAATTGACTCTCTTATAACAGGAGCAGTAATTAAAGAACCGTCAAGAACTATTGCAAATCTAGAACCAACATTTTCAGAAGTCATTTTCGCAAAAAGATCTGAACCTTCTTTGTTAAAAGAAAAAGCAACGACTGGTTCATTTTGATTATATTGAAGTGACGCATCTTGAATAAAGTCACCAGTTATATTTGGAATTTCTTGAACTCTTACTTGTTCACCAGTTTCTTCATTTATGAAAGTCTTAGAACCAACTATATTATTTTTTTCTAGGTGCAATGTTAATTTAGCTGTTTTAGAGATTACTTCTTTGACGTTATTATCCAAATCACCAGGTATTTCTAATAAAATTTTATTTAATCCTACTTTTTGTATAGATAATTCTTTATTACCAAGAAAATCAACTCTTGACCTTACAATTTCTACTGCATTTAAAGTCATATCTGACAATGATTTATTAAAACTTTGTTTAGAAAAAATATAACTATTTTCCTTATCTGATTTTTCATTAATTTCTAAACCTAAATTTTGTATAACAATATTTGTAAGAGCATCTAAATTTTGGTTTTTAGATATTACAATTTCTCCATTATCTATATCAGATGAAATAGAATAAGTATTTTCAATATATTGAGATATTTTAACTAAAAGATTGTTAAGATATTCCTCCTCATTCAATTCTAGTAAATATGAAAACCCTCCCTGAATATCTAATCCAAAATTAATTTTGCTATCAGATGTTTGACTTTCAAAATTAGGTTTAATAAAGAAATAGCTTCCTATTAACAGTAATAAAGATACCCATAATCTCCACTGTTTAAAAATAATCATTATGTTGATTTAGTTTATTAAGCTATTTAGCTGCTATATCAGCTATCATACCCTTAGCTACTTTGACTTGAACGTTATCTGCTATTTCTACAGAAAGAGTACCATCATCATTTACATAATGGATGTTGCCTATAATTCCGCCTTGGGTCACGACTCGATCACCTTTTTTTAAATTTGCGATCATATTTTTGTGATCTTTTAATTTCTTTTGTTGGGGCCTAATTAGTAAAAAGTAGAAAACGACAAAAATTAATATAAGTGGTAAAATTCCTGCAAGTTGTTCCATGATTTAAATCCTTTAAATTAATAAAATAAGCACTAAAATCTCACAATCATCAATGAAGTCAACATAAAATTGAAAAATAAATATTTACTCTGCTGGAATAGATCAAAAAGTTCTTTAGATAAAATACCATTCAATAAAGTCCTTGATTTAAAGCTTTTGTACGGTGTTGATCAACAAATAAAAAAAATAGAGGAAAATACAAAAAACTTTTTAGAAGATTTAGCGTTTAATCATGGTCTTTTATGGGGTGTGCGCGGAAGTGGCAAAAGTAGTATTATAAGAGGTATATTAAAAAATTATGCATATAAATATGATAAATTTGAAACATTAGAAATTAATAGTGAAGATTTATCAGATTTACCAAATATTTTTTTAAATTATAAATTTGATAAAAAAATCATAATATTTATTGACGATCTATCATTTGAACAAAATGATAGAAGATATATTCAATTTAAATCTTTTCTTGAAGGGTCTTTTTACAACTCAAACTACGAATTTCTAATATATGTCACAAGTAACAGAAGGCATCTAATGAAGAGAGATATGTTAGATAATGAGAGATCATCTGCAATATCTCAAGATGAAGGGATTGAAGAAAAATTATCTTTATCTGATCGATTTGGATTATGGATTAGTTTTCATAACTTAAGTAAGAAAGACTTTATCTTAATAATTAAAAATTATTGTAAATTTTATAAAGTAGAATTTGATAATGAAATTGAAAATAGTGCACTCAAATGGATCTTTTCAAGAGGAAATAGAACAGGTAGGTCTGCTTACCAATTTTTTAAATACTATTGTTCTAGTAAGAATATAATTATTTAGAGATTTTATCTAAATTACCCATATACGGTTTCAGGACCTGTGGAATACTAATACTACCATCCTCATTTTGATAGTTTTCCAAAATTGCTATTAATGTCCTCCCCACTGCTAGACCAGATCCATTTAAAGTGTGAACAAATTTATTTTGATCTGAGTCTTTGTAACGAGCATTCATTCTCCTAGCTTGAAAAGAATTACAATTACTACAAGAAGATATTTCTCTATATTTTCCCTCACCAGGTAACCACACTTCAATATCATAAGTTTTTTCTGCAGAAAAACCCATATCACCAGAAGATAATAAAATAACTTGGTAAGGAATTTTTAAATCATCTAGTATTGAAGTTGCACAACTTAACATTCTTTCTAACTCTTTTTCCGACTCATCCTCTTTAGTTATGCTAACTAATTCGACTTTAGAAAATTGATGCTGTCTTATCATTCCCCTTGTATCTCTTCCAGCTGCTCCAGCTTCAGATCTATAACATGGAGTCCAAGCTGTGTACCTCAAGGGTAAATTCTTATCAGATACGATTGTATCAAATACTAAATTAGTTAAAGGGACCTCTGCTGTTGGTATTAACCAATGTTTTGTGTTAGTTTTGAATAAATCTTCTGAAAATTTTGGCAATTGTCCAGTTCCATAAGCTGCAGCGTCTCTAACTAAATTAGGAGGATTAATTTCTATATAGTCAAATTCATTTGTGTGTTTATCCAACATAAAATTAGCTATAGCTCTCTCTAATCGGGCAATTTTTTTCTTTAAATACACAAACCTAGTACCTGAGACTTTCCCAGCTTGCTCAAAATCAATCATTTCCAAGTTTTCTCCAAGTTCATAATGAGACTTTGGTGTAAAACTAAAAGAGGGAATTTTTCCAACTTGTTTAATCAATTTATTTGAATTTTCGTCCTTTCCAACAGGTACATCATTATGTGGAAGGTTTGGCAAACTAGATAAATTGTTTTTTAATTGTTCATCTATTATTGAAATATCATTTTCTAATTCATCAATTTTATTTTTAATTAATTGTACTTTTTTTTGTAATTCGGCTTTATCACCGTCATTAAGATTTGCAAAAGAAGATGATAAATTCTTTCTTTCTGCTCGTAGTTCTTGAGATTTAGTTAATATATCTCTTTTTTTTTTATCAAGTAAGATAATTTCATTAGACTTTGGATCAATAAATCTCTTATTTAACAATTCATCAAATAAATCTGGATTATCTCTTATAAAATTAATATCGTGCATAACTATCTTTTAATAATATTTTCATTCTTTTTTATTATGACGCTTAGCCATAAATTTAGAAACAAGAATAGATATTTCATACAAAATTATTATCGGTAACGCTAGAGAAATTTGTGAGAATGGATCAGGTGGTGTTACAATTGCAGCAAATACAAATGATAAAACAATTGCATATTTTCTAAAAGAAACTAATTGAGCGATAGTAAGAATGCCAAATTTCACAAGTAATAGCAAAATAACCGGTAATTGAAAAGCTAATCCAAAAGCAAAAATAAATGTCATCATCAGGGACAAATATTCATTCATTTTAGCTTGAAGTGTAATATTGATACCGTCTGCTTGAGAAGTTTGAAAACTTAAAAAAAACTTCCATGCTACCGGTGATATAACATAGTAAACAACAGCTGCACCTAGGATAAATAAAAAAGGGATAGCTACTAAAGTTGGTAATGAAATTTGTTTTTCTTTCTTAAGTAATCCTGGTGAAACAAAAGACCAAATCTGTATTGATAAAAATGGGAAAGAAATAAAAGCTGCTGTAAAAAAAGCTACTTTAACATTCGTTAAAAAAGCCTCTTGTAAGGCTGTATAAATCAATCCATTATCTTCTCCCAAAATTGATGTGAGAGGTTTAGCAAGAAATTCAAATATTGATTGAGAAAAATAAAAAGAAACTATAAATGCAACAATAAAGAAAATAATGACATATAAAAGTTTTTGTCTTAGTTCTTTTATATGATCGAAGAAATTCATAGAGCTATCAGCTTCGGTCATTATTTTCATCTTTCATAATTTGATCATTACTTTTTTCGATAAATTCGTCTAATTCTTTTCCCTCTTTTACTATTGACTCTTTAGTGTCTAAAATTTCCTTTTTGATATCTTTTACTTCCTCTATGTGTGATATCTCATTTACAGTTGATTTAAATTCTCTAGAGAGTTTTCCCAAACCTGAAGTTATACTTTTTAAAAATTTAATAACAGTTGGAATTTCTTTGGGGCCTACAACTATTACTGTAATAATTAGGATGATGGATATCTCCATCCAACCTAAAGAAAACATTACTGGTCCTTATTTTGATTGTCTTGATCGTCTTTATCTGGATTAGTTGGTTTATCATCCTCGGCCATATTGCTCTTGAATGACTTAATACCTTTTGCCATATCTGCCATCAAAGTGGGTATTTTTCCTTTACCAAACAATAAAAGAACAATAATTAAAACAATTATCCAATGCCATATGCTAAAAGCACCCATTAATAAACTTTACTATATTATTGATATCTTATCTAGGGAAAATGAATACGTGATTAAGATCTAAAGAAAAAGATACTGAACTTGCAGGAGCAGGCAAAAATTCTCCAATCAATTTGCTATGAATGTGATGTTTATTATTATTTCTATCATTAACTGTCATATGAATTATAGCACTATTTCCTAAAAATTTAGAGTCAACTACAACTCCAGAGTTAGGACTTGTCAAAGGAGATTTTTCAACATTCAATTTAATAGCCTCAGGTCTAACTACTACATTAACTTGTTGGTTATCTTTAAAGTTTTTTGTATCTAGTAGGCCTAAAGGGGTTTCGCATTTATTATTTAGAACTTTCGTCTGAAAAATATTAACCTCTCCAAACAAAGAGGCAACATAAACATTAGAAGGATTAAAGTAGATTTCACGAGGTTTTCCTATCTGAACTATTCTTCCATTTTCCATAACAACAATAACATTGCTGAGAAACATAGCTTCTTCGGCATTGTGTGTTACAACAATAGCAGAGGAGTCCAAGCTATTTATTAAGTGAAGCGTGTCATCAATAATTTCCTTTTTTAAATTAGTATCTAAATCAGAAAAAGGTTCATCTAAAAGTAATAGTCGTGGTTGAACAGCTATTGACCTTGCTAATGCTACTCTTTGCTGCTCTCCTCCACTGAGAGCATGCGGAAATTTATCAAGAAAATTTTCAACTTTTGCTAATTGTATAACTTGATCAATCAACTGTTTTTTATTCACTTTAGAGTTTGCTGCAAAACTAATATTTTCTTTTACATTCATGTGAGGGAATAATGCAAAATCTTGGAAAACGTAAGAGATTGATCTTTGCTCAGGGGGAGTATTAAATTTTTCGTTTGCAACTAATTTACCCTCAAAAGATATTTGTCCCTTTTGAATTTCTTCCAAACCAGCTATTAATCGAATTAAAGTAGTTTTTCCGCAGCCGGAGGGACCCAAAATAGAAACAATCGAATTGTGCTCAATTGAAAAACTTAGTTTATTTATAGCATTCACCTCACCGAAAGAGTGGTGAAGATCTTTTACATCAAGTATCATTATTTTGAGTCAATTGGCTTTTTGAGAACTCATCAAGAGTTTCTGCTTGATCCTCATCATCTATGAAGGCTTCATCCTTATTTAGATCATCTGAAACCTCTTGGATATTCATTGAAGCAAAATTTTCATCCAATATTCCAGAGTTTTTCATTTCCTCTATACCAGGAAGATTATCTAGGGTGCCTAAACCAAAATGTAAAAGAAAGTCCTCAGTAGTGCCCCATAGAATAGGTCTACCTGGGACTTCTTTTCGACCTCCTGGTGCTATCCAGCCAAACTCCATTAATTGATCAAATATTCCCTGCCCTATAACAACACCTCTAATACTTTCGATTTCTGATTTTGTTATAGGTTGATGATAAACAACTATTGCTAATGTCTCTATTGCTTGTTTTGAAAGTCTTTTTTGTATTTCTTTTTTTTCATGAAAAATCTCACTGACTTCTGTGTTTGTTAAGAAAATCCATTTATTTGATATTTTTTTTAAATTTATACCTCTATGTTGATAAGCAGTCTCTAAATTAGACATGACTTCAGAAATATCCTCATGAATATCTAGTCTTTTTTTAATTTCATTTTCTGAAACTGGCTTACTTGATGCAAATATTAAAGCTTCAATTTTTTGTGAAGTTTCACTCATCTTTTTTTAAGTATATATCAGAAAATGGCAAAGATTGCTTAATTACTATTTTTTTTTCTTCATTTTTATCTTCTTTTGCCATGTGAAGGCTGGCATTAAATGTGCTAGAAAAAAATGATTTATTCAAAATATCCGATTTTAAATTATCAGGTAGTAAACTCTTCAATGTGAACCAATCTTGGTTAGATAGAATTTCCTTAGAAATTACGTTTTGACCATCCTTGATCGTAAATAATTTAGTAGAGCTAAACTTTAAAGTATATTGTTGATTTCTTTTATGAATATTTGCATAAGCTTTTAAAAGATCAATGAGCTTGTCTTTAATTACAAAGTTTTTTTCAATTTTTAATTTATGTTTTTGTGTATTTGGAAAGAATTCCTGTTTGAATTTAGGAAGCTCGAATAACTGAATACTATTTTTATTTACAAGTTCTAATATCGTTAATCGATTTGTAAGAAATCTTGTTACTTTTTTAACATCCTCTTCTTTGTCTTTATTTACAAGGAATTTGGATTTTAAAAAAACCATTATAGCAGCCATTAGTAAATATTCTGATGCTATCTCTATACTAACCTTTTTTAAATCTACAATAAAAGCAATATATTGGTTACAAAGACTAAGTATTGGTAGATTTTTTAAATCAAATTTATTTTTATGAACAAGTTCTAAAAGAACATCTAAAGGTCCATTGTAGTCTTTAATATCTATATTTAGGTTAGAATCCATTAATTTTTAACAATTGATTATACAATTCATGATAGTGATTAATATTAATAGATTTAAAGTCTAATTTTTTCTTATATTGCTGAAGTTTATTGGATTTATAAACATTTATATAATTATTTGAAATATTAAACGAATTTACAATTCTACTATATTTATCCAAATCAGAGCTACAATCTAAAATAACATCTAATTTAGATAAGTTAGCTAACTTAATAGCATCCTTTATATTATAAATATTAGCATTCATTTCTAGATCATCAGATATAATTAAACCTTTGAACCCAATTTTTTTTCTAATGATATTATCAATAATATAACTTGAAAAAGTAGCGATGTTATTTTTATCCCACGACAGATATTTAATATGTGCAGTCATTGCTAAAGGTATTTTATTAAAATATTTAAATATTTTAATGTGGTCTTGAAGAGAAGATTTACTTAATTTTGTTATTGGCAAGGTTAAATGTGAGTCTTTATTTGTTACACCATGACCCGGGATATGTTTCATTATTGGAATTAGTCCAAAGTAACTTAAATTATCTATTAATATTTTCTGCAAAATTATATTGACATTAATATTTGGTCCAAAAGTTCTTTTTTTAATCATTAAGATTGTATTTTTAATTGGTAAATCTAGGACTGGAACAGTGTTAATATCAAAATTTAGTTTTTTTAGATAATACGATGTTATGAAGGATTTCAAAAAAACTAACTGTTTTGATAAAGAAGGGTATCTTAAATAAATTTTATAAAGCTCAAAATTATCTAAAAAATTAAATTCTTTAAATTTTTTAAATCTATTTACGATGCCACCCTCTTGATCAATAAATATTAATGTATTTTTACTTAGTAATTTAATTGACTCATTTAACTTTGATAATTGAGGAATATTACTGATATTTCTTGTAAAAATTATTACCCCAAAAGGTTTTATCTTCGAAATAAAATTTTTTTCTTGTTTAGATAAAGAAATACTTTTAATGGATATAATTATAGGAAAGTTCATTTTATAAAATCAAATTCATCAGCAGTAATAGTTATAAAATTATCAAAAAAAATATACTTCAAGTAATTATCAAAAAAAAGATAAGAAAATAATAAAATCAGAATTAAAAAAAAAATAATTATTACTATTTTTAGATTTTTCACATTTGTAATTTAGGCTTAATGCCTAAAATTTTTAACCCTTCGTCTAAGACACTTTGATAATTATGTAATAACTTAATTAGATTAGAGGAAATATTATTTTCATTATCTAAAAATTTTACTGATGGTTTATTTTTTGAAGAGGACCATAATGTATGGAAATATGAAGACAAACTCTCTAAGTAATGTGCTATTAAGTGAACTTCTTTTTTTAAATATGCAGATTTTACCACATTATCCCACTCCAATAATTTTTTATATAAGTTTTTTAATTCTGAAGTAATTATAACGGGTGTATCAACAACTTTATTTACCTTATTTAAAATGGATTGTGTTCTAGCATAAGAATACTGAATATAATAAATAGGATTTTCCTTATTCTCTCTCTTAATTAAATCTATGTCTAAATCCATGTGAGTATCATTTTTTCTGTAAGACATAAAATATCTAAAATTATCAATTCCTATTTCATCTATTAAATTTTTTAGTTCAAAAATGTTACCCTCTCTTTTTGAGAGTTTTTGTATTTTATTATCGCGTTTTAAATTGACAATTTGACAAAAAACAACTGAAAAATCAATTTTTGGATGTAAAGAAGTTATCGCTGATGACAATCTTTTGAGATATCCTAAATGATCTGCGCCCCATATATTTATTAATTTATTAAATCCTCTTTGAAATTTATCTTCATGATAAGCAATATCATTTGCAAAATAAGTGGGAGTGCCATCATTTTTAGTTAACGCTCTATCTTCATCATCATCAAAAAGAGTTGATTTAAATATTGTTAGCTGATTATCTTTTAAAGTGCCCGTAAAATCTTTAGGGGCATTTAATTGACCTTCATATATTAGATCTTTTTGCTTAAATTTTTCAAGAATTAACGGGAGATAACCCTTATCCATAATAGTTGTTTCATATGAAATTTGATCAAATTTAATCCCTGCTGTGCCAAGTGTTTGAAGCGTCTGATTGACAAGATTTTCTATAGCATAATTTACTATATTGTTTTTCTCATCAGAACTTAGCTTATTATCAAATATTGGTTTAAATTTTTCGTAACAGTTCTTTGCTATATCATTAATGTAATCACCTTTGTAAAATTGTTTTTCATTAAGGTTTAGATTATATGTATGTGAAATCGAATAAAGTATTGAAGATAGAAATTCATTAATTTGATTACCTGTGTTATTTACATAATATTCACGAGTTACAGGATGTCCAAAATACTCAAATAAATTAGATAAAATATCCCCAACAACTGCACCTCTTCCATGTGCTAAGTGTAATGGGCCTGTTGGATTTGCAGATACAAATTCGATATTTACCTTTTCATTTTCTGTAAATTCTTTTTCATAATTGAATAATTGAGGATTAAAACTTTCATCCTTAAGAAAAAAATTTATAAAACCAGGTCCAGCAATTTCTACTTTTTCAAAATTATTTAAATTTATACCCTTTAAAATAATGTCTGCTAATTGATTTGGATTTTTTCCAAATATTTTTGAAAATTTTAGAGCAGCATTAGTTGTAAAATCGCCTTTTTGGTCAAAAAGTGTTTCAACTTCAACATCTTCAAAATAAATACTAACGTTCTTATCAATTTTAATTAATATTTCAAAAAGAGATTTTTTTAAATTATGTAACATATTTTTTATAGAAATTTATAGCATACTGATCTGTCATACCACATACATAATCGACTATAATTTGTTGCTTATCTGTATCAGATTGTAATTTTTCTTTCCATTTAGATGGAAGCATAGAGGTATCATTATTTAATAATTTTATTATAGATACTAAAATTTTTTCAGCTTGTGTTCTATTTTTATATACAAAATCAGATGTGTAAAAAAATTCGAATAGAAAATTTTTAAGAAATTTTACTTTATCTAATACTGGAGGACTAAACTTAACCAAAAAATTTGTGTTTATTATAACATCTTCAATTGATCGTATTTGTGAGTTATTAGAAAGAGTATTTTCAGTTTCGTTTAGAAGATCTAAAATTAAGTAGTTCATAATGGACCTTGAAAAGTAATTTCTTGCAATACTTTTATCTAAGTTTGCAATGTATGAAAAATCTATAAAATTAAATTGCTCTTTATTTTCAGCTAAACTTGATATTGTCAGAATACCTGATCTTAAAGCATCATCGAAATCATGAGCTATGTAAGCTATGTCATCAGACAAGGATGCGATTTGAGCCTCTAATGAGGGATTTTTATTTAAATCAAATTTAAAATTTTTTGATAAGTCGTAGTTTCTATTTGTTTCTTGTATTTTTCCATTATGCTTTATTAAGCCATCTATTGTTTCCCAAGTTAAATTTAAACCATCAAAATTTATATATCTCTTTTCTAATAATGTAATTTGTCTAAAAGATTGATAATTATGGTTAAAATTTGCATCTAATTCTTGAGTAATTATTTCTTCGCCTACATGACCAAAAGGACTATGACCTAAATCATGAGATAGCGCTATACATTCTGTGAGATCTTCATTTAAAGACAATTTTCTACTTATAGATCTTGCTATTTGAGATACCTCAAGAGTATGTGTTAGTCTATTTCTATAATAGTCACCTTTTTCAAACATAAATACTTGTGTTTTATCTTTTAGTTTTCTAAAGGCTGTTGAATGATAAATTCTGTCTCTATCTCTCTCGTAAAGCGATCGATGATCATTTATTTCATCGTAAAGTCTTCCTTTTGAATTTTCTGGTAAAGCTGATAAATTACTGAACATATGGGAAGTATTAATATAACAGATAAAGCTATAAATAAAATTCAAGAAGTTCTGAAAGATCAAAATATGAAATATTTTAGAATCAGAGTCAAAGGTGGTGGATGTTCTGGATTCCAGTACGTATTTAAAAGTGAAAATGTAATTAATGAAACCAAAGATCATGTATTTAACTTTAAAGATTTACAAATTCTGATCGATAAAAATTCTATGACTTTCATAAATGAGTCTGAATTAGATTATAAAGATGAATTGATTGGCTCTAGTTTCTCTATTTCAAACCCTAATGCTAAAAATTCTTGTGGCTGTGGCACATCATTTAGCGTTTAATTGTGAAAATAATTAGTTGGAATGTAAATTCTTTAAGAGCTCGAGAACCACTTATAGAAAAAATAATAAAAACAGAAACTCCAGATATAATTTGCTTACAAGAACTGAAGATATTAGATAAAGAATACGTAGAAAATTTTTTTAATCAATTTTCATTGAAAACAGTGGCTGAAACTCAAAAAAGCTATAATGGGGTAAGCGTTTCTTGTAAAAGAGAGATTGTATTAAATGAAAATCCTATAAAGAAGTTAAATATGACACAAGCAAGAAACAATACAGTTATTATAAAAGATAAAAATTTAGCAATCCTCAATTGTTATTTCCCTAATGGAAATCCTATAGATACAGACAAATTTACAAATAAGCTTGAATGGATGAAATTACTTTATAAAGAAATAGAAATACTTAAAAAAGAATATGAAGTTTTATTAATGGGAGATTTTAATGTTATTCCAGATGATGAAGATGCTCATGATATTAAAAAATATAAAAATGATGCTCTAGCACAACCTCAATCCAGAAAAGAATTCTATAAGTTAATAAATTTAGATCTAATTGATGTTTTTAAGACTACTCCAAAAAAACAAAGTTATACTTTTTTTGATTATAAAACTTATAAATTTGGAAAAGAGGAAGGAATAAGAATAGATTTCTTTCTTTTATCTCCATTTTTGAAAAGTAAAATAATGAAACTAAAAGTATTAAAAGAATACCGTGATATGGATAGACCCTCTGATCATTGCCCTATTCTTATAGATTTAAATATCTGAATAAGTCTTTTTTTCTAATTTACCACCAGGGTGTGTAACTGCCCCTAGGTTTGCAGGTCCAACAGTTTTCATGTATTTCCATAGAGTACCTGACATAAACTCTGGTTCTTTATTAACCCATTTAGTTTTTCTATCGGATAAAGTTTTTTCGTCTACATTCAAATTTAGTAAATTTTTCTCTGCATCAATTTCTATTTCATCACCATCTTCAACTAACGCTATAGGTCCACAATCATAAGCCTCTGGACCTACATGGCCGATACAAAAACCTCGTGTGCCTCCAGAGAACCTTCCGTCAGTAATTAAAGCTACCTCTTCGCCAAGATCTTGTCCATAAAGGGCACTAGTGGTAGATAGCATTTCTCTCATACCTGGCCCTCCTTTTGGACCCTCGTATCTGATAATCACAACATGACCAGGTTTAATTTTACCATTTAAGACAGCGTCTAGAGCATGTTCTTCTCTATCAAAACAAATTGCCTTTCCTTTGAACTGTAATTTTTTAAGTCCAGCTATTTTTACGATCGCACCATCTGGAGCAAGTGAACCTTTCAAACCTACCACGCCACCTGTTTTGGTAATTGGGCTACTAACAGGATAAACAACATCTTGATTTTTTGGTAACTCCACATCTTTTACATTTTCAGCTAACGTTTTTCCAGTAACTGTCATGCATGATCCATCAATCAACCCGCCATCAATGAGTGCTTTAATTAGAACAGGAACGCCACCAACTTCATATAAATCTTTAGCTACATATTTTCCCCCCGGAGCTAAATTACCTATATAAGGTGTTGATTGGAAAATATTACAGACATCTTCCAAAGTAAATTCAATACCAGCTTCATGAGCCATAGCAGGTAGATGTAAACCTGCGTTGGTTGATCCACCTGATGCTGAAACAACCACAGCCGCATTTATTAGTGATTGTTTTGTAACAATATCCCTAGGTCTCAAGTTTTTTTCAATTAATTGCATAACTACTTTTCCACTTTCATAAGCGTATTTATCTCTACTTTCATAAGGAGCTGGTGTCATAGCAGAACCTGGAAGAGCTAAACCAATAGTCTCTGAAACGCATGCCATAGTATTTGCGGTAAACTGTCCGCCACAGGATCCAGCAGATGGACAGGCAACACACTCAATTTCATGGAGTTCTTTGTCTGAAATCTTTCCTGTTGAATGTTTTCCAACAGCCTCAAAAACATCTACTATAGTTACGTCCTTATCCTTATAAACACCTGGTAATATAGATCCACCGTACATAAATACAGATGGCACATTAAGTCTTAGCATTGCCATCATTAAACCTGGCAGAGATTTATCACACCCTGCCAATCCAACTAAGGCATCATAACAGTGCCCTCTTACAGAAAGTTCAGTTGAGTCAGCTATAATCTCCCTACTAGTTAAAGAAGATTTCATTCCCTCATGACCCATAGCAATACCATCAGTAACAGTAATGGTGGTAAATTCTCTTGGTGTACCTTTTGCATCCCACACACCTTTTTTGGCTGATTGAGCTTGGCGAGAAAGTGAAATATTGCAAGGGGCAGACTCATTCCATGTGGTTACTACACCGACAAAAGGTTGTTTAATCTGTTCTTCGGTAATGCCCATAGCATAATAAAAAGCTCTATGTGGTGCACTTTTAGGACCTACAGAAACATGTCTACTTGGTAATTTGCTTTTATCAACCATTATTGAATATTAATTAATATACTATCAATTTTAGACAATTCCATATTAATTAAACCTTGTCTCTCTTTATTTTGATCAATGAGATCTTTTGGAGCTTTTGATACAAAATTTTCATTTGATAAATTTTTATCAATCGTATTTTTTTCTTTTTCCAAAGAGCTTTTATTTTCTTGAAGTTTTTCTTTGATTTTAGATTTATCAATTTGGCTAGTGGAAATTTCAAAATCAAACTCTTTAAAAGGTAAAGTAACACTATTGTCTTTATGAGATGATGAAAGTTTTTTTCTTGTTAAAAATTCAAATGTTTTTTTATTATCTTCTAAAATTGTTTGAATTAATTGGTTTTTAGAAAAAATTTCTACAGTATCTTCTTTTTTGATTTCAAAAAGTTTTTCTATTGACCTGTATTCCTCTATAAAATCAATAAATAATTTTGTTTTAGATACATGATCACTCTCTGTTTTTAGATCAACATAGTCCCACTGATGACTCATCAAGATATCTTTATTATTTTTACCCCACAATTTTTCAGTGATAAAAGGAATCACTGGATGTAAAAGTTGCAATAAAGAATTAAATACTAAATGAAAAGTTTGTTTGGTTTCATCTTTAAATTGATTGTCGTCTAAAAGATTTTTAGAAAGTTCAATATACCAGTCACAAAAAGTATGCCATGTAAAATGATATAGTTGATTAGCTACTTCATGAAAATAGTATTTCTCATAATTTTCTTGAACTTTTTTATATAACTCTTGAAACTCATTTATAATCCAAATATTAAAAATATGGTTAGGGTTAACTTTGCCATTATCTGTAAATGGATAAATTCCTTTAAATTCAGCAAACTTATAGGCATTAGTGATTTTAGTAACGAAGTTTCTATAACCAGCTATGCGTTGCTCACTTAACCTTACATCCCTTCCAGGTGTATTTAATGATGTTAGAGTAAAGCGAAGTGTATCTGCACCATACTTGTCAATTATTTCTAAAGGATCTATGACATTACCTTTTGATTTTGACATTTTTTGACCTTTTTCATCACGAACAAGAGCATGAACATAAACAGTTTTAAAAGGTGTTTCTGACATAAATTTATTACCCATCATCATCATGCGGGCAACCCAGAAAAAGATGATATCAAAACCCGTAACTAGTACAGAATTAGGATAAAATGTATCTAATGTTTGTTCTTTTTTGGGCCACCCCAATGTAGAGAAAGGCCAAAGAGCTGAGGAGAACCAGGTGTCTAAAACGTCTTGATCTCTTTTTAAAATTATTTTATCCGCTTTATAAAAGTCTACAGCTAAATTTTTAGCTTCTTCTTCAGTTTCTGCACAAAATTCTTTTCCATCAGGACCATACCAAACTGGAATTTGATGTCCCCACCATATTTGTCGAGAAATACACCATGGTCTTATATTTTCCATCCATTGAAAGTATGTTTTCTCCCAATTTGAGGGAAAAAATTTTGTATCACCGTCTTTGACAACTTTCATTGCCTGTTTTGCTAATTCTTCAGCATTACAAAACCACTGATGAGTTAAAAAAGGTTCGACAACAGTGTTCGAGCGATCACCATATGGTATTGTAGTTTTATAATCTTCAATTTTTTCTAAAAAACCTTTTTCTTTTAGCAATTGAACAACTTTTTTTCTTGCCTCAAATCGATCTAAACCCTGAAATTCTTTTGGACAATTTTTGTTCAATGATCCGTCCTCGTTTAGAATATTTAATAGCTCTAAGTTGTGTCTTTTACCGATTTCAAAATCGTTAAAATCGTGTGCTGGGGTAATTTTAACTGCACCACTTCCCATTTCCGGATCAGAATATTCATCAAATATAAGTGGAATAGATCTTGATGTTAAAGGAATAGTAAAAGTTTCTTTTTTTAATGAAGTATATCTACTGTCATTGGGGTTAACTGCTATAGCAACATCACCAAAAATTGTTTCTGGCCTAACTGTTGCAACAGTTATACTCTCAGAATTAGAGCTTGGATATTTTATATAGTAAATTTGGGTGCTTACATCTGTAGGAACAACTTCTAAATCAGAAATAGCTGTTTTAAATTTGGTATCCCAATTAACAAGAGCTTGATCTTTATATATCAACCCCTCTGTATATAATTTAACAAAAACCTTTCTAACTGCAGATGACAATCCGTCATCCATCGTAAATCTTTCCCTTGACCAATCACATGAACTACCAAGCCTTTTTAATTGATTTATGATTGTGGAACCCGAATATTCTTTCCACTCCCATATCTTTTCAATGAACTCTTCTCTTGTGAGATCTTTACGATAAATATTTTTCTCAGCTAAGTTTCTTTCCACAACCATTTGTGTCGCTATGCCTGCATGGTCTGTTCCTGGTTGCCATAGAGTATTAAAGCCATTCATACGGTGATATCTTGTTAAAATATCTTGAATAGTGTTATTAAGAGCATGTCCCATATGCAGCGACCCTGTTACATTTGGGGGAGGTATACAAATAGAAAAGTTTTTATTAAAATCGTATTTAGGTTTAAAACATTCTTTATCTAACCAAAGCTGATAGATTTCATTTTCATATTCTTTTTTATTTTGAAATTCATCCATTTGCTAAAAAACAAATGGTTCGGATTGAACATATTTATAAATATATGATGAAGAAGCTTCATCTATAACAAACTTATTCGATTTGCCTCCTACTTTTATATATTTAACAATTTTATGTTTAAAATCTTGGTTATCAATTATACAAACTATTTCTGCATTATCTGATGCATTTTTAATTATATTTATGGGCTCTTCATCAAGTGAACCATTAATAATTATCTTTTGGTATTTTTTAATATTTGGCTTTTTGTTATTGAAGAATTCCTCTATCGTTAAATCTAATATAGAGGCATTGAACAAACCTTCTTTAATACTATTTTTGAAAACTTCAGTCATTTGCATAGAAGACTCTATACATTCAATATTAGAGGAAAATTTATTTATAATAGATGTTGATGTACCAAATCCAGA
The DNA here is from genome assembly GCA_902521485.1 of uncultured Alphaproteobacteria bacterium. GTDB lineage: Bacteria > Pseudomonadota > Alphaproteobacteria > HIMB59 > HIMB59 > HIMB59. Next base: position 23,634 of record CABYRQ010000007.1, on the reverse strand, counting down.
ACCAATTTCTAAAATACTCTCATCATCAATCTCTCCCAAAGCTTGTAATAAATGAAATGATGTTAAAGGAGGTAGAATAAAGCGACCATCATCTAAAAATATAATTTTATCAGAATAAGCTAAATGTTTATAAGGTTTTGGATATAAGTTTTCTCTTGGAAATAATTCAATTTTTTCAATTAAAGACGAGTTTTTAATACGATTAGCTCTTAGTTGATTAAGAACCATATTTGATCTTGCTTGTTCAAAATTCATGATAAAGTTTGATTTATAACAAAATTAATTGTTTTTCATAGATCATATTCGCCTCATATAAAATAATAGTGTAAATTAAACTATGAAATTTTTTAGTGTTTTTATTTTAATTACCTTTTGTTCATTATCCTATGCTCATCAACCTGTAATTAATGACTCAAACCCAAATAAACCTAATGAGGCATATCTAATAGAAAAACCAGAAATATCAAAAGCAATATACTCTAAATTAAATGGTGATCCACATTATTACTTAATAAATTCTGATCAGAAATTTAATTTTTATGTTGGTATTACTGTTCCAAAAATTGATGATTGTAATACATTTAGAAAGTTCTCATTTAGTATTTTAGAAGGTAAAGACCTTGAGTTAAGTGTCATCGAGGAAGTTGATGGTCAAAATTTTGAGTGGTGGGAATGGTATGAGCCCTATGGTAAAAAATGGTATTGGATAGGACCACAAATTGGTGAAGATTTTAAAAGCACAGTAACTTACGAACCAGGTTCATACTACATTAAAGTTTTCAACGAAATTAATATGGGTAATTACGTTCTTGCAACTGGAGATATAGAAAAATTTGGACCTACTGTTATTGCTAAACTGCCATTAATAATGCCAAAAGTTAATAAATTTTGGGACAATGAACATTGTGTAAAATAAAGTTTTCATAATATTCACAAATTAAAAAATACAAAATCCAATTTATTTGATAAGATAGAATCACCTAGAGGATAGGTTTAAGGATGGAGGTTAAAAAGATGAAGCCACCAAAGTAAGTAATTTAAGACATTACTTAACTAATTTTTTCTCATTATCTATTGCTTCTATTACCCTTTGACATAACTAATCCTAATAAATTTTTTGTATTTATACTGCTGTAATCTTTGAACAACTCTTGAATTTTTTATTTTAATTTTTATTAAATTTAAGGATTTAAATTTTCAATATAATTTAAGCGACCCAAGATTTCATCTCTATCCATATAATAACCTTGAAGGTGCCTTTCTCCAGAATTGGCATCATATTCTTTTCTACCATGTAACACTCTTCGATTATTAAAACTAAAAATATCTCCGGCTTGCATACGAAAGTTAATTTCAAATCTCTGGTCATGAAGTAAGCTTAAAAGCTTTCTGTATGCTGAGTAAAAATGATCCATTTGATCAGGATGGCAGTCCATAACTCCCATATAGGCAACGCTGAACCTAATATCATTATAATCATTATTGTGATCAAGAGTTATTATAGGTTTATGCATTACTCTAATTGTATTAGTTGTGTAGTCTCTATTTACAAATTTTACAGACGTATTAAGTAGTACGTCATAATCATTTGGGTGATTATTTTTTAAATAATCAATTACCTTAAAACCATCTACAGCAACTGACTCACCCCCAGTAGCATTATTTATTAAGCAGTGAAGAAACTGATATCCTGGAGCTATCTCATAATATGGTAAATCAATATGATTTCTTAGACCTGCAGCAGTATAAGCTGAATTATTAGGGTTAGGTATATCAATGACCTCGAATGGTGTTTTAAAAAAAGTTTCTCGAGTGTGACTTATATTTTTCAGGATATCAAAACCAGAATTTACATCTGTTGGAGCATTTTTTACAATTGAAATACCAAAAAAATGTAGTTGCTGTAACCACTTTTTTAAACCATCATCACTACTAATTATTTCGCTGTAATCTATTTGAATATCAGAAAATCTATCTTGCATGGATTTATCCCAAATCCTATATGGTGAAACGTACTCTCGACTGTGTTTTAAAGAATAACAATTATGTCTCAACCAATCTCTCTCATAAACACTTTTATGTCCTCCCTCACTCCATTCAATCTCAAGATTACCTTCACTATTTAGAGAGTAATTTTTAGGGTGAATATCTTCAGATACATCAAGCAAATTAAAGGTTCGTTCACGAGCTGTTGGATGCACTTCAGAGGGACAATTATCTCTCAACCATAAGAAATTATATTTACTTTTAAAACCATCACTCCAATCGACCAAAATAGACTTGTTATTTTTATCGATTGTTTTAATTGAAAGATTTTCGCTCATATTAAAATTTATTAAATGTTTTATTCCAATTAGGAAAATTATTTCTTTGATATTTATTCAAAGTTTTCATGATTTCAATCAAAAAAATATCTCTTTGCACCTCTAGATCTTTAATAGTGTATTTTCCTGCCTGTTTTTTTGTGCCTGAAATCATTAATTTTTTTAGCTTTGCATCAAGTTTTGGCGCCTTTAATTTAGTCCAAGGTAATTTAAGAGCAGGTCCAAACTGCTCTAACATGTGTTTCATACCAGTTTGCCCTCCTGCAAGATGAAAAGTTAGACAAACACCCATAAAAGACCATCGTAATCCAGGTCCATAAACAATCGCATCGTCAACATCTTGAGTTGAAGCAATACCATCTTTAATTATGTGAAGTGCCTCTCTCCAAAGAGCTTCCTGTAAGCGATCAGATATATAACCCTCAATTTCTTTTTTTACAATCAAAGGCTTCATTCCTATTCCCTCGTAAAACTTCTTAGCTCTGGTAATTGTGTTTTTCTTTGTTTGCTTTCCTGATACCAACTCGACAAGAGGTAATAAATATACAGGGTTAAATGGATGTCCTATACAAACTCTTTCTGGATAATTACATAAAGATTGAATTCTTGTAGGCAAAAGTCCTGATGAACTAGAAGCAATAATTATATTTTTTGGCAATAATTTATCTATATCTTTGAGAAGTTTCTTCTTTAATTTTTCATTCTCTGGAGCATTTTCTTGGACAAAGGTGGTTGAATGAAGAGACTCTCTGAGATCAGAATAAATTTTCAAATTACAAAGTTTTGCATTTTTATTTAAACCTAATCTTTGAAGGCTCTTTAAAGCTGTTTTTGTATTTGATAATAGTTGCTTTCTTGCCTTAACACTTGGGTCATAAGCATTAACTATTAGACCACATGCTAGCATTCTAGCAGCCCATCCAGCGCCAATGACGCCAGCACCAACTATCGTGACAATCTTTTTTTTTATCAACTTTTAAAAATATATTAACTCATAAATATTAAATTATGATATTTTTTTTCTATGATTATATACATTTGTAAGTTTCTTCATCTTATATCTCTGTTTATTGCTGGAGGAGGAGGTATTGGTAGTGCTGTTATACAATCTATATATAAAAAAGAAGGTAAAGTACCTGAGCCTCATTTGGCGAAAGGTTTTATGGTTTTAGCATTTTTATCTTTATTAGCTATCATCACAATGTGGGTTACTGGAATTATTTTGCTACTGGCAATATACGGCTCATTTAATTTAGGTTGGGCTTTTCATATGAAACTATTTGGAGCTAGCTTAATTTTAATAACAGCAATATTTATAAATATGCATTTATATGTATCAGCTAGAAAAAGACTATCCCCCAATCAAAAATATATCAAAAATTCTGGGTCTTTGTCTAGATTAGGCTTGATTCTTGCCATAGCTGGTGCAATAGGATCATTTGTCTGACCTTATTTATTTTTTTTTTAGTTTATGATATTTTTTTGTAAATGAAAGTTGACTTAGACAAATGGCATCATTGTGACGTTGATAAAGAAGAGTTTGTAAAGCTTCTTAAGAAGTCGGATTATCAAGGTTTTAAACACATGTTTATTTTCTTTGGGTCTTTAATTGTATTCGGTGTTTTAGCTTATATGACATGGGGGACTTGGTGGTCTTTATTATTTTTTTTAATTTATGGAAATATATGGAATTGCGCAGATCCTATTTGGCACGAAACAGGACATAAAACAGCTTTTAAAACGAACTATTGGAATAACTTTTTTTATCAAATTGGAAGTTATATGAATGGATTTGAACCAGTAAGATGGAGATGGTCACATTTTCGTCATCATGGTTATACTTACTTTGATGATCCTCTTGATTTTGAAATAGCAATTAGAAGACCAACTGATGTTTTTTACTTTTTCAGTTTATTCATACCTTTCTTTGACATAATTAATTTTAAAAAAACAACTCAATACGAGACTATTCTTCATGCTTTAGGCAAAAAAACAGAAGTAATGAAACAAGTAATTCCTGAAAGAGAATATCAAAAATGCATAAACTCTTCAAGATTACATGTTGGAATTTGGATTTTATTAATCTTAATGTCAATTGCTTTTCAGTCTTGGTTACCGGTTTTATATTTTTTACTTCCAAACTTTTATGGGATAACACTCAAAAGACTTTTTGGATTAACTCAACACACTGGGTTAAAAGATAATATTAAAGATCACAGATATAGTACTAGAACAATGCATTTAAACCCGATCTTCAGTTTTTTATATTGGCAGATGGAATATCATATTGAACACCATATGTTCCCAACTGTGCCTTCGCATAACTTGCCTAAACTGCACCAATTAGTTAAAGATCAGATGCCTCCTGCAAAAAAAGGTTTATGGGGAGCATACTCTGAAATCATCCCTACTATTTTAAAACAAGCAAAAAACCCTTCATATGAATTACAAGTAGCCGTTCCATCTAATAACAATGGCTGAAAGAACTACCGTTTTTGATTTATGGAGTCAAAAAGGGAAAAAGAAGTGGCCTCAAACTCATATAGATACAGCAAAAGAGGCAGAAGCTGCCTATAAAGCAGGAATTGAAATAATTTCCTGTGAACCCGATCATCATTTCAAGGATGTAAGAAAAGTTGCTCCAACAGCATTTTTATCTGTTGGTCTTAAACATGGGTTGGTGAGTTCTCCTCAAGAGGCAATAAAAAAAGGTTTTGAAATAATGGAAATGGGAGCAGATGCTATTTATTGTTCACACTCAATTAACTTTATTGAAGCTATGGCAAAAGAGGGAATACCTGTAACTGCACACGTTGGATTAGTCCCAAATATTGCAACATGGACTAATTACAGAGCTGTAGGAAAAACATCATACGAAGCTTTTAAAGTATATCAAAAAGTAAAAGATCTCGAAAATGCTGGAGCGGCTTGCGTAGAAGTTGAGGTGGTACCAGTTGAGCTTGCAGAATTTATAACAAAGAATACTAAAATGATAACTATGGGTATGGGTTGTGGTGATGTGTGTGATACACAATATTTATTTTGTAATGATATACTTGGTACAAACGTTGGTCATTATCCTCGACATGCAAAAAAATATGTAGATTTAGAAATTAAAGAGAGAGAATTACAAGAATTAAGAATAAAAGGTTTTAAGATGTTTGTTGATGAATTTAATAGTGGTGTATACCCTGAAGATAAACATCTTATTAAAATGGAAGAAAAAGAGCTTAATGATTTTCTAGATAAAGTTAAATAGCATCTAAATATAAATCAATATCTAGTTCTGATATAGTACTAGCAAATTTATGATATTCCATTTCCTTAATGGCTATAAACGCCTTATGTAATTCTGGGCCTAAAGTTTGTTTTAAAAAAGAGGATTTCTTAGATAGCATAATTGATGAATTCCAGTCAGAAGGAATTTTGTATTTTTGATTATTTTTCTTTAAATAAGCATTTCCGGTTGTTTGTTTATCTGGAGAAATTTTATTTTGAATTCCTAATTCAATTGCTGAAATTATAGTTAAAGCTACTAAATATGGGTTTGCATCAACTCCTGAGACTCTATGTTCTATCCTTCTATTATTTTTATTACTACTTGGTATTCGAAAAGCAACTGATCTGTTATCTATTCCCCAATTTGGCTTTGTTGGTGCATAAGACCCTGAAACAAACCTCCTCCAACTATTAGCGTTTGGTGCGAATATCAACATACTTTCACCCATGGTTTTTGAAAGACCCCCAAGTGCATAATTAAGATTTTTATTTATTTTTTCATTATTTCTTTCGGCAAAAATATTTTTTTCTTTTTGATCATAAAGTGAAATATGAAAATGCATTCCAGAACCAGAGATATTTTCCATAGGTTTTGCCATAAAGCATGCAGTGACTCCATGTTTTCTTGCTTGTGCTCTTATAATTCTTTTTAGCCTTAAAATATCATCAGCAGCTTTTAGTAATGATTTTTGATGTTTTAATGTTAATTCGTATTGACCGGGTGCGTACTCTGAAATAATAGTTTCAGCATCTATTTTTGCAAGTTTTGTAGCTTCATAAATATCATCAATTAAAGGTAACATACCATGTAGATGATCTACTGAATATACATCTGTCTTTTTAATTGATGATCTTTTTCCAAGTATAGATTTTGCTGGTTTGAGTTTTCCATACTCATCCAATTCATTTGAAACAAGAAAAAATTCTAGCTCAAATGCTGCATAGAAATTAATTCCTTTTTTTTTAAAATCTTGAATTTTATTTTCCAAAACATTTCTTGGATCTGTTAACAGTTTTTTTCCATCAATATTATACATGTTCATGAATAACTCACCTCTTGGTGGTTTGCTGTTATGCAATAACTTAAGTGATGATGGTATAGGCCACGCTTTAATGTCACCATCACCTTGCTCTAAAATCAATCCTGTTTCAGGTGTATCCTCACCTGTAATATCCATTCCAAGTAATGAAAGAGGAAATTGCCTACCTGACTTATACAAATTTAATAACTCATTTCTTCTAATTATTTTTCCACGACCTACACCATTACAATCATGCATTACAATATCGAATGATTTTACTCGTGTATTTCTCTTCAGAAAATTTTGTGCTTCAGATAAATAATTTTTAGTTTTCATGACAAATATTTATAATATAAAAATATTAATATAAACTTTATGTCTAAACTACAGTTAATCTATTTCAATCTTAGAGCTTTATGTGAGGCTCCAAGGATGATGCTACATACTGCGGGTATCGAATATTCATATGAAATGGCATGGGATTATTTTAAAAAACCATGGAGTGATGTCAAAAAAGAGGTGATTTTTCATAAATTACCTTTGCTTGTTATAGATGAGAAAATTGAAATATGGCAAAGCAATACTATCTCAAGATATATAGCTAAACTTACAAACAATATCCCTCATAATGAGGAAATGGTGGCATATGCTGACTCTATATTTGAGTCTGCCCATGATTTATTTTTTCCTTTAAATCCAACTATAAATGTTTGGGTTGGTGAAATGCACTTAAAGAATAAAAAAAATCTTTTAGATGAAATTTTACCCAAAGCTTTTACAAATTTTGAAAAGTTACTAAGTAAATATGAAGGTAATTTTTTTTTAGGAGAAAGAGCATTTTATTGTGATTTTAATGTTTATCATCATGTTTCATTAGCATTGCTATTAGATGATAAAATTTTAGATAACTTTCCAAAGTTAAAAAAATTTATGAGCGATTTTGAAAAGATTCAAGGTATTTTAGATTATCTGGAGTCAAGACCCAAACTTATTGGAATTGGTACTTGGCCAAAAGTAGTAATTGATGGTATAGAATACACATCTGGCACTAATCCCGATTACAAATATCAATAAAAGTGTTATGCTAAGTTTTATGGCCCGCTGGCAGATTGGTTATGCAGAGGACTGCAAATCCTTGTAGCTCGGTTCGATTCCGGGGTGGGCCTCCACTACTTCATTTCATCAATTATTTTTTTTAAGGTTCTTGATGTAAGATCTAGAATTCTTTTTCCTTTATCTGCAGAGGATTTTGTAGGATTGCCAATTATACCTGTCTTGGACAAATCTTTTGTATTCCAAGCTCTTTTAATTGTTCTTTCATAAGAAATTATTTTTTTAGATTCAAAGTCAGATGAGAGTTTGCTTCTTTTAATTTTATTTAATTTTATCAATTCTGGATAAAGGTGGAGCATTATTGATGTTTCAAATTCACCTCCATGATATCCATAAAGTAATTCCTTTTTTGGAATAATTTTTTCAAAACCTTTAAATAAAAAATAATGTGCCTTAACAATATCGACAGCTTTATATCTACTTTTAATTTCTTTAGCAGCTATATCTAAGTGACTAATTTGTCCGCCATGACTATTTAAAAAGATAAATTTTTTATATCTACGAATACATAACTCACCAACTATGCTGATAATATAATCAATATAATTTGTAGAGTTCGAAGATAGAGTGCCCTCAAAGCTATTATGCTCACTTGCTGAACCTATAGAGATATTTGGTAGAATTAAATATTTATTAATTTTGGGATATTTCTTAACAAAATTATTTAAAATTCCATCTAATATAAATTTATCAGTACCTGATGGAAGGTGTTCTCCATGTTGTTCTACAGATGAAAATGGGAGAATAAGTATTTTATTTTTACCTAATTTACTAATATCTGCTGATGTTAAATCTGACCAAAACTTTGATAGCATAAGTGATATTTAACATTTATATAATTATTATGGAAACTTATTCTCTATGGCTTAAGAGTGAAAATAAAGCAATTATTAAGAAAAAAATACTAAGCTATAAAAAAAATTCTAAAACTGTTCTTGTAAAAACTCTTTATTCAGGAATTAGTAAAGGTACTGAGAGATTAGTAGCATCTGGTAATATTAGCAAAGATCAATTCGATATAATGAAATCTCCTTTTCAAGAGGGATCTTTTTCTTTTCCAATTAAGTACGGTTACATTAATGTTGGTAAAATAGTTGAAGGACCAAAAAAATATTTAAATAAAAATACATTCTGCCTTTACCCTCATCAGTCACTATTTAAGATTAATATAAATAATGTGAATATTTTGAAAGGTAATGGTGATATTCGAAAATATTTACTAACAGCAAATATGGAAACAGCTATTAATATCTTTTGGGATACTCAAGCAAAATTAAATAACAAAATATTGATAGTAGGGATGGGCTCTGTTGGTATTTTAACTGCCTACTATTATAAATTACTAAAATTTAAAAATGTCTTTATTACTGACATAAATATTAAAAAGAAGAAATTTGCTAATATTTTAGGACTAAAATTTATTAATTTTAAAAAAATTAAAGACTTAGATGTTATAATTAATACAACTTCTAATTACGATGTACTAAACCTATCACTAAAAAAATTAAATTTAGAGGGAAAATTTATTGAGGCTAGTTGGTATGGAAATAGAAAAGGTCATATAAATTTAGGAGGTAATTTTCACTCAAAGAGATTAAAAATTATTGGTTCTCAAGTTTCAAATATTCCAAAGTATTTATCTAAAAAATATGATTATAAAAAGAGATTGAATTTAGCAATTAATGCTTTATCTAATAACCAACTTCTTAAATTAATAAACACTGAAAGTGACTTTAAGGATCTAGAGAAAGATTATATTTCAATATTAAATAATCCAGAAAGCATAATGCATGCTATAAAGTATTAAAATGTATTCAATTACTGTTCGAAATAATATTTTAATTGCACATTCTCTCCCGGGTGAGGTTTTTGGACCAGCACAGAATATGCATGGAGCGACCTACATAGTTGATGCTGAGTTTTATGCAAAAGAGATTAACAAATATAACATTATTATGGATCTCGGGGTTGTAACAGAAATTCTCTCTGACGTATTAAAATTTTATAGTTATAAAAATTTAGACGAAGTTGAAGAATTTAAAAATATAATTACCTCTACGGAATTTCTTGCAAAAGATATTTTTGATAGAATATGCACTAAATTACAAAAAGATTACATAGAAGATTTTAACAAGTTGCATAAAATTAAAATTATTTTAACTGAGTCAAATGTAGCTTGGGCTTCTTATGAACAAGAGATCAGTAATACACAATAAATCTTATTATTTTATTTATCCAGGTGATATTAATACCAAAACAGGCGGTTACATTTATGAAAAGAATATATTAAGAAGAGCAAAAAAAATTAAATTTAATTTAAATGCTATCAAACTAGCTGACAGCTTTCCCTTTCCTAAAGAAAATGACTTAAAAAATCTAAAAAAAACTTTAGAAAAATTACCTGATAATGCAGTACTAATTATTGATGGGTTAGTTTTTGAGTGTATTGATAGTATAATAAACTGTTTAGATAGATTTGTAGTAATAGCTCTTATACACCACCCTCTTTATCTAGAATTTAATGGCAATCAAAGTCAATTTTTTCTTAAGAACGCTAAAAAATTATATAAGAAAACGAAAAAAATAATTGTCACTTCAAATGACACAAAACAACTTATTTTTGAAAAATTTAAAATTAATAAGTATAAAATTCAAGTTGTAGAACCTGGAATAGAAAAATTAAGAAAATATAAATATAAAAGGGATAAAAATATAAATTTACTATCTGTAGGAAGTATTATTGAGAGAAAAAATTATCATTATCTGTTAAACGAATTAAGATACATGGATAAAATAAAATTAAATATTGTAGGAGATATAACTAGAGAGAGTAAGTACTATAATAGATTACTAAAAATTATAAGTGATTATAGATTAAGTAAAAAAGTTAAGTTTCATAGTAATGTATCGACTAATTTATTATCAAAACTATATTCTAAGTGTGACTTCTATGTCTCAGTAAGTAAATATGAAGGTTTTGGTATGTCACTTGCTAATGCCCTACAACTCAAAAAAATGATTATTACATATAAAACTAAAACAATTATGAGTACTCTAAAAAAGGATGGAATAATCTACTTAAATAATTTCAAAGAAAAAAGTTTATCAAAATTAATTACTAAAAATGCATATAATTCAGATTTATCAAAAAAATTATCACAAAATAAGAGAAAATTTTTAACACCAACACAATCTGGGGATCTTTTTATCAAGATAATAAAAAATGCATAAATTTAATAATGATTGGCTATTTCTTCGAGAGAAAATTGATAAAGTTTCAAGAAATAGAAAAATTATAGAAAAAATAAATAAATATTTTCAAGACTACGAAATATTGTCTATCGCTGATTTAGGTTGTGGAACAGGTTCCAACTATAGATATATGTACCCTAAACTTAAAAAAAGGCAATCATGGGATATGATAGACATATCATTTGAGTCAATTAAAGAATTTAAGAAAATAACAAATAATAAGAATAAAATTATAAATATAAATTATAAAAAATTTGATTTAATCAAGAATATTAAAAATTTTGAATTCAAAAAATACGATATTATTACAGGATCTGCGTATTTAGATATAATGCCAAAAAATTGGTATTTAGAATTTAAAAAACAAAATCTAAATACAAAAGTTATATATTTTTCAATTAATTATGATGGATTTTTTAAATTTTTCCCAAAACATAAAAATGACCAATACGTTTTAAGTTTATTTAATAAAGATCAGGAGTCAGATAAAGGTATTGGGCAAAAAGCAGTTGGTAAAAACTGTAGTCAAATAATTAATAAAATGTTTACTAAGTCACACAAAACATTTGTTTTTGACTCGAGTTGGGATGTATCAAAGAATAAAAAATTTCAAAATATGTTTTTAGATTTTTGTGAAAATATACTTGAAAAAAATAAGATATCATTAGATAGATGGCTAGATTTTAGAAGGGAGAATATTAAAAAAAATAAATCAAAATTATTTTTAAGAAATAAAGATTTTTTAGCTTTAAAACTCTAAACTTACTATCATTTCATCCCCAAATTTATAAATTTTATTTTTTGTTCTAATAACTTTTTTTAAATTTGTTATAGGTTTTATATTTATAGAATTAATACCAGAACCAATAATTGTAGGTGCTATTATAAATTGCATAATATCTAATAATTTATTCTCAAGAAATTTAGATATAGTTTTAGAACCACCTTCTACTAATACGAACTTAAAACCTAAATTATTTATATGTTTGTATATAAGATTTGTGAAATTTCTTTCAGGTAATTTATAAATTTGTGTATTATTTAAATTCTTTTTTATATTAGAGTGTGTAAATATGATATTTGAAAAACCATCTTTAAATATTTGATAGTTATTTGTTAATTTTAGAGATGGATCTATAATTATCCTCTGAGGATTTGAGCCCTTAATTGCTCTTGTAGTGAGCAAGGGATTATCTTTTTTTATTGTATTTACACCAACTATGACTGCATCACACACTGAACGAAGACTATGAAGGTATGAAATACTATTTTTATCATTAATGTAATGAGAATTACCGTTTAAAAGTGCAATTTTACCGTCTAAGCTTTGTCCAATTTGACCGATATAAAATTTTTTTTTTATCATCAATATTGGTAATAAAATTTGTGCTATTTCATTTATTTTTTTTTCAATCTTACAATTAAAATTAACGCCATTTTTATCAATTAAAATATGATTAGTTTTAGAATGTTGACTAAGTACAAACGATTTGTTAATTAAATCAATTCTTAAGATATTTGATTTTTTTTGTTTTTTTACAAATTCAAATAGTAAAGAAATATTATGCTTTGTTATCATTTTTCATCTGTATCAAGTACTATTGAGTATATATATAGTCTATGAGTTTAAAATCAAATTTTGGCACATTTATTGATAGAGCTATTAATGAGCTTAGAACTGGAAGACCAATAGTTATCAAAGAAAATAAAAATTATTGGATGTTCTTTAATATTGAACATTCGGACAATAAAATTCTAAATCAATTCAATCAATACCTACAAAAAGACAAATATCTTTTAATCACAAAACAAAAAGCAAAATCAATATTTGAAAATAAAATATCAACAAATATTTATTTAAAAATAAATGAAAAAATATCAAACAAATCTTTATTAAGTTTATTCATTAATCCTTTATCTGATCAAAATAAAATATTATTTAAAGATGAGCCTTATATCAAAAGTAAAGACTTCCATAATGTCTGTTTAGATATAGCTAAAAATGCGAAGGTAATACCATCACTTATATTTAAAAAAATTAATTCTAAATATTATAAAAATATTGATAATCTAATATTACAACTTGGTCTATTAAGATTTAACCATAAAGAGTTAAAAAATCAGAATAAATTTATAACTAATAGTATCAGATTAGTTTCAAGTGCAAATGTGCCTTTACCAAATGTTGCATCTACTACTTTTAATATTTTTAAGTCATATATTGGTGCTAGAAGACATATCGCGATCATAATTAAACCAAAAAATTTAAAACAACCAACAAACCTTAGAATTCACTCAGCTTGTTTTACTGGGGATATATTTCACTCTAGAAAATGCGATTGCGGAGAACAATTAAATAACTCTTTAAACTATATGGTTAAAAATAAAGGAGGTATTATCCTTTATTTAGATCAAGAAGGGAGAGGTATAGGACTAGCCAATAAAATGAGGGCATATTCTCTTCAGTCAAAAGGCTTGGATACTATTGATGCTGATCACAACATAGGTTTTTTAGATGATGAAAGAGATTTTAATATTGCCGCTAAGATACTTAAGTTATTAAAAGTAAATAAAGTCAATATTATCACAAATAATTTTACAAAAGTCTCTTCTCTTAAAAAAGCTGGTATTAAAATTGCCAAGCAAATAAATACAAAACCTACAATTAACAAATTTAATAAGAATTATTTTAAAACAAGAGTAAAAAAAACAGGTTACGGTTTTAAAAATTTAGACTAAATTTAGTCAAAATCTCCTCGTTCTAATCTATCTTCGTATTCATTGGAGGACTCGGAAATAGTATTAAGCTGTTTTTTAGTCATAATTTTTAGAGTTTTTTTTATAGCAAGTTGGTAAGTATGTAACTTTTCAACAATATTTCTTTCACTGGTGTTTCTCATCATTTGACTTAAGGCTCTATTTAGCTCTGTAAGTCTGCCTAACAGCGTATTATCGTCATTATTATCATCATCGTAATACATTATTTAATATTATAATAATTTTGGAGATCATAAATAAAATAATTAAATAAATAACTTAACGATTTATTTTTTTTTTCTATAAAATAATAATCCAATTATAATTATCCCAATACCTATAATCATCAGGAGTTCACCTGCATTCCAAAACCATATTAAGAATTCCATTGGATTATTTTTCTATATCTTCATCAAATATTTCATCTACTGGCACTTGTATACTATTGACCAGTTGATTTGTTTTTGCTGCAAGAGCTACAATATTTAAAAATTCTGAATGTTCGTCTTCAGTCATCCCAAGTTTTTTTGCTGCAGCTGTGTGTGAGTGTGTGCAATAAGAGCAATTATTTGTTATAGAGACTGCCATATAAATCATTTCTTTAGTTTTATTTGGAATTATGGTTTGTTTAACCATTAAATCTTTAACATCACTCCAAACATTTTTTAGTAATTGAGGGTCGAATGCTAAATATTTCCAAAAATTACCTATATAAGTTGTGTTTCTTGATTGTTTAATATCTTCATAGACTTCCTTTATAATTGGATGATTATCATCATCAGTTCTTTTAATTGTGCTCACCAGTGGTCCCTTTCTTTATTATAATTGATATATAGTCATTAAATCATAATATCCCTCTTGTTTTGATTAATTTTATAATTAAAAATTCAAATTTATTAATATTTGGCTTTCTAATAGCATTCGCATCAGGATTTGGACAAACATTTTTTATCTCTCTTTTTAGTGAAGATTTTAGAGAAACATTTAACTTAAGTAATACTCAATTTGGCAGTCTGTATTCAATAGCTACAATTTTAAGTGCGTTAACTATTATATGGGCTGGTAAACTTATAGATACGGTCTCTCTTAAAAAATATACTTTAGCAATTGTATTAGGTCTTTCGATAACATGTTTTTTTGCAAGTATTGTGTTTAATGTAATTCTTCTTTTTTTTGTAATTTATTTTTTAAGACTTTTTGGACAAGGGCTTATGGGACACACTTCAAGGACAACCATGGCAAGATACTTTAAAGCTAATAGAGGAAAAGCATTAGCTATATCTGGATTTGGTTTTTCTTTTGGTGAGATGATCTATCCATTTGTAGTAGTAATTTTAATATTAACTTTTGGCTGGAGAATTACCTGGTTTAGTTCATCTGTATTTATAATAATATTTTTCGGAGTATTTTTATACTACCTATTAAATAAAAATAATTTTAAAAGTGAAACTGGGTTTGAGAATGAAGATAATCAAAATTCATTTTCATGGAGAAGAAGAGATGTCTTAACAGATCTTAAATTTTATCTTTATTTACCTCTTACATTATTTATGTCATTTACAGTAACTGGTTTTTTATTTCATCAAGTTTTTATTGGGCAATTAAATAATTGGACAATGTTAGATATTGCACAAAGTTTTATTTTTTATGCAATCTGTGGAATTGGTGGTTCATTAGTTTCTGGTCTGTTAGTCGATAAATTTTCTGGTAGGAGTGTAATCACATTTCACTTAATTCCCATGGCTTTAATATTTATTGTGATGTTATTTTCAAATCATATATTTGTATTATATCTTTACATGGCAGGTCTTGGATTATCAAATGGCTTTACTGAAAATATGTCTAATTCTTTGTGGGCAGAAATGTATGGAGTCAAAAACCTAGGAGCAATAAGGGCCCTTTTAACATTTTTTGGTGTTTTGGCCTCAGCAGCCTCCCCTTTCTTATATGGATTGATATTGGATGAGACAAATTCGATAAACACCTTGATCTATATGAGCCTTGCCTTAATAATTATTTTTTCTTCTATGAGCTTTATAGGTAATAAAATTAAATAAAATAACCTTTTTTAAAAGCCTCAATAGCTATCAAAGCACATCCTTTAGCATCTGATAATGCATCGTGATGATTTAATGGAATTCTTAAATTTTTACATACTGTATTTAGTTTATTGTTTTCAAATTCCCAATATTTTCTTGCGATTGCAACAGTATCTTTAAATTCTTGTTTAGGTAGATCGATATTATAAAAATAACAACATGAGTGCAGGACAGACCGATCAAAAGGAGCATTATGTGCAAAAAAGTAATCAACAGCTGATAATTCACTCTTAATTTGGCGCCACACTTTATCAAATGTTTTAGCTTTCTTTAACATATCCCACGTTAAACCATGAATATCTGTAAAATGAACTTCAGGTTTAGGTGGTCTTATTAAATGGGAGACTTTTTTTATAATTTTAGTTTTATTAAATATTACATATCCTACAGCACATGCTGATGTTCTCTCACTTGTGGCTGTTTCAAAATCTATGGCTGCAAATAATTGCATTAAAATAATTGATCAATTTGATTTTGATATTTTTTTTGTACTTCATGTCTCCTAACTTTCATTGTGGGAGTCATTAGGTTATTTTCAATACTAAAAGGCTCATCAATAAAGATAAACTTTTTTATTTTTTCTGGTTGAGTTAAGTCTTTATTTACTTCATCAATATATCTTTGAATATCTTCATCACTAGATTTACTCTCTGAGTTTAATACTAATAATGCTGCAATATAATTCTTTTGTTCACCAAAGACACAGGCTTGTTCTATCTCAGGAGATAAAGTTAATAGATTTTCAATCTTAGATGGTGCAATATTATCACCTCCTAGAGAAACTATTATATCCTTTTTACGATCTGTAATTTTAAGATAATTGTCCTCATCAAATTCACCAATATCCCCTGTATGAAGCCAACCATCTTTTATTGTTTGCTCAGTAGCTTCTTTATTATTCCAATAGCCCAGCATAAGGTTCTCCCCTTTAACTAATATTTCACCATCTTCTGCTAATTTAACTTCAACTCCAGGAAATATAGGACCAACTGTATCAACTTTTACTTTATTTAATAAATTGCAGCTTACAACTGGTGAGGTTTCTGTTAAGCCATAACCTTGTAAAGTCTTTAAACCAAGGGCATTAAGCGCCTCCCCTACTTGACTATCAAGAGGTCCTCCACCTGATATAAAAGCCTCTAATCTGCCACCAAAATTATTTTTTACTTTTTTTCTGACTAATTTATCTAATATTAGATTAATTATATTTTCACTAAAACTTAATTTAATATTTTTAAATTTTTTTGTTCCTAGCTGGATAGTCTTATTAAATAAATTTTGTTTAAAATTAGACTGATTTTTCAAATTAATCTTCATTTTTGCATGGAGATTATTATAAAATCTTGGAACAGCAGTCATTATATGGGGTTGTGCAATTTTTACTGTAGGCAGAAGTGTTTCAATACTTTTATTATAAAATACTTTTGCTTCTAAAATAATCTGAACAAATTGAACTGCATGTTCATATGAATGAGATAAAGGTAACCAAGTAAGAAAGGTTAAATCTGGACTCTTTATAGTTTTAAGAAGTTCATATGCTCCTTCACAATTACTTAATATGCCCCCATGACTTAAAATAACACCTTTCGGTAATCCTTGTGTACCTGACGTGTAAATAATGCAAGCTGGATCTGTACGCTTAATTTCTTTAATTTTTTCTCTGTTATTATCATTATTGTCATCTGTTAAGTCATTTAAAAATACTAAATTTGAAATTGAATTATTTTCAAAATAATCAAAACATAAGATAAATTTGAAATTATATTTAACTTTTTCGCTGGCAGTTAAGATAATCTGAAGTAAATTTTTATTTGAAACTATTAAACCAACAGGCTGAGAGTCATTTAAAATATGCTCAAAATCTCTTGATGTATAAGTTGTATAGTTGGGGACACAAATAAGTTTATTAGACATTATAGCAATATCAGAGGCCATCCATTCAGGTCTATTTTCTGAAACCAATAAAACTCTCTCTAATTCACCTAAATATTTGTTTGCTAAAAAATTGTGTATTTTCTTTGTTAGATTTTTTGTCCCTAACCAGCTCATTGAGACAACTTGATTGTTTGAGTCGAGTTTTAGTAAGTGTTGATTATTTTCGTTCTTATCTGCTTGAAAATAAAATAGTTCTGGAAGATTATTAAATTTATTCATCATTAATTATAGTTTCATAAAACTCATCCATCTTATTCATTAAACTTTCATCATAAGTTACTAAATGTTCATTCTCATCAACGAAATAACTACTTTTAGGTGAATTTGCTAATTTGTACATTTTTTCACCCATTCTAAATGGAACAATATCATCCCCTGTGGCGTGCATTATTAATATTGGGGAAACAACGTTTTTAATCTTTTTATCACTTAAATACTTATCTTTAAGCATGATTGAAACAGGAAGGTATGGATAATGAAATTTAGCAGCATCAATCATTGAAGTAAATGGCGCCTCCAGAATTAGACCCTTAAAATTATTATTCTGGGCTATTTCTATACTAACAGCAGTTCCTAAAGATTCTCCATAAATAATGATGTCCTTTTTAGAAATATTTTTTTCTTCAAGCCATTTTATAGCACTTCTAGCGTCATCATATAAACCATCCTCAGTAGGTTCACCATCATTACCGCTATATGATCTCCAAGAAATAAGTAAAATATTTTGGTCATATTTTGATAACTTGTTAATTTTATAAAATCTATTTTCAATAGGACCAGCATTACCATGAAACATTAGTAATGTAGTTTTAGTATTAGATGGATGTTTATAAAAAATTGACCTTAATTTTATATTTGAGCTATTTTCAATAAATACTTGTTCCGCAGGAATGATTAGTAATTCATCATCATAATTATCAATTTGAGGGACATAAAGAAGAGATCTTTGTTTTGTATAAACATAAAAGATAATTAAAAGGTATATAAATAGTAATATTAAGATAATCTTGATTGTTAATGAGTAATTCATTTAATTCTGTAAATAAACTTATCAAAATATCCTTGGGCAGATTGAGGAAATTTTTTTAATTTAGAGAAATTAATTTTTGATTTTTTATATTTGTAAAAAATATGGCCGATAGAAGGTATATTTTTATTTAAGGTACCTGTTGATATTGAAATATAATCATCTGAAGATTTTTTTTGAAAAAATAAAGAACTTCCACAAATTGAACAAAAACCTCTTTTATAATGTTTACTAGAAACAAACCATTTTAAAGTTTTTTTACTTTTAAAATTTAGATTTTCTTTTTTTACTTTTGTATAAGAACTAAATTCAGCATTTGAAGCCTGGCACATCTGGCAATGGCAAAAAACTGAGTATCTACATTCATTTTTAATCTCAAAGGTAATTTTCTTGCAAAGACACGAGCCTTTAATTTTTTTCATTTATTCATCATTTTGTGCTTTGCTAAAGAAATTCCGTTTTTTATTTTAAAATCATATGACTCTTCAAATGATGATAATTGCCAACCAGAAAGTCTATTTTTTAACTCAGAAATATTATTTATTTTCCATTCATTTGTAGTATTTTCGTCTTTCCATATCGCTTTTTCTTCAGAAGTTCTGGCACAACCATAACAATATCCAGTAGATGGATCAGTTTTGCATATTGAGATACAAGGTGAAACTATCTTTTCCATATCTTTATTATATCCAAATAAACCCTAATATCATTGAAAATTATTTTTAATTGAAAAAAAATGCTAATTGAAAAATTAAAAAATTATTGTAGTTTGATGCAACGTTCCGCAGTAGCTCAGCGGTAGAGCATTCGGCTGTTAACCGACAGGTCGTAGGTTCGAATCCTACCTGCGGAGCCAGTTTCTTATGAACTCCAAACACTTCTTATCTACATTATGTCTCATAGTAGCATCAATAATTTGGGGTACTGCATTTGTGGCTCAAACTACAGGAATGGAATTTATTGGTCCACTGACGTTTACAAATATGCGTTTTTTAATTGGTGGAATAATAGTTTTACCTTTTGCTTTTTATGAAATAAATAAAATTAAAAATCTTAAAAATAAAAAAAAATTTATATTCGTAGTTCTTTTAACTGGTTTAAGTTTATTATTAGGAACTTATCTTCAACAATATGCTTTACAGTATACTAAAGTAGGAAATGCTGCTTTCTTAACTATATTATATGTTCCATTTGTTCCTATTATATCGAGATTATTTTTAAAAAAGAGAATACACTGGAGTATATGGCTATCTGTATCAATATGTCTTGTAGGCTCCTATTACTTAACTCTTGAAAATAGTTTTGAAGCACAATTTGCTGATATACTTGTAATTGTATGTGCTTTATTTTTTGCAATACACTGTATTTTAATTGATGAATACTTTGAAATTATAAATGCACCATTTACTTTGGCGTCATCTCAATTTCTATTATGTTTTTTTTATAGTTTGCCATTTATATTTATTTTTGAAAATCCTACTATTGATGGAATTTCCAAAGAAATCTTTGAGCTTTTATATGTAGGTGTAATGTCAAGTGGGATTGCTTATACTCTACAAGTTTTTGGGCAAAGGTACGTAAAACCATCTACAGCAGCAATTACATTTTCTCTTGAAGGAGTATTTGGATCGTTAGCAGCTTGGGTTATTCTTTCTCAATTTTTGACAAATATTCAGATTTTTGGGTGTTTTTTAATACTTATTGGTGTGCTCGTAGCACAACTTTTACCCTTAATTAACAAAGAAGCAGCCTTAAATAGATTTTATAGTGAATAAATAATCCTACTTTTTATCTAACAAATACAATAAAATTCTCCATTATGAGTGAGGATAGTAAATTTTTTCTAAAAGACAGTGATGTGCCAAAACAGTGGTACAACCTGGGAGCGGATTTAAAAGAGCCTATGAGCCCACCCTTAAATCCAGGAACAAAACAGCCAATAGGTCCAGATGACTTAGCACCTTTATTTCCAATGGAATTAATTATGCAAGAAGTTACTCAAGAGAGATATATTGATATACCGGGGCCAGTTTTAGAGGCTTACAGTCGTTGGAGATCTACACCACTGGTAAGAGCAAGAGCTTTAGAGAAAGCATTAGATACGCCAGCCAGAATTTATTACAAATACGAAGGAGCAAGTCCTTCAGGTAGCCATAAACCGAATACTGCATTAGCTCAGGCTTTTTACAATAAAGAGGCAGGCGTAAAAAAGATAGCAACTGAGACTGGTGCTGGTCAATGGGGAACAGCATTAAGTTATGCAGGAGCAGTATTTGGAATAGAAATAAAAGTATTCATGGTAAGAGTAAGCTATGATCAAAAACCTTATAGAAGAGCTATAATTGAAAGTTACGGTGGTAGTGTTGTAGCTAGTCCGTCTAATGAAACAAATTCGGGAAGAGCCATACTTGAAAAGGATCCTAATAGTTCAGGTTCACTCGGTATTGCTATTTCAGAGGCTGCAGAAGTTGCTGCTACAAATGATGATACAAAATATGCATTAGGTAGTGTCCTTAACCATGTCTTAATGCATCAGTCTATTATTGGGCAAGAAGCACTACTACAAATGGAAATGGCTAATGATTATCCTGATATTGTTATTGGATGTACTGGTGGAGGAAGTAATTTCTCAGGTTTATGTAATCCTTTTTTAGGGAAAAAATTCAGAGGAGAACAAGATGTTCATGCTATTGCAGTTGAGCCTTCTTCTTGTCCCTCTTTAACAAAAGGTAAGTATTCCTATGACTTTGGTGATACTCTAAAATCTGCACCATTGTTAAAGATGCATACATTGGGTTCTGATTTTATGCCATCTCCTACTCATGTAGGTGGACTTAGATATCATGGAATGTCCCCAATGCTATCGCATTTAGTTCATAATGGTCATATGGAACCTCGAGCTTATGGTCAAAAGGAGTGCTTAGAAGCCGGTATACAATTTGCTAGAACTGAGGGAATCATGCCTGCACCTGAGGCCACTCACGCCATTAAAGGTGCTGTTGATGAGGCTCTTAAGTGTAAAGCCGAGGGTAAATCAAAAGCTATTTTGTTCAATCTTTGTGGGCATGGTCATTTTGATATGCAAGCATATATGGATTATTTTTCAGGTAATCTTGCTGAAGATAAATTCGATACTGAAGCTTTTGAAGAGTCTATGGCATCAATACCTGCTGTAAATTAATTTACATTAGGTAGATCATCAAAATTTGATGTGTATGCGGGACTTAAGTTTTGTCTTCTAGTTATGTAAAACTTTTCGTAGTTTTCTTTGGCAACACAAATAGTCCCGCTTCCGTATCTGTTATTTAGATTATCAAACACCTTATTTACCCTAATTTTTTTTAAAATACTCTCTTCTGATTGATGAAAAAATAAATCTCTATTGTATTCTCCCTCTGGGGTTAAGTCTGAGAGTAAAACACCTGCTTTTTTATATTTAATTTCTGGTCGATAAATAGATTTTAGTGCCTTTACAGCAAATTTAATCGTCTCAAATAAGTCATTTGATGGAGATATAAAATCATAAGTCCGAGCTGCATGGTATTGTTTATTATTGTTGTTAAATTTATTTGAACGAATAAATGTAGTAATTTTTTTTGCCTGCAAACCATCAGATCTAATCTTTTCTGAGGCTCTAGTTGCGTAAGATATTATTCTTTTCTCTAAATCATGAAAACTGGTTACATAATTTTCGAAAGATCTTGATACTCGACATTGTTTTTTTGGCTCAGATCTCTCTACTATTGGTATACATATTTCACCATGTAGTTCTCTATAGGTTCTCTCTCCCACTACTCCTAGGTGTTGCCTAACCCACCTTGGGTCTGTTTTGTATAGATCGTATGCGGTGTAGATACTATTTTTTTGAAGAAATTTCTCTATCCTAGCTCCTATTCCCCAAATATCACCCACCCCTAATACCTTTAGGGATATTTCTATTTGTTTTTGATTTATAATTTCTACCACTTGGGACCCTAACTCATCTTTTTTAGCTAGATGGTTTGCTACTTTTGATAAGGTTTTATTGTTAGCTATTCCTATACTTACAGGTATGCCTATCCACTTCCTTATTATTTTTTTTATTCCTTCTGCTCTTGAAACAAAACTTCTCTCTGAATATTTATTTAATATTAAAAAAGCTTCATCTATAGAATAAACTTCTAATCTATCACAATGCTCTTTTAATACTCCCATTACCCTAGATGAGATATTTCCATATAAACTATAATTTGATGAAAACACATGCACTGGGTATTTTTTTATTATTTGCTTTATCTCAAAGAAAGGCACTCCCATTTTAATTCCTAATTTCTTAGCTTCAGAACTTCTAGCTATGACACATCCATCGTTGTTTGATAGAACTACAATAGGTTTTTTACTTAGATCGGGTTTAAAGATAGTCTCACACGAGGCATAAAATGAATTACAATCTACTAGGGCCACTATATTCATGGGTTATTTAATAAATTGACGAATAGCGCTGGTGACAACTCCCCATATCTCTAATTCTGCATACTCTGATATTAATATATTTTTATATAATGAGTTCTCAGCTTTTAAGATGGCAGAACCATCTGTCTTGATAACTAGTCTTTTGACAGTTAAATTTCCCTCGAATATAGCTATTACTATATCTCTACTTTTAGCTTCTAAGCTCCTATCCACAACCAATATGTCACCGTCGTTAATTCCAGCATCTACCATGGAGTCACCACTAGCTCTCATTAGAAAAGTTGATAGGTGATTTTTGATCAGTAGCTCTGATAAGCTTAGATTATTTTCTATATAATCATCAGCTGGGGATGGGAATCCAGCTGAAATCTTGG
>CABYRQ010000006.1 GCA_902521485.1 uncultured Alphaproteobacteria bacterium | reverse complement strand
GCCATTTATTGTGCATTAGCGATTCTTGCTCTTTATTTTTTGTAAATATGAAATGAATAGACGGTGGGTTTATAACGTCAAATTTCGATCAAGCTTTCATTTGAGAAAAATGACAGCTCGTTATTTTGGCGTCTAACCTACGTCAATTTAAAACTTTGTTTTTTATGAGTAGGTAATTCAACTTAAGAGTTTGATTATGGCTCAGAACGAACGCTTGCTGCATGCTTTATACATGCAAGTCGAACGGAGGCCCTAGCTTGCTAGGTGTCCTTAGTGGCGCACGGGTGAGTAACACGTGGGAACATACCTTATAGTACGGAATAACTGCGGGAAACTGTAGCTAATACCGTATACTCCAGTAATGGGAAAGATTTATCGCTATAAGATTGGCCCGCGCAAGATTAGCTTGTTGGTGAGGTAAAAGCTCACCAAGGCTTCGATCTTTAGCTGGTTTGAGAGGACGATCAGCCACACTGGGACTGAGACACGGCCCAGACTCCTACGGGAGGCAGCAGTAGGGAATATTGGACAATGGGGGCAACCCTGATCCAGCAATGCAGCGTGAGTGACGAAGGCCTTAGGGTTGTAAAACTCTTTCATCGGTGAGGATAATGACAGTAGCCGAAGAAGAAGGACCGGCTAATTCCGTGCCAGCAGCCGCGGTAATACGGAAGGTCCTAGCGTTGTTCGGAATTACTGGGCGTAAAGCGCATGTAGGCGGAACAGAAAGTTAGAAGTGAAATCCCTGGGCTCAACCTAGGAATTGCTTTTAAAACTTCTGTTCTGGAATTCAGGAGAGGAAAATGGAATTTCCAGTGTAGAGGTGAAATTCGTAGATATTGGAAGGAACACCAGTGGCGAAGGCGATTTTCTGGACTGATATTGACGCTGAGATGCGAAGGCATGGGTAGCAAACGGGATTAGATACCCCGGTAGTCCATGCAGTAAACGATGGGTGCTAGTCGTCGGACTTTTGTTCGGTGTCGTAGCTAACGCGTTAAGCACCCCGCCTGGGGAGTACGGTCGCAAGATTAAAACTCAAATAAATTGACGGGGACCCGCACAAGCAGTGGAGCATGTGGTTTAATTCGACGCAACGCGAAGAACCTTACCAGCGTTTGACATGGAAAGTGCCGGTTACAGAATGGTAACCTTCAGTTCGGCTGGCTTTCGCACAGGTGCTGCATGGCTGTCGTCAGCTCGTGTCGTGAGATGTTGGGTTAAGTCCCGCAACGAGCGCAACCCTTATCGTTAGTTACTAACAGTTCGGCTGAGGACTCTAGCGAAACTGCCGGTGATAAGCCGGAGGAAGGTGGGGATGACGTCAAGTCCTCATGGCCCTTACACGCTGGGCTACACACGTGCTACAATGGTAACTACAACGGGACGCAATACCGCGAGGTGGAGCTAATCCCCAAAAGTTATCTCAGTTCGGATTGCACTCTGCAACTCGAGTGCATGAAGTTGGAATTGCTAGTAATCGCGGATCAGCATGCCGCGGTGAATACGTTCCCGGGTCTTGTACACACCGCCCGTCACACCATGAGAGTTGGTTTTATCTTAAGTCAGTGCGCTAACCTTCGGGAGGCAGCTGCCCACGGTACGGCCAGCGATTGGGGTGAAGTCGTAACAAGGTAGCCGTAGGGGAACCTGCGGCTGGATCACCTCCTTTCTAAAGGAAAAAAAACTTTGAACTAAGTGTACGTTTGAAGTAACCACCGTCTATTTGTTTTGCTTTTTTCAACATGTGTTGATAAAGAGCATTGATTGGGCGTGTAGCTCAGTTGGTTAGAGCGCGCGCTTGATAAGCGTGAGGTCGGAGGTTCAAGTCCTCCCTCGCCCACCAACAATGTTGGGGGATTAGCTCAGCTGGGAGAGCGCCTGATTTGCATTCAGGAGGTCAGCGGTTCGATCCCGCTATCCTCCACCAACTTTTTAAAATCGTAAATATGTAAGCTGATAACACAGACGAATGACTTGCACGAGTTATTCGTCAATTAAACAACTAATATAACAACAAATAACTACAAAAAGTTATTAACTACAAACTTTTCACTGTGTGTTAATAATTCAAGCGCGTAAGAGCATTTGGTGGATGCCTTGGCATAAAGAGGCGATGAAGGACGTGACAGACTGCGATAAGCTCGGACTTGCTGTCAATAAGCTTAATCCGAGATCTCCGAATAGGGAAACCTAATAACTTATAAGTGAATTCATAGCTTATGAGGGCGAACCTAGGGAACTGAAACATCTAAGTACCTAGAGGAAAAGATATTCCGTTAGTAGTGGCGAGCGAAAGCGGATCAGGCCAGTGCTACTTTTTACTAAACCAGAACTGTATGGAAAGGCAGGCCATAGTGAGTGATAGCCTCGTATGGGTAGATAGTAAAAAATAGACATGAGTAGGGCGGGACACGTGAAATCCTGTCTGAATATAGGAAGACCACTTCCTAAGCCTAAATACTACTTTATGACCGATAGTGAACCAGTACCGTGAGGGAAAGGCGAAAAGAACCCCTAGCAGGGGAGTGAAATAGACCCTGAAACCGGATGCTTACAAGCAGTTGGAGCCTCTTTATGAGGTGACAGCGTACCTTTTGTATAATGGGTCAGCGACTTAATCTCATTAGCAAGCTTAAGCCACATAGGTGTAGGCGAAGCGAAAGCGAGTCTGAATAGGGCGATTTAGTTAATGGGATTAGACTCGAAACCGAGTGATCTAGTCATGAGCAGGTTGAAAGTGAAGTAAAATTCACCGGAGGACCGAACCCACTAGCGTTGAAAAGCTACGGGATGACTTGTGATTAGGGGTGAAAGGCCAACCAAACTCGGAAATAGCTAGTTCTCCGCGAAAACTATTTAGGTAGTGCGTCGTGTGAATCTTGTCGGGGGTAGAGCACTGAATGGGCTAGGGGGAAGCAATTCCTACCAAACCTAATCAAACTCCGAATACCGATAAGTCTGCACGGCAGACAGTCCATGGGTGCTAAGGTCCTTGGACGAGAGGGAAACAGCCCAGATCAACAGCTAAGGTCCCCAAATAATGATTAAGTGTGAAAGGGAGTGGGAACTCCAAGACAGCCAGGAGGTTGGCTTAGAAGCAGCCATCCTTTAAAGAAAGCGTAACAGCTCACTGGTCTAATTAAGAGATCCTGCACCGAAAATGTAACGGGGCTCAAATCATTTACCGAAGCTTTGACAATTACTTTGTAATTGGGTAGCGGAGCGTTCTGTAAGCCTGTAAAGGTGATGCGTAAGCATTGCTGGAGGTATCAGAAGTGCGAATGCTGACATGAGTAACGATAAGAAATGTGAAAGACATTTCCGCCGAAATCCTAAGGTTTCCTGCGTAAAGCTAATCTGCGCAGGGTTAGTCGGCCCCTAAGGCGAGGGCGAAAGCCGTAGTCGATGGGAAGCAGGTTAATATTCCTGCACCAGCTGGTAGTGACGGATGAAGTAAATTGTAAGCTCTTACTGGATTGAGCTTGCAGTGAATTTGTCCCTGGAAATAGCTCCAGCATTAGACCGTACCAAAACCGACACAGGTAGGAGGGTAGAGAATACCAAGGCGCTTGAGAGAACTATGTTGAAGGAACTCGGCAAATTACACTTGTAACTTCGGGATAAAAGTGACCTGCTATTGGGCAACCAGTAGGAGGTGGCACAGAAGAGGGGGTAGCGACTGTTTACTAAAAACATAGCACTATGCAAAGTCGAAAGACGACGTATATGGTGTGACGCCTGCCCGGTGCCGGAAGGTTAATAGGAGGGGTGCAAGCCCTGAATTGAAGCCCCGGTGAACGGCGGCCGTAACTATAACGGTCCTAAGGTAGCGAAATTCCTTGTCGGGTAAGTTCCGACCTGCACGAATGGCGTAACGATTTCCCCACTGTCTCCAACATAGACTCAGTGAAATTGAATTCTCGGTTAAGATGCCGAGTAACCGTGGTTAGACGGAAAGACCCCGTGCACCTTTACTGCAGCTTTGTATTGGTATTAGGGAACAGATGTGTAGCATAGGTGGGAGACTTTGAAGGAGTGGCGCTAGCCATTCTGGAGTCACTAGTGAAATACCACTCTTCTGTTCCTTGATGCCTAACCATACACCGTCATCCGGTGTTGGGACCATGCATGGTGGGCAGTTTGACTGGGGCGGTCGCCTCCCAAAGAGTAACGGAGGCGCGCGATGGTAGGCTCAGAACGCTTGGAAACCGTTCGTCGAGTGCAATGGCATAAGCCTGCCTGACTGCGAGACCCACAAGTCGAGCAGAGACGAAAGTCGGTCATAGTGATCCGGTGGCACTTCGTGGAAGGGCCATCGCTCAACGGATAAAAGGTACGCCGGGGATAACAGGCTGATCTCTCCCAAGAGTCCATATCGACGGGGAGGTTTGGCACCTCGATGTCGGCTCATCGCATCCTGGGGCTGAAGCAGGTCCCAAGGGTTTGGCTGTTCGCCAATTAAAGCGGTACGCGAGCTGGGTTTAGAACGTCGTGAGACAGTTCGGTCCCTATCTGCCATGGTTGTGGAAGCTTGAGAGGATCTGCCCTTAGTACGAGAGGACCGGGGTGGACGTACCTCTGGTGTACCTATTGTAGCGCCAGCTGCATCGTAGGGTAGCTATGTACGGAATGGATAACCGCTGAAAGCATCTAAGCGGGAAGCCAACCTCAAAACTAGGCTTCGTTATAGGATCGTGGAAGACTACCACGTTGATAGGCTGGGTGTGGAAGTGTGGTAACACATGAAGCTAACCAGTACTAATAATCCAATGCTTGAATTATAATACACAGCGAAAAGTTTTAACTAAAATGTTATAAAAAGTTTGTGGCGGTCATAGCGGAGTGAAAAAACCCGATCCCATTTCGAACTCGGTCGTGAAGGCCTCCAGCGCCGATGGTACTTAGTCTTAAGGCTTGGGAGAGTAGGACGCCGCCTATTTATTAATTAGCTACACATATTTACAGATTGTCGTCTGAAATAATTTTTTTAGACTCATTGTCCACCACAACAAAATTTTGATAAAATTTTAATTTGGGTTTTGAATATCTATTTGTGATCCATTCAATCCTTTCATCATCGAACCATCTTTGTGCATTTAACATATTATCAAAACAATATATACCTCCTGCAATATTGTTTTTAAGATCTGAAATATAGTTTTTTCTTATCAAACCGGGTGTAGTTTTGTAAATTGGAGCTGTCTCTAAAAATTTTTCCCTTAGTATTTCTTCTGTTAAAGAAGAGTCTATTTTAAAAGTTACTTCAACAATGATCATTTAGTAAAAAGTGGTAGCCTCGGGCGGACTCGAACCGCCACGGGAATAAATCCCACTGGATTTTAAGTCCAGACTGTCTACCAATTCCAGCACGAGGCCATGTTAAAATTGTTAGTCGAATTTAGATGATTACTTAAGTTTTTCAATACTTTTATCAATTTAAATAGTCTTGATTGTCTATGATATCATCATATTTATATTTACCAAAAATTAGACCAGAAAATAGATCATAGTTTTTATTTTCTGAGGAATAATTTGGTTTGACTACATTTTTATTTTTATTTTCTAAAATCTTTTTGTAATTGTCAGGTAAATCATCTTCAATACTTCTTACTTCATTAATTGATAACGGACTTAACTGGATGTTAAAATCTCTAAAGGCCTTTAGCCTTACCTCTTCATCAATTAGATAGCACAAAAGCCCTGAAACTTGAGAGTTGTTTAAATAAGCGCTAAAACCATAAAAAGATAAAGGTTTACTATTTTTACTTTTTTTAAAAACTCCCTCATCGTTATCCCAAATATATTTACTCTTAGGAAAAAGCTGAAAACTTCTAAATTCAATATTTTTATTGAGTAAAATCCCATCACTAAATAATGTATAAACATTCTCTAAGTTTTCATAAGAGTTGAAAACTTCTAGGAAGTTATTATTAACAATATTTTTGTTAAGATTTTGATATGTTTTTGAAAATAAATCTGCAGTTAACTCAAATGATAAACTATTTACATTAATAGAGGGTTGTTCCAGATGATATATTATTAAATTAACTATATCCTCTTTATTTTTAAAGCTCATTCCCAGTGTATATTTTATTGGATTATATAATTCTGAAAATTCCTCAAAATTTAATTTTTCATAATCATCTTGGCTTAACAATATAAATGTATCTAAATCTAAGGGGAATATATTTCCCATAACTTCAACTTCATTGTCATTATAAAAATTTAAAACTTTATTTGGTACCTGAGTTTGATTTAAACTTAACTTAGCTAAATCTTTAAATTCTCCAAATATAATATCAAATTCATTTGCATTTTGATTAACTTCGCTAATTGTAAATTCTACATCATTAATTAAGGAGTACTCACCTAGTGCATAATATAAGTAATATTTATAATCTATGTAATTATTTTCGATAAACCCAATATTCAACTCTTTTTTTATTAAACATTCATTAGCAATAGAATATTTTTGAAAAATAAATAAAAAAAATAAAATTAAGAAGACTTTTGAGTTGTTAGGAAATTTCACTTAATTAGTGGGATTTAAACATTTCTTTATAAACACGTTCTTCAATTTTATGATCATTATCAAATAATAAAGGTATTTCCATACCCTCGGACATCTCAATTTCAACAGAAATAACATCTTTAGCTTCAATATGATCAGCATGAACTACTATCGGTCTTTTAGATGGATTATTATTAATAATTTTAATTTTTGCATTATCTTTTAATAGACCTCCACGCCAATGTCTGGGACTATAGGCACTTACAGCAGTTAGTGCTACGACATTGCTTCCAAGTGGAATAATTGGTCCTGAAGCAGAGTAATTATACCCTGTGCTACCTGCTGCTGTTGATAATATTACACCATCACAAACAAGCTCTTCTATTCTTACTTCGTTATCTATCATAATTTGAATTTTTGCAGCTTGATATTTTTCTCTACGAATACTGATCTCATTAATCGCAATAGCTTTAATTTCTTGACCTGTGGGATTTAAAGTTTTCATTACTAAAGGTCTTAATTTTGTTAATTGAGCGTTATTTAGTCGTTCCTCTAATCCATCAAGTTTGTAATCATTCATCAAGAATCCGACAGATCCAAAATTCATACCGTAAATTGGCTTGTTAAGTTTCATATAATTATGAAGTGACTTTAATATAAAACCATCACCTCCAAGTGCTACAATGAAATCTGCCTCTTCAGGCTCGTAATTACCGTATTTTTTTATAAGTTTCTCTTGAGCTTCAATATTTTTTTCAAGAGGAAAAGAAACAAAACATATTTTCATTTATTAACCCCCAGTCTCATTCATATAACGATTAACATATCCCTCAAAATTATCTTTTTGAATTTCAAAGTTATGTGCTTTTGGTTTAATTGACATGGCATATTCTATTAAAGCAATAATATCATTTTTTGTTTGATTTCTTAGGGCAAATTTTAAATCTACAAAATCATTTTGTCCTAAACACATATATAACTTACCAGTACATGTAAGTCTTACCCTATTACAAGTATCACAAAAGTTATGAGAAATAGCAGAAATAATACCAATTTTTGATTTATGATTTGAATACTCATAATATCTAGAGGGGCCATTAGTTCTGTGTTTAGAGGGAATTAGATTTAATTTATTTACTAAATCCTCTTCAAATTTCTTCATTGATAAATATTGATTAAATCTCTTTTCTCCAATATCACCTACGGGCATTATTTCAATTAACGAAATATCAAAATGATTTTTTTTACACCAATCTAAAATATCAAATATTTCTTTATCATTGAAATTTTGAGTCAAAACAGTATTTATTTTTATCTTTATACCTTCTTGTTTAGCTGCCTCTATCCCATTTAAAACTTTACTAAGATCTCCCCATTTAGTTATTTTCTTAAAACTTTCAGCATTTAAGCTATCAAGAGAAACATTTATTCTTTCAACGCCATTCTTTTTAAGAATAGATGCATATCTTGATAAATTTGTACCATTTGTAGTTAAAGTATGCTCTGAAATTTTACCCTGATTTTTTAGGTTATTTAAATGTTCTATAATTGAAACAATGTTTTTTCTTACAAGTGGTTCACCCCCTGTTAATCGAAATTTTTTTACACCTAACTCATTAAAAATATCTGTGAGTTTAATAATTTCTTCAATTGATAAAACCTCTTGTCTAGGTAAGAAGGTTACATCTTCAGCCATACAATAAGTGCATCTTAAATCACATCTATCAGTGACAGATATTCTTAAGTAATCAATTTTTCTTTTAAAATTATCAGTCAGCATTTTCGTGTATCTTTAATTCAACTACATTTAAATCTATAACTTTTTTACCTACGTTCTCAAAGTTAATAGTGATTTTACTATTTATACAAGATTGAACTTGCCCCAGGCCCCAATCTGGTTGAGATGGGCACTCCACGATTGTACCTGGTATAAAATCGCTAAAATTATAGTTATTTTCCATTATTACTCTTGTTAAGTAGAAACAAATATTTACTATTTACTATAGAATCAAATGGATAAAAAAGAAAATTTAAACAAACTTAAATCTGTTATCAGTAATATCGAAAAATCATATGGAAAAGGTTCCATAATGATGCTTGGAAAGAAAGATATTGATGCAAATATTGACGTATACTCAACTGGTTCTCTTGGTCTAGATATAGCTTTAGGAATAGGTGGTTTACCGAAGGGAAGAGTCATAGAAGTTTATGGTCCAGAAAGTTCAGGTAAAACAACTTTAACATTACATATAATCGCAGAGGCTCAAAAAGTTGGAGGAACCTGCGCTTTTATTGACGCTGAACATGCTTTAGATCCAGGTTATGCAAAAAAACTTGGAGTGAATATTGATGAGTTATTGATATCTCAGCCCGATACTGGTGAACAAGCTTTAGAGATCTCTGATACTCTTGTTAAATCTGAAGGTATAGATTTATTAGTTATAGACTCAGTGGCAGCATTAGTTCCTAGAGCAGAGTTAGAGGGTGAAATGGGAGACTCTTTACCCGGACTTCAGGCAAGACTAATGAGCCAAGCATTAAGAAAACTGACTAGCTCCATCTCAAAGACAAATACAATGGTTGTTTTTATTAATCAACTGAGAATGAAAATAGGAGTAATGTTTGGAAGCCCTGAAGTCACCACTGGAGGTAATGCTTTGAAATTTTACTCCTCAGTAAGATTAGATATTAGAAGGATTGGCGCAATAAAAGATAAAGATAATATTATTGGAAACCAAACGAGAGTTAAGGTCGTCAAAAATAAAATGGCCCCTCCTTTTAAAATGGTTGAATTTGACATTATGTATGGTGAGGGAATTTCTAAAATTGGCGAAATTATAGATTTAGGTGTTCAAGCTGATATTATAGATAAGTCTGGAGCGTGGTATTCTTACAAAGACGAAAAAATTGGTCAAGGTAGAGAAAATACAAAACAGTTTTTAAAGGATAATCCAGAGTTATTGAATGAAATAGAGAGTAGAATAAGATCAAATTCCGACACTGTTGAAGAGCTGATGATTGATCCACCACCTTCTACAACAGAAGAAACTGCCGAAAAAAACTCTAAAGAATAATATTAAATTTCAGTTAAATTAATCTATATTCCATGAATATGAACTCTAATGAAGTCCGCAATGCGTTTATTGATTATTTTAAAAATAATGATCATAGGCATGTCAAATCTGGATCATTAGTGCCGGAAAATGACCCCTCTCTAATGTTTGCTAATTCAGGAATGGTTCAATTTAAAAATGTTTTTACAGGTATGGAGCATTTAGATTTCAAAAGAGCCACAACTTCTCAAAAATGTGTTCGGGCAGGGGGAAAACATAATGATTTAGAGAATGTTGGATTTACAACTCGACATCATACTTTCTTCGAGATGTTAGGAAATTTTTCTTTTGGCGATTACTTTAAAGAGCAAGCAATTCTATACGCTTGGAACTTAATTACTAAAGAATTTAAAATTAATGAAAATAAATTATTAGTTACGATATATCATGACGATGAGGACGCAGAAAAATTTTGGAAAAAAATAGCTAATTTACCTGACAATAAGATAATTAAAATTTCAAGTTCTGATAATTTTTGGTCAATGGGTGACACAGGACCTTGCGGACCATGCTCGGAGATATTTTATGATCATGGTGATAAATACTTTGGTGGCCCCCCTGGTTCAGTTGACGAAGATGGTGATCGTTTCATTGAAATATGGAATTTAGTTTTTATGCAATATGAACAGGTAGACAAAAATACCAGATTAGATTTACCTAAACCATGTGTAGACACTGGGATGGGTCTTGAGAGAATAACAGCATTATTAAATGGTAGTAATGACAATTATAGTTCTGATTTGTTTTCAAATATTATTGATATTACTCAAGAGTTCATGCAAAAAAAAATATCTGAAGAAAATAAATCTAGTTTTAGAGTTATAGCAGATCACTTACGAGCTTCATCTTTTTTAATAGCTGACGGGGTTTTGCCTTCAAATGAGGGACGGGGTTATGTACTAAGACGAATATTAAGAAGAGGTATTAGACATGCATATACATTAGGTTCCTCAGAACCATTATTTCACAAAATTTTTGATGAATTGAAAAATTTAATGGGCGATTTCTTCCAAGAACTTAACTCGGGATCTGAAACTATTAAAGAAACACTCTACAATGAGGAAATAAAATTTAGAGAAACCTTAAGTAAAGGCCTAGAGATACTTGGACAAGAAATACCTAATATTAAAAATAATAAATTAGATGGCAAAATCGCATTTAAATTATACGACACCTTTGGATTTCCCCTTGATCTAACACAAGATTATCTAAGATCAAAGGATATCGACGTGGATTTAGAGTCTTTTAATGCATCAATGAAGCTACAAAAAGAGGAAGCTAGATCTTCATGGAAGGGTAGCGGTGATGGAAATACTGAAAAGCTATGGTTTGATATTGCAAGAAAAACGAAACCAACAGTATTTAAAGGATACGATGAAACTACTTTAAAGGCAAATGTAACTGCTTTAGTCTTAGACTCAGAAGCAGTTAATGAATTAAGTAATAAAATAAAAAAATCAGCAATTATCACAGATGAGTCATGTTTTTATGCAGAGTCTGGTGGGCAAGTTGGAGATAAAGGCATAATTTCCTCAGAAAATGCCGAATTTAGAGTGACAGATACTAGAAAAACTCCTCAAGGCATTTTTATTCATTTTGGTAATGTAATTTCAGGCAATTTTAAAATAGGACATGAGGTTAAACTTAAAGTTGATACGAGTTTAAGGGATCTTATTAAAAAAAATCATTCTGCTACACACTTACTTCATGCCGCTTTGAGAAATAATTTAGGACCTCATGTAGCTCAGCGCGGATCTTTAGTTAATGAGAATAAATTACGTTTTGACTTCAGTCATAATAAACAAATTTCATCAAATCAAATAGATACTATTCAAAAAGAAGTAATAAATATAATTTCTAATGATTGTAAAACACAAATTGATATTAAATCTCAAGAAGAAGCAATTAAACAAGGGGCTATGGCCTTGTTTGGAGAAAAATATGGTGAGGAGGTCAGAGTAGTCACCCTAGGAGAAAATAATAATAAACCTTATTCAATTGAGCTATGTGGCGGAACGCACGTTACAAATGTTAAAGATATTGAAAAATTTCATATTATAAGTGAAGAGTCTGTTTCATCAGGAGTAAGGAGAATAGAGGCTTGCACTGGTAATAAGGTAGATGAATTTATTAGTAATAAACTCAAAGAGGATCAACTACTTGAAAAAAAACTTGATGATAAAATCACTAATTTAATCTCACAAATAAACAAATTAAATGGAAAAATAAGTTTTAGTGAGGAAAATAAAAACCTTTATATAAAGAAGTTAGAAAATTATTTAGATAATTTAAAAAATAAATCAATACTCTCAAATGAGCATAATAATAAAATAGAAGAAACAAATATAAATGGAATTAATTTTGTGTCTCAATTAATAGAAAATTTGCCCCCCAAAGAACTCAGATCAATTTTTGATAAATTTAAATTAGAAAAGTCTAAATCTATTTTGGCTTGCATTACCACAAATGAAGATAAGGTATCTATCGTCGTTGGGTTAACAAATGATTTAATAGACACTTATGATGCAAGGGTATTAATAAAAAGTGCTTTTGATTTACTCGGTTCAAAAGGTGGTGGAGGTAGAATTGATTTCGCTCAAGCTGGTGGCAACAAAAAAGATCAATTAAATCAAGCTTTTTTAAGTATTAAAAATCAGATTTAACTTAATTTAGTTTGAAGATTTTTATCAAGACAATTTAAAAAATCCTCAGTGTTCATCCAAGGCGAATTTTTGTCTACAAGTATTGCTAAGTCCTTAGTCATTTGACCAGACTCCACAGTTTCAATGCAGGTTTCTTCAAGCGCCCTAGAAAACTTAATAAGTTCATCATTTCCATCAAACTCACCTCTAAAATTTAAACCTTTTGTCCAAGCAAATATTGATGCTATAGGATTTGTTGAAGTTTTTTCTCCCTTTTGATGTAGTCTATAATGTCTAGTTACAGTTCCATGAGCAGCCTCAGCTTCAATTGTTTTGCCATCAGGTGTCATTAAAACACTAGACATCATACCCAAAGAACCAAACCCCTGTGCAACTGCATCTGACTGAACGTCTCCGTCATAATTCTTGCAAGCCCAAATAAAGTTTCCTGACCATTTCATTGAAGATGCAACTAAATCATCAATAAGACGGTGTTCGTAAACTATTTGGTTATTTTCAAAATCAGTTTTAAATTCTTTCTCAAAAATTTCATTAAATATCTCTTTAAATCTTCCATCGTATTTTTTTAAAATAGTATCTTTTGTTGATAGGTATACAGGCCATTTTAATTTTAATCCATAATTAAAACAAGCTCTTGCAAAACCTCTAATAGACTCATCTACGTTATACATAGATAAGGCAACACCCTGATTTTGAAATTGAAAAACTTCCTTTTCCTCTATTTTTCCATCTTCATCGACATATTTCATAAAGAGTTTCCCTGGTTTGTCGATCTTCATTTCTGTAGCTTTATATTGATCACCAAACGCATGCCTACCCACAACAATAGGGGCATCCCATGTTCTTACAATTCTTGGAATATTTTTACATATAATTGGTTGTCTAAAAACAGTTCCATCTAAAATATTTCTTATAGTTCCATTTGGAGAACGCCACATTTTTTTTAGATTAAATTCTGATACTCTATTATCGTCAGGAGTGATCGTTGCACATTTTATACCAACCCCAAATTTTTTAATTTCTTTTGCAGCCTCAACTGTAATTTCATCATTTGTTTGATCTCTATTTTGAACAGATAAGTCATAATATTTGAGATCTATATCAAGATATGGAAGGATGAGCTTTTGTTTAATAAAATCCCATATAATCCTTGTCATTTCATCACCATCTAATTCGACTACAGGATTTTTTACTGAAATTTTTGCCATTTATATAGAGGTATTGATTGTATAACAGATTAAATTAATAAAAAAAATCTATTTTATTGATCAAATTATACAATTCAGATATTAATTCCATCTTATGTACTTCAGGTTTCACAAAGAAATTTCAGCTGCGCTAATAATACTATTTTTATTAGTAATTTTTTTTTATTTTATATACAAACCTTTATTTTTAATTTTTTTAATATTACTAATTTTTACATTCTATTTTTTTAGAGATCCTGAAAGAGTCGTTCCATTAGGTGATGATATTTTAGTTAGCCCAGCAGATGGGTTAATTACAAACATTAGTGAGTATAAAGACGGAAAGAAAAGTTATACCAAAGTTTCAATTTTCTTGAGCGTATTTAATGTACATATTCAAAGATTGCCAGTTTCAGGTCAAATTACAAAAATTGATTATATTGAGGGTAAATTTATCAATGCAACTTTAGATAAAGCAAGTGAAGAAAATGAAAGATTAAGATTAACACTTAAATCTGGATCTAACGTTATACACATTACACAAATTGCTGGTTTAATTGCCAGAAGAATAATTTGTTATCTTAAAACTAATGAGAGAGTAAACCAAGGTGAAAGATATGGAATTATCAAGTTTGGAAGCAGAGTAGATATTGAATTTCCCAATTCATACAACTTAATGGTAAGTATTGGTCAGCAATGTATCGGTGGTGAAACTATCATTGCAAGAGATTTTAAAAACAACAAAAATATACAATCTAGAGAATATAAAAAGATTTAGACATTTAGATGACCGAACATCCGCTCACTAAATTTATACCTAATATAATTACACTAATGTCACTTATTGCAGGTATTTCTTCAATAAAATTCTCTATTCAAAGTAATTTTAAAATTGCTGTGCTTATGATAATGCTAGCTGCCTTCTTCGATTTCTTTGATGGATGGATGGCTAGAAAATTAAAAAAATCATCCCAATTTGGAGCTGAATTAGACTCTTTATCAGATTTTATTAGTTTTGGATTAGCTCCATCTTTGCTTATAAATTTAAGTTTTACAAATGAGCTAGGAAGAATTGGATGGGTTATAAGTCTCTTTTACATTATTTGTGCAGCTCTTAGACTTGCTCGTTTCAATATTGAAAATATGAGAGAGCAAAGCAAAGTATTTTATGGCATACCCTCACCAGCTGCCGCAGGTATTATAATGATTCCGCTTTATCTAAATTTTATTGAACAAATACAATTTACTATCAACTATCCTATTGTAAGTGCCTTATTAATTATATTTGCGGGTGCTATGATGATTAGTAGAGTTCCGACTCCCTCTGTGAAAAATCTAAAGGTAAAAACTCTATATTTTAGACTTATGATTATATTTACAGTTATTATATTAATATTTTTAATAAGTTATTTTTGGCAAACAACTCTTTTAGTTGCTCTTATTTATTTATTATTTTCTTTATTGAGTTTGTTTACTTATTTTATCAAATTTTTTAGAGGAGTTAGTTAAGTATTTTGATTTAAGCATCAAAGCTGATGGAGTTACAAGTAAAGTCAATAAAGTAGAAAAAAGAAGTCCAAAAACAATTGCCCTCGATAAATCTACCCACCACTGTGTGTCAGGGGAGTTATAACTATATTCAAAGTTTACAAAATCAATATTTAATTTTAAAGCCATGGGAAGCAAACCAAGCACCGTAGTGGTTGTAGTCAATAAAACAGGTCTTAGTCTTTGTGCACCTGTCATTAAAATGGCATCTCTAGCATCATTTGTCTTTTTAATTAATCTATCGAAGGTATCAATTAAGACTATATTGTTGTTTACAACTATGCCCGCTAACGAGATAACACCTATCCCGCTCATGACTATTCCAAATGGTTGTTTTGTAATTAAGAGCCCTAAAACAACACCCACCGTTGACATAATTACAGCAAATAAAATTAATAAGGTGCTACTAAAACTATTAAATTGGGTCAAAAGAATTAAACCCATTAAAAATACAGCTATCAAAAAAGCTTTTTGTAGAAAAGCTTTAGACTTCTGCTGACTTTCATCCTCTCCCTTAAATTCTATTTTTACTCTAGGGTCAATATTTGCTGAATTAAATTCAGGTATATCTAAACCAAAATTATTTGGAATATTGAATTTTTCTATTCCAAGCCAATGTTTTATAAGTCTGACATAAGCATCAGTTTGATAAAATCTAGTTACATCTGATTTAATTGTTTCAATTCTATTCTGTTCTACTCTGGTCAAATTTCCTGTCTCTTGATTGGTTTCAATTTTAGTAAAATTTGAAATTGGTACATAGCCCGCAGATGTTGGTATCTTAATACTGTCTAATTGATCGATCGTTCTCTGCTCTTTTGGCAATCGGAGGTAAATGGGTATAGATTCATCACTATCATCAGGTCTAAATTCACTCAATTTTAGCCCACTTGTAAGAAGTTTTATGGTGTTACCTATTATTGAAATACTAGCACCATATTTTGCAGCCTCTTCTCTATCAACATAAAGCTCATATTCAATACTAGGAGAGGGTAGAGAAGTTTCTAAATCCTTTAAACCAGATATGCTAGATAAATATTTTTCAATTCTTTTGAGTTCTTGAACTGTGATTTTAGGATCAGAAGAAGTTAAATTGATTTCAATGGGTTTCCCTCTAGGAGGACCAGCTCTTAAAGTTCTTGTTTCAACTTTAATCCCAGGAATAGATGAAGTTTCTTGTCTTATTTCAGAAATTATTGTTTCTGCTTTTCTTCTTTTATCCCAATCTTTGAATTCTATATCTATAAATCCTATAATATCAGGAGAGCTTTCTTGTCTATTTTCTACATTCCCTGAAGTTGTATAGACAGACTCAAATTCATTATTCTTTTTTTGTAAGTTTAATACCTGTGACTCTACTTTTGCAACAAGTCTATCTTTTTCTAAAACTGAGAGATTGCCTGTAGCATAAATAATTACTTTGGTATTCTCTGCTTCAACTGATGGAAAAAAAGTAACTCCCTTACCAAACTTTCCATATGCACCATAGATACCAACTAACAATATAAGAGACAGAAAAACTATTTTTATAGGATTTTTAATACAGAGCCTTAAAATAAAAAGGTAAATTTTAGTAAAAAAACCTACTTTTTCTAAATCAGTTAAGTCTTCGTCATCATCAGCATTTATTCTAGGAATAATCATTTTCTGAAAAAAACCTTTATTTTTAATATATCTAAAAACAAAAAACAAAATGACCCCAATTGAAATTGTTGTTATGGCTTTTGCACCCATATTTATGTAGCTATCAAATTCTAGCTGGGATAAAAAATTAAATGCAACAAAATTAATAATACCAAATAAAATTAAAGGTATAATAAAGAAGAAAAAAAGATTTTTAATTTTATAGGCCTGAGTTCCAATTATAGGAATAACTATTAATGCCATTGCTAAACTAGAACCTAAAACGGATATTACTGTTATAGGTATATACTTCATAAAACCACCAGTTGTGCCTGGCCAAAATAAAAGAGGAATAAATGCTGCTATAGTAGTAAAAGTTGAAGCCATTATTGGAAGTGACATTCTTGATGCAGCTTTTATATAAGACTCTGCTAGCCCCATACCTTCTTGTATTTTTCTTTGGGCATATTCAACTACAACCACAGCCCCATCAACAAGTAGCCCAACTGAGAGAATTAACCCAAACAAAACAACCATATTGATTGTAAAGCCAAGTGAATAGAGGATTAAAATAGATGATAAAAAAGAACCCGGTACAGCTAAACCTACTAGTAAACTTGACCTTATGCCAAGAAAGATAACAACGACACTCATAACAAGAATTATTGAAAAAATTACGTTGTTTTGAAGATCTCCTAACATGCTTTTTATATTTACAGACTCATCACCAGAAAAAGTTATGTTAACCTTTGAGGGAAGAATTTTTTGCTCTTCCTTTACCAACTGTTTTACTTGATCAACAGTCTCTACAATGTTTGCTCCAATTCTTTTTGATATTTCTAAAGTGAATGCAGATTTATTATTTAATCGAGCAAATTTTTCTGGATCTTTAAAAGTTCTTTTAAGTTGTGCAATGTCTTTAAATTTGATCGTCTTTTTATCACTAACTTTTATTGGTGTGTTAAAAACATCATTAAGGCTTTCATATAAACCAGGAATTTTAATTACAAATCTTCCATCTCCTGTATCAAGATTGCCAGCAGAAACAATTTGGTTGTTAGATCTCACAAAATTTAATATTTCATTTAAGTTTAATCCATAAGCCTCAATTTTATTCTGATCAATGACAATGTCTAATTGTTCTTCCCTTTCACCACCAATATTTACCTCTAAAACATTTGGCAAAGATTGAATTTTGTCTTTAAGATCGTTTGAAATCTTCTTAAGTAAAAACTCAGATATATCACCACTAATTGATACTACTAAAATAGGAAATAAGCTTATATTTACCTCACTTACCTTGGGCTCATCTGCATCATCAGGTAAATCTGATTTTGCTCTGTCAACTTGCTCTCGAGTGTCTAACAGAGCCTGATCAGGATCAAACCCAGCGTCAAACTCTAATAAGACGTTTCCACCACCTTGATAAGAAGTACTGGTCATTTCTTTTTTTCCTTCGATATTTGAAACTTCATCTTCAACAGGTTTAATTAAAAGTTTTTCAGAGTCTTCCGGGGAT
Organism: uncultured Alphaproteobacteria bacterium; assembly: GCA_902521485.1. Taxonomy (GTDB): domain Bacteria; phylum Pseudomonadota; class Alphaproteobacteria; order HIMB59; family HIMB59; genus HIMB59. Next base: position 36,998 of record CABYRQ010000006.1, on the reverse strand, counting down.
ATTCCTGTTAAACCAAGAGATACATAAATATAAGGCAAACTTACATCTGGTGATGACTCTTTAGGAATATTATTAAAAACAAGTGACCCACTTACAATAACAAACAGGAAAATGGAAATTGTAGTTCTGTAGTATTGACTTGCTAAGTTAACCAAGCTCATGATTAATTAAAATTAACTTTTTCTCCTGCTGACACATATTGTTGTCCAACAATTATAATTTTTTCTTTTTGACTTAAACCAGATACCAACATGTAATCAGAAGTGTCCTCTATAACATTAATTTTTTTAAATTGAACGGTTTTATCAGAACCTATTACTTTTACACCTAACTCACCTGAGTCTCCTAAAGCCAGAATTGAAGGAGAAATTTTATGTGCAAGAACATTACCTTTAACTATAGAAATTATTGAAGACAAGCCATCTTTATACCTAAGATCTTTATTTTCAACTTTTACAACAATTTCAAAAGTTTTTGTTTCTGGATCCGAAATAGGAGAAATATATTCTATAATACCATTGACCTTTTCATCAAGAATTGTCACCTCAACTTTATTCTTTAAGGATATATCTAGAATTTCATTTTCATTAATATAACCAAATATTTTTAATGAACTGAGATCAATGATTTCATAGACTTTTTCGCCAGGCATCACAAGCTCGCCAGCAATCTTATGACCATCTAAAAGTATCCCACTAAAGGGTGCAAAAAGAGCAAATTTGTCAAATTCACTTTGAGATAATAAATTTAATTTATATAAATCAGCATTAGTTTTATAATCATCTAACTCAACAATATGCTGGCCTTGTTTTATCTTAGAGCCAGCTTTGACCAACACTTTTTCTATAGTTGTCATAATTTCGCTCTTAACTTCAATTCTTCTAAAAGCTTCAGTAGTTGAATTAAAAACAATACTATCTTTTATTGTTTGAGCAGAGGAGTCCATAACTTCAACAGAAAATAATTTTTCTTCTGTTTCTTCTTTGTTACCCCACTCTGATGAAAAACATAAAGAGTTTATGAGTAATATACTTGCTATAAAAATTAATTTTTTTATGGTTGGGAACATGAATTTGTTTAAACCTACTAGAATATATGTAAACGAATACATATCAGATTATGAGTAAAATTAAATGAAACAGTGGTATAAAACTAGAAAAAAAGACGCTTTTTACATTAAAGCAAAGAAAAATGACATTATTTCCAGAGCTTATTACAAATTAGAAGAAATAGATAAAAAATATAATCTATTTAAAAACGATAAAAAAATATTAGATGTTGGATGTTCTCCAGGTGGTTGGATACAGTATATTTTAAAAAAAAACTCAAAAAATAAAATAGTAGGAATTGATATACTACCAATATCTCAGCTAATAGAAGGAGAATTCAAATTTTTTATGATGGACTTAAATCATTATCATTTAATTGACGAATTATTTAAAATTAATAAATACACTTTTGATACGATAATTTCAGATATTGCTCCAAACACAAGTGGGAACCAATTTTTAGATCAAACTAATAGTTATGATTTGAGTATGCTTTCAGCAAAATTTATTGAAAAATATTTAAACAAAGGAGGTAGCTTTTTAGTTAAAAATTTTCAAGGTGAGGATACAGAAAAGCTTTTTAAGTTTATTAAAACTTATTTTAACAAAACACAGTATATTAAACCAGCAGCATCAGATAAAAAATCTAAAGAAATTTATATTTTAGGTTTGGTAAAAAAATAATTTTTTAGCCATGCATTCAATGAATGTAAAGTAGAAAAATTTTTCTTTTTACCCCTATGTGTAATTTCGAAAATTTCTTTATCAAATTTTTTTGAATAAACAATTTTAATAATCGGAAAAGAAAAATTTGATTTGTAAAATGTAATTTTTGTTTTTTTATAACTTGCATCCTGAGTTTGAATTGAATAATTTCTCCATATATTTTTTGATAAACCATAAGAATAAGTGTTGAGAATATATTGAAATGTTTTTTTTGGAATTGTGTCGATATAATTTTTATTTATGTTTAAAATTTTCAATATATATTATGTTAAATGGTACTTCTAAATTCTTCAAGCTGTAATTTTGATTGGCAACCTACTGATTTTCAATTTATTAACTTAAATGGAGAAAAAGGGTCTTTTTATGAGTCTTTTGACACTAATGGTCTTTTAGTAATGTTTATTTGTAATCATTGTCCTTACGTTAGATCTATAGAAGGTAAGATTGCCTCTGAAACCAAAAAACTTAAAGGTTTAAATGTAAATTCTATTGCTTTTATGTCTAATGATCAAAATTCATATGAAGAGGACCAAAACAAATTCCTTTCAGAACAAATATCAAGAGCTAAATTTGAATTTGAATATATAGTTGATGTCTCGCAATCAATAGCTAAAACATTTGATGCTCAGTGCACCCCTGAATTCTACTATTTTAGTAATGATATAAAACTTAAGTATAGAGGTAGATTAGACTCCAATGGAAAAGATCCTTCTATGGGTAAACCAGAACTTTATTCTGCTGTTGAAGAAATTATTGTCAAAGGATATTGTTCAAGCCAACAATATCCAAGTATGGGATGCTCTATAAAATGGAAAAATTAATAACAAAAAAAAATTTAACCTTTTTAGGAATTATATCAGTTTTATTATTTATTGCTCTGTATTTCATTTTACAAAATAATACTAAAGACGATGAAAAATTATTCGATATTTTTTTGGCTGAGCTTTATAATGAACAAAATTCTAACTTAGATAAAAAACTTCACTATTTATCAAGTCTAGATAATCCCAAAGTTTCATTTTTTAGTGATTTAAAATTAACCTCAATTGAAAATTTAGATCGATATAACCAGATTGATAAAGACATAATATTATTGAAAAAAGCTTTAATTGATTTAGATAAAGAATTGATAAAATCTTTATCATTAGATAATAATTTTACTTTTAATGAAATTGCTAAAATATATTTTTATAATTTAGACATTAATAATTATAAATTTAGTGAATTAGATAGAGATAATTTAAATAATTTTTTTATTAAAGCTATTGATAGATTATCAAATGAAAAAAATTAAATTTTTAATTTTTTTTTTAGTTCTATCTTCATGTAATCAATATCTAGGATCTGTTGACCCTGATTATAATCCTCAAAATCAAGTAACTGAGATTTTTTCAAATACACAAGATTACTCTCTCATTTCTGATGTATATTTTGGGAATATTATTTTCCCTAAAACAACTAATCCATCTTTAAGTATGAAAAATCTAAATATAGAAAAAGTCATCAGTACTGACAAAAATTCTATTGTAAATTTTCTTGATGATAAAATTATATTAAGTAAAGATGAAAAAATTCATGTTATTGATGAGAGTAATGAAAATAATAATTTTGAATACAAATTGAGTCTTAACAAAGATGAAAGAGTGCATCATATCTTTCAATACAATGATGGAATATATTTATTAACTAATAGGTCTCGTATATTTACTATTAATGGTCAAAAGTTAAATCTACTTGCTGACTTTGAAATTTTTACAAACATATCTCCATTAATTAACAATAATACATTAATAATTTTTAGTGTTTTTGAGGAAATGTACGAAATAAATATAGATGATTTTTCTTTATCAAAAAAAGATATTTTTAGTTCAAAATCAAGTATATCTGTAAAAGCAAATATTTTTGAAGACCAAGAAAATTTATATTACCTTTTTAATGCTAAAACTTTAATTACTTTAGATAAAAGTAATTTTAATCTTATAAACAAATACATATTGGATGATCTCAATATTCTATCATCATTAGGAGTCTTTGATGAACTTGTTGATAGCCCTTTTAGTTATAATGAATACTTATATTTTTTGGATCGTTCCGGAAAAATATCAGTATTTAATCCTATTTCTTCAGATATACTTTGGGAGCTTGATATTAACGAGACTATTCTCAGTTATCTTTTTTCAGAAGATGGATATTTGATATTAATGACTTTTGATAAAATTTTAATTGTATCAAAGGATGGATACATAATTAATACATACAATCATGAAAAAGAGTCTCCAATATTAGTTTTTAATATTCAAGAAGAAATTTATTTAATTTCAAAAGAAGGCATTAGTAAAGTAAATCTAAATGAAAAAAGTGAAGAAAAATTTTATAAAAATAAATTTACAAGTAATTTAGATATTTATTATTATAAAAAAAATATATATCTAAAAGACAATAAAAGTCTTTTTAAATTAAGTGAATAACTACTTTATAATCGGCAAGGCAAATGAGGGAAAATCTTACCTTTTCAATCTTTTTTCAAAAACACATAAAACAATTTCTAATCCTAAGGCTAATACCACAATTGATATAATTAGAAAAAATATTTTATCTGAAAACTTTTCATATAATATATACGATACCCCTGGCTTTTTTAAATTAATTGATTTTAATATTCTTTTCGAAAAAATTTTAAAACTAAGTTTAGATAATATTAGTTTCATATACCTAACTTCATGCTTTACAAATGAAGATTTGAAAATATGTAAGCAACTACATTCCAAAAAATTTAAACTGTTTCTTTTTTCTTTTAAAAAAATTGATGATGATAATTACATATCAAATTTATTTGATAAAACTTTCATAAATTACTCAGATAATTTATCATCACTAAAAAAATATTTATCTAATGTTAATAAAAAACAAAACTCATTCAAAGACACAGTAAATAAAAAAACAATTACTATTTTTGGTAAAGAAAATACAGGCAAATCAACACTTTTTAATAAAATATTGAATATGTCTTTATCTAAAATTTCATCTAATCTCCATACAACACGTGACTCAGTAAACTGGGAAATAAAGCATAAAAATATAACATTAGAATTTATAGATACAGCAGGTTTTATAAGGAGTAGATCTAATAGAAAAAATTTTGATTTTGAAAAACTCTCAATTGAACAATCTGAACACTTTATTAAAAAATCTTCACTCATCATACTTTTGTTAGACGCAAACTCTGAGTCAAGACTAGATTTATCCTTAATAGGTTCTTTATCTAAAAGAAATAAACCATTTTTAGTTTTAGTTAATAAAATTGACCTAATAGAAAATAAATCTTTGTATCAAAAAAAGTTTTTAGAATATCTTTCTTCAAATCATAATTTTTATTCTTCTTTGAACATATATTTTGTATCTGCTTTATATTCTTCAAAGTCAAAAATACTTCAAATAATAAGCGATCAATTAAATAATAAGTTTTTTTTTAAAACTTCTTACCTTAATAAAATTATAAAATACGTAAACGGGGAATTGGGAAAAATACAGAAAAACTCAAAAGAATTTAAAATTTATTTTATGACTGCATTTACAGTAAACCAAAAAAACTATTTTAAAATTTCATGTAATTTTTCTAAAAAAAATATTAAACCACATTTAAAGTCGTATTTATCAAAAATTCTAATAAGAGAATTAAAGTTGAAAGGAATAAATTTTAATTTAATCTTCTAATATTAATAATATTTGATTTCATTAAATCTACTTTTAGGGACTCTATATAATTAATTAATGACATTCTTAAATTATTTACATGTACTTTATAATGATTATCTTTTTCAAATGATAAAAGAAAATTTAGCTTATTATTAAATAATGGAATTAGTATATTAATAAAATAAATAACGTTCATTAATACTTGGTAGTTTTGCTTAATATTATTGTAATCGTACTGGTAAGAAATCATATTTAAATCAATATCTTTGTAAACTATTCCTATTTCATCAATCTTTGAAATTTGATTTCTTATTATTGCTTCCGCTTTAATTAAATCTTCTACAGACTCAAAATCTGTCTGAAGCAAAGTATGATCTTGATTTACACTCTCTAATTTTTTTTTAGATAATATAATTTTATTTGAGTTTTTAGATAAAATATTTTGTTCTTCTCCATTTAAAAAAATTAATACTTGATTTAAAGACAATTAAATATTGGAACCAGCACTTAGCAGTGATAGCTGTGTAATTTTATTATCACCTAATTGATCTATTAATTTTATTGGATAATCGCCTGTGAAATAGTGATCTGTCAGTTGTGGTCTTTTATTATCCCTTTTTAAGTAACCTAATGCAATATATAGCCCATCCAAAGATAAAAATTTTAAGCTTTTTGCCTTTACATAATCACATATTTCATCAACACTTTTATTTGCAGCTAATAATTCCTTCTTTGTAGGCATATCAACTCCATAAAAATCAGGAAACTTGATTTCGGGGCATGCTATTCTTAAATGGACTTCTTTAGCTCCAGCATCATATAACATTTTTACAATCTTATATGAGGTAGTGCCTCGCACTAAAGAGTCATCTACAAGTATAATTTTCTTATTTTCAATAGAACTTCTATTAGCATTTAATTTTAATTTAACCCCCAAACTTCTTATTTGTTGGCCAGGTTCAATAAAAGTTCTTCCAACATAATGATTTCTGATCAAGCCTAGATCAAAATTAATTTTCTTTTGCTGGCTATAACCTATAGCAGCTGCATTACCTGAGTCTGGTACTGGAACAACTAAATCTGCCTCTAAGTTATCCTCTTTCGCTAACTCTCTTCCTAAATTTTTTCTGTACTCATAAGCAGTTTTACCTCTTAAAATACTATCCGGGCGCGCAAAATAAATATACTCGAATACGCAAGGTCTTGATGTATGCGTGCCAAATGGTTTTAGGCTATGTAATTCATTATTCTCTATGTATACAATTTCACCATTTTCAATTTCTCTTATAAAATCTGCGCCAATAATATCTAGAGCACATGTTTCAGAAGCTAAAACATATGAATTATCTATCTTTCCTAAAACTAATGGTCTAATACCATAAATATCTCTTGCACCAATTAAAACATTTTTAGTAAGCATAACTAGTGCATAACCGCCTTGTATTTGAGAGATAGCCTCAATAATTTTATCGATATTTTTCTCTTTTTTAGATCTAGCTATTAATTGAACTATAGTCTCTGAGTCTGAGGTAGTATAAAAAATTGCACCATCTTCAACTAGTTTTTTTCTTAAAGTAATGGCATTAGTAAAATTTCCATTATGAGAAACTCCTATTCCACCGGCATTAGTGTCAGCAAAAAAAGGTTGTACATTCCTTAATATTTTACCCCCCGTGGTGCTATATCTATTATGTCCAATAGCAAAAGATCCAGGTAATTTCTTAATCGTGTCCTCATTATTAAAATTATCTCCCACAAGCCCAAATCTTTTTTCAGAATAATAGTTTTTACCATCATAGGAAACTATTCCACAACCCTCCTGACCTCGATGCTGCAAAGCATGTAAACCTAAGGCTGCCAAAGCTGAAGCGTCATTTATGTTTGAAATTCCAAAAACTCCACACTCCTCTTGAATCTTAGTAGAGCTCATCTTTATCATTATTTTTTTCTTTGTTTAATGGTTTACTTTTTAATTTATTTTCAGACTCAATTTCTTTATACATAAGGTTTTCATATATTGAAATATTTAATTGCATGATTCTGTTTTTTTCGGCTATATAATTTTTAAAGATAGCAACATATGAAAAATAAAATAAAATAGAAAATAAAATTATTCCATAAAATGCGCCAATTATTATATCTAAAATTTTAAATTCCAGTTGAGTAGGGGATTTCAAATTCAAAGCTTTTTCTAATATAGAGTAAATAATATAAGTTATTAAAAATAAAATAATAAAAAAAATTATTTCTAAAAAAATTGCATTATTTTTTTGTATAGAGAATAAATACTCAATGTTTAATTTTTCTAGAGAAAAATTTAGAAATCTTTTGTGGAATATAAATGGCAAACTTATAGATAAAATTAATTTTAGGCTAAAACTAATTGATTTAGTAGCTCCTTTGATACCAAATAAAATTGCAAATATAACTAAAAGGATAAGATATGCATAATCAAAGTAATTTAAATTTGATAAACTCATTAATTTAGTACTTTGCTCCGTTAATAAAAGATTTAAAAATTTTATTTTTTGTCTTTAAAATGTTTTTGCAATATCCTTTATCTTTTACAACTCCGTTATCTATAAAATAATAATTATCTCCAGTTTTAATGGCGCTTTTGATGTCATGTGTTATGCTAACTGCAGTTATTTTTCTTTTAGTTATCACTCTAATAATTAATTCATTTATTTTATCACTATTTATCGGGTCTAATCCTGTAGTTGGTTCATCGAGAAAAATTACTTTTGGATTTTTATATAAAGCTCTTGCTAGTGCAGCTCTTTTTTTCATACCACCTGATATTTCTGAAGGATATCTATGAAAAATTGATTTTTCTAATCCTACATCATTCATGAGAGAAAGAACCTTTTTATCAAAATTTGTTTTGTTATTTATAAAATCAGTAAAAGCAATATTTTCAGATATTTTTAAACTATCAAAGAGTGCTCCGTATTGAAATAACATACTAAATTTGTCAATTTCAACATCATGCTTCCCATCATATAAAATGGAACCCCCATCAAAGCTAAACAATTGATAGATAGTTTTTATCAAGACAGATTTTCCACATCCAGATTGACCTAGAATTATAGTAGATTTATTTTTTTCAATAGTCATATTTATGTCTTTTAAAATGAGGTTTGCATCAAATTTCTTCTTTAGATTCTTAATTTCTATGTTCATTAAAAAAATAATTCTGTAAGAAAATAATTTGATGATAATATTAGAATAGATGAAATAACAACTGCATTAGTTGTAGCAGACCCAACACCAAACGCACCTTTATCAGAAAATAACCCGCAATAACAACTAACAATTGATATTATAAAGCCAAAAGCAATTGCTTTAAAAATTCCTGATAGATAATCAATTAAGTTTAAAAAATCAATTGTGTTTAATAAATACAAGTTATCATTAAATCCAAGTCTATAAACTGACACTAGATAACCACCCATCACACCGATAAAATCTACTAATGTCACAAATATTGGCAAAGCCAGAGTTAGTGATAGAACACGAGGTGTTACTAGGTAATTATAATAATTTGTATTAAGAGTTTTCAGAGCATCTATTTGTTCTGTTACTCTCATTGTAGCTATTTCTGCAGCAATAGATGAACCAACTCTTGCTGAAATCATGAGACCAGTCAATACAGGCCCCAATTCTCTTGTTAAAGTCAAAACAACTATGTTGGGAATAGCTGACTCAGCAGAAAATCTTGAAAAACCAGTATAAGATTGCAAAGCAAGCACCATTCCTGAAAAAATCCCAGTTAAAGCAATAATTGGTATAGATGAAATAAATATATTTAAAAAGTAAGATAAATTATTTTTTAAATAGAATTTAGGTTTAAATAGATATTTAAAAAAAAAAAGAACAAATAAAATAAACTTCCCAAGATTTGAGAATAACTTTATAAAAATTTCTCCAATATTTTCAATAAATTGCATTTAAGTTAGTTTGATGCATTTTTTTCAATTCCTAAGAATTTGGTATATTTATCGTCAAAGTATAGTTCAATCTTTCCCGTAGGACCATTCCTTTGTTTTGCAACAATTAATTCGGCTTTGTTAAATACTTCCTCATTTCTATCTTTCCATGAGTCATGTTTTTTCTGATATGACTCTTGAGTTTCATCAGGCCCCCTTGTGGGCTCATTTCTTTGTAAGTAATAACTTTCTCTGTATATAAACATTACAACATCTGCATCTTGTTCAATACTTCCTGATTCTCTTAAGTCTGAGAGTAAGGGTCTTTTATCATCTCTATTTTCTACTTGACGTGAAAGCTGAGAAAGTGAAATTACAGGTAAGTCAAATTCTTTTGCAAGTTGTTTTAAATTCCTTGTTATCTCAGATAATTCATTAACTCTATTATCTCGATTACCCTCAGGTTTAATCAACTGTAGATAATCAATTAGGACTAATTTGATTTTATAATTATTTTTATATCTACGAAGCTTAGATCTTAGTTCTGATACAGTTAAATTTGGACTATCATCAAAAAAAAAATTTAAATTATTAATTTCTTGATATGTATTTTGCAGCTCGAGAGAATCTTTTTGATTAAGTTCACCTTTACGAAGCTTATCACTTGGTATTTTAGATTGTTCGGCTAAAATTCTTAATCCAATTTGTTCAGCTGACATCTCTAAAGAGAACATTACAACGGATCCATTATCTTCTTCCTGAGAAAAATATTTTGCAGCATTAAAAGCTATGTTTGTTGCAAGCGCAGTTTTACCCATTGAGGGTCTTCCAGCAAGAATAATTAGATCTGAATTTTGCAGTCCTCCTAACATATTATCTAAATCTGTAAAACCTGAGACAATTCCAGAGTATTTACCTTTTTTTTTAAATGCTTTTTCTATTAGCTGAAGAGAGGCTTTAGTGACGGAGGAAAAGTTTCTAAACTCGTAATTATCTTTTTTTAAGTTAGATAAATCAAATATTTTTTTTTCAAGGTCTAAAAATATATCTTTTATGCTATTGGATGTTTCAAAAGTTGTTGATTCATTATTTTTATTCTGTGTAATTTTGAAAAGCTCTCTACGTAAATGTAATTCTTGAAGAGTTTCTAAATAACTAGAAAAAATATCAACAGAAAAGACAATTTTGTCTATTTGAGATGAAAGTTCTTTGTGTGTTTTTGACTGAATATCTGGAATGTAGTTTTTAATAGTATCAATAGAAATATTTTTTTGTGATTTGTGAAAATCTTCAAGTATATTAAAAATTTTTAAATTTTCTGCGTTAGAAAATAAAGATTTATCTAAATATTCAAAATGTGTATCCATTAAATCTGGATGTTTAAGTAAATAGGCTATAACAATTATTTCAATGTCATTGTCTTTTAAGCTCTCATAAGTCTTTTGCATATTAAGCTAAGTTATTTATAAATTTAAAAAAAGATAGTCTTAGAGAGAGGTTTTAGGGGATAAAATCTCAATATCAAGTGAACAATTTACCTCTGGGTGTAAGTCTATATCTACAGAATATTCCCCTATAGTTTTTATCTTGTTTCCAAGCTTTACAAACTTTTTTTGAATATTTAACTCATTTTCGCTTAAAAATGCAACTATATCAGAAACACTTAAAGAACCATATAGTTCACCATTTTCTTTAGCCGCAATTTCTTTAATAAATTTCAATTCATTGATTTTTGAGGCTATAACATTAGCATTAGATTTATTTTCATCATCTTTTTTTAAAAGGCTTTCTTCTTGTGACTTTATATCTTCAATATTTTGTTTTGTTGCAAATTTAGCTTTGCCATTTGGAATTAGGTAGTTTCTCGCATAACCATCTTTTACAGACACTACTGAACCTATTTCCCAATTTTTTTTAAATTTTTCTAAAACGACAACTTTGGTCATAAATTTACAATAATGATAAAAATCTAGCTTGCTTAACAGCTTTAGTGATTTTAGTATGAATCGATCTGGACATATTAGTTACTCTTTGTGGTATGATTTTCCCATTATCATTAATAAACTTTTTTAAAATATGAGTATATTTATAGTCAAGCTTCAATAAATCTTCGCTTGAAATGTTAAGGTTTTTTTTCATTAATTATCCTTATTTACTTGAGGGGTAGTTTCCTCTAACTCATTATTTGATTTTGTAATTAAAAAACGAAGACAGTCAGTGTTAAATTTTAAAAAACCATCGAGTTTTTTTGGAAAATCAGAATTAGCGTTAAAGCGCATAAATTTAAACGAGCCTTTTGAATACTTATTAATGTCTGATTTTAAATTTTTTATTCCCCAATCCTCTTTATATCCAATAGAAACCTTGTTTTCAGAAAAAAATTTATCAATAGATGTAGTAAGGTTTTTCAGCTGATCATTAGCTAGATCAGGTTTTACTATGATTGTCGTTTCATATATGTTAGTCATGTAAAAAGAGTGTCTATAGATATAATTTAAATATGTCAAATAAAAACCTTTCATTGCTTTTTACGGGTCAAGGCTCACAATTTTCTGAAATGGGTGCCGATTTTATTAAAGAATATGACTGGGTTAAAGAAAGGTATTCTACAAGTTCAAAAATACTTGGTTATGATTTATTAGATGCGCAAAGTGATCCTAGTCTTTTAAACTTAACTCAGTATAGCCAACCAATGATTTTCGTATATAGTTCAATAATAATTGATATTTGCAAAGAATATTTAATTAAAAATTTTTCAAAAATAACACTAGCGGGTCACTCTTTGGGTGAATATTGCGCTTTGTATTTTGCAGAGTCATTAAATTTCGAGGAGATGCTAGAAGTTGTTAAATTTAGAGGTGAGTCTATGTCAATTGTATCAGACCCTGATAAATACGCAATGTATGCTATTTTAAAAAGAGAGGATTTAAAAATAGATGAAAAATTATTAGGAGATGGTGTCTATATTGCAAATATAAATTCTGATAGACAAATTGTTATATGTGGACTCAAAGATAAGGTAATCAAATTCATAAATCAAAATCCAATTGGTAAATTTATCCAATTAAATGTTTCAGCTCCATTTCATTCCGATTTAATGGTAGATAGCTCAAGAATATTTAAAGAAAATATTAAAAATAAATTATTTAAAAAAATTGATTTAGACTTAATATCTAATCACAAACTTGTAAATTATAAAAATATCTCTGAAAAAGATTATAGCAGCCAATTATCACATCAAATATACTCTACCGTAATGTGGTCGGAGACTATAAAAAATATTCTTAACGATGAAATTAATACTTTTATTGAAATCGGTCCAAAAAAAACTTTATTAAGTTTTTTACCAAAAGATTTTAACGGAGAGAAATATTCATTTTGTAATCTAGAGGATATTAGAAATGTTTAAAGATAAAAAATTATTGGTAACTGGCGGTGCAGGTTCAATTGGAAGTTCTATATGTGAATATTTTAAAAATAATAGTTGTAAAGAAATCTATTCTACTACTACTGATTTGAATAAAGTAAAATCTTACCAAGATTATATAAAATTTATAGAATTGAATTTAAATAATATTGAAAATATAAAATTAGATGAAATCTTTGATTTTGATATTGACTATCTCGTTTTAAATGCAGGTTTGAATAAAGATAACATTTTTTTAAGAATGTCTTCAGATGAATGGAATAATGTTATTAATGTTAACTTAAATTCTTCTTTTCATTTGCTAAAACATTTTACCAAAAAAATGGTAAAGAAAAAATTTGGAAGAATTGTATTTATTTCTTCTGTAGTTGCTCATACTGGAAATCCTGGTCAGGTTAATTACACAGCTTCTAAAGCAGCTATTTCAGGAATGGTTAAATCACTTGCTTTAGAATTATCAACAAGAAACATTACTGTGAATAGTGTAGCCCCTGGTTTTATACAATCTAATATGACTGATAAACTTAATGAGATACAAAAAAAAAACATCTTGGATAGGATTCCGATGAAAAAACTTGGTGATTCTGTCGATATAGCAAAAGCAGTCGGTTTTTTATGCTCTGAAAATGCTAATTATATTACAGGTCAAACATTGCATGTAAATGGTGGTTTAGCATTAATTTAATAAAATATTTGAATATTAACGATAATGTGGTACGAACTTTTAGAATTATTACTTAAGAGGTTTAAAAATGAGCGACATTGAAGATAGAGTAAAAAAAATTGTAGTGGAACATTTGGGCGTTGAGGAGTCTAAAATACAGAGTGACTCAAAGTTTATTGATGATTTAGGTGCAGATAGCTTAGATACAGTTGAGTTAGTAATGGCATTTGAGGAAGAATTTGGGTGTGAGATACCAGATGACGCTGCGGAAAAAATAGTTACGCTTAAGGATGCAGTTACTTACTTAACAGCAAATTCAAATTAATTAAAAAAATAGCCCAATTGAGGAGAGTAGTAGTTACCGGTTTAGGAACAATAAATCCACTAGGTAATACAGTTGAGTCAAGTTGGAATTCACTAATTAATTCAAATAGTGGAATATCTAAAATTAAAAATTTTGATGTTAGTAGATTACCATGCAAAATAGCTGGTATAATTAGTGACTCTGATATTAATGAACAAATAGTAAGTCTAAGGGATCAAAGAAAAATAGACAGGTTTATAACTTTAGGAATGATTGCCGCCGAAGAGGCAATTAAAGACTCAGGGTTTATTTCACAAGGTAGTAATTCTTTTAGATCTGGAGTAATGGTTGGTTCAGGAATAGGAGGGTTAGACACCATTTATAGGAATTCTTCAATTTTAGATAATCATGGACTAAGAAAGATTTCTCCTTTTTTTATTCCATCATCTTTAATAAATTTATTGTCTGGTCAAATCTCAATTAAATATAACTTAAAAGGTCCAAATAGTTCACCAGTTACAGCTTGTGCTACAGGTACTCATGCTATTGGAGATTCGTTTACACTAATCAAAAATAATAAAGCTGATTTAATGATCTGTGGTGGCGCTGAAGCAGCAGTGTGCCCTCTTGGAATATCTGGTTTTTCTGCAGCAAGAGCATTATGTGATACTTTTAATGATTTTCCTGAAAAGGGTTCGAGACCTTGGGATAAAGATAGATCAGGCTTCGTTATGGGAGAGGGTGCAGGCGTCTTAGTGGTTGAGGAATTGGAACATGCACAAAAAAGAAATGCAAAAATTTATTGTGAGATTAAAGGATACGGTATGTCTGGTGACGCTTATCACATAACAAAACCATCTGAAGATGGAAATGGAGGATTTAGAGCTATGGAAATGGCACTAAATGAATCTTCACTCAACCCCGAGGATATCGGTTATGTTAACGCTCACGGAACTTCTACTCCAGTTGGAGATGCTATTGAATTAGGAGCTGTTGAAAGATTATTTGGATCAAATAAGAATCTATGTATGAGCTCTAACAAATCTGCAATAGGTCACCTCTTAGGAGCTGCTGGAGCCGTAGAAGCAATTTTTTCAATAAAGTCAATTCAAACTAAAACATTACCACCAACTTTAAACTTAGATAATCCGGACTCAACTAGTTATATAAATCTTATTCCTCATGAGTCTATTTCAAAGTCCATAAATAATATAATATCAAACTCTTTTGGTTTTGGCGGAACTAACGCCAGCATAGTAATTGGTGTTTAAAACTAAAAACTTTTGTATTGTTTTGTCCTCACCTTCAGGGGCTGGAAAGACATCTATCTCAAAGCAACTTATAAAAAAAGATACATCTATAGCTTTATCAATTTCATGCACAACTAGACCTAAAAGGAGAGGGGAGATTAATAAGAAAGATTATATTTTTTTCAATGACAATGAGTTTAATAAATTTGTAAAAAAAAATGAGTTCTTAGAATTTGCAGAAGTTTTTGGGTATAGATATGGAACTTTAAGACATACTGTTAATAGTTTTTTCAGTAAAAAGAAAGACGTTTTATTCGATATTGATTGGCAAGGTTATCAACAACTAAAACAAAGTAATTTAGAAGTTGTTGGAATTTTTATATTACCTCCAAGTAAAAAAGAATTAGTTAAAAGACTTAAAATACGTGCAAGAGATACATCTGAAGAAATGAAAAAAAGAATGAAACTTGTACAAAACGAAATTTCCCATTTTCCAGAATATGATTATGTAGTAGTTAATGAAAATTTAGATATATGTGTAAAAAAAATTATGAATATTATTGAGTCTGAAAGGTCGAAAAAATCAAGGATAATAGATCTTACAAAATTTATTAATAAATTTAGAGTCTAACTTCTCTAAATATATCTACCAGATCACTTAAATTTAATTTCTCTGCTCTTAAATCTAATTTATCTCTGTCATAAATATTATATTTTTTCAATACTTTTTTCAGTGATTTCCTTTTATGTGAAAAAATATATCTTTTAAATTTTATAAAATTTTGAATTTCATTTTTTTTTAATATACTTTTTTCTAATTTTTCAAATTTTAAAACGCTAGATTCTACTTTGGGCACAGGCTTAAAACAATATTTACTTACATTAAACTGAAATTTTATTTTAAAAAAACAGTTTGTTAGTGAATTTATTGAATTCAGATTTTGACTAAGTAATCTTTCTGCAAATTCTTTTTGAAACATTAAAATCATAACTTTAGGGTTTTGTTTTAAAAGTACTAATTTCTCTAGTACTTTAGAAGATAGATTGTATGGTAAGTTAGATATAACCAAATCATAATTTTTATTTATATTAAATTTAAGAATATCTTCATTTATGATATTTATAAATTTATAACTTTTAAAATTATTACTTAAATCAAAAATTAAATCTTTATCAATTTCAACTAAGTCTAAATTTTTAGGCTTTTTTTTTATTATACTTTCTGTTAGTTTTCCGTCACCTGGTCCAATTTCCAAAATATTTAAATTATTATTACTTATTAGATTGACAATTTTATAAGAAATATTTTTATCAATAAGAAAGTTTTGACCAAATTTTTTTTTTAACTTAACATGCATTGTATGTAAGAAGAGGTGTTTGCTTTGTTTTTAAATTTTATATCTTTTGCAGTACCATGCGCGGGACTGAAACGACGATAATCTAAACCAATAGTTAAATTCACACCTTTTTTATTTAATATTTTGAATGGGATTAAAGCTTGATCATGGTAGGTCGAGATAAATAAGGTCCCTTTTTTTATATTATTAAATGCGCTATCAGAAGAGATTGGTCCAGAAATTTCTCTAAAGGAATTAACTAGTAATTTAGTTATATAATAATCTTCTTTTCCAATAGTTTTGTTCTCGCTGCAATGTGGGTTATAGCACAAAAATTTATACCTTTTAAAATTTAATTTATATTTTCTATCTTTTAAATAACCCATAATATTTTTAAGATTTTTTTTTAGTTGATTTTGCTTTAAATATTTATGAACATTCTTTAAATTTATATGTGTAGTCAAAGGCAACACAGAAAAATTTTCTCCATACATTAGCATAGCAGTATTTCTTTTATTTATTTTTCCCAAATATTCTGTCATTCCATTAAATGGTATTTTTTTTTTAAAAATAGATTTATCAATTGGCATTGTTATTAGATCAAATCCTGTTGCAAGACATAACTCATTAGATAATTTTATTTGACTCAATAAATTTTTATATTTTTCTTTAAATTTATTTTCTACATTGAACAAATTAATTGAGTTTTCTTTATAGTTGGTAAATTTTATTGGATCTAATATCTCATTAATAATAATTTTTGATTTCATCTTCTTTAAATAACAATAAAATTCAGATTTATCGCATATAACTATGTACTTTATTTTCTTTTTTAAAAATTTTTGAGACTTAAGTATTAATTCAATATTAATTGAGTTTATATCACCTAGGAATATGTACTTCATTTTATATTCATTGAGCATAAATGAATTCATTAAATTTATTTTCAATCATTATATCTGCATATTTGAAAATTTGATTATCTATGATTTTTCTATTTTTTTCATTAATACATACGTTGTAATCTGAATCATCAATTGATATTTTTAAATCTTCTGATTTATTTTGTAAATTTTCATAAAAAATAGAAATAAACTCTGAATTAAATTTTAAATCAACCAATTTTATAATTGTTAGACAATTATTGTCACTAAGAGGCAAATTAAGATTATTAAATGAATTAAAAATATTCTCTAAGTCATCTTTTTTGAAATCGTTTTTAATGTAATTATAGATAAATTCATTTCTTGTTTTGAAATATCTTAATACATCCAAAATAATTTCTGATTTAATATTTTCAATATCTAATTCATTAGATATGTTTGTATCTATTCTCTCAAGAAATATAGGGTTATTTTTTTTTAAATTATTAACCAATTTTTTAATTATTACTAAGTTCTTTATTGCCTTAGAAGTATTAACTATTTCACTATATTGTTGAGAATGTAATTTCTTATAATAATCTAAATCAATCTCAGTAATTATTATGTTATTTTTATCATATATGATATTTGCTTCTGTGTAAGAGATCATAAAAACAAAAATACACAAAAATATAAATAATTTATTTTTAAATCTATAAACCATAATCTAGATTTCCAGGTTCTTCAAAGAACAAATCAGTAGATTGTTGGTATCCAAAAAATCCTAAGTAATCCATTCTGTAATTAATACTTAAAAGTTCCTCTGGTGTGGTATTATAGTTATCATTATAACGCCTATTCGAATATTCTATAGTCAATGCAGAACATTCATCAGAAATTTTTAAGCCTAATTTATCATAGTATGAACTAAAGTTATTCTTAAGGTCTATATTTGAACTATAGGCTAATATTAAATTATCATTTATTTCTTTTTCTAAACTTATTCCCAAATATTCTGTGTCATTTGATTTTTCAATAAATGAGTTTTTTGCAGTTTCGTGATAATTTAATGTTATTTTCAAAGGCTCATCAATATTTACACTAAAATTCATTTCTTTTTTTGAAAAATTTGACTCATCAAGTCTTAAATCAAAATTAAAAGAAATATTCTTGACTTTAGTTTTACTCTCTATTGCGTAATCAGAAAAATTTTCTTTCTGATTTAACTTTTGGCTAAAATTATTATTTTTGTTAAAATCGTATGATTGATTTATATTTAAATCATATTTTTGATCATATATCTTAAAATCAGTTTCAATTCCATAAACTATTCTTGATGTATTTTCTCTTTTATCGGTCCCAAAAAATCTATTATCAAAAAATTGATTCTGATAATTAAAAGTTAGTGAATTACTATCTTCATTAATTATTTTATTTGAGTGATATATATCTTGATTATGAATTATTTTAAATCTTGGACTAATATTTTTATTTAATCTATAGAAAAAATCTGACGATAAAATTAAGTGATGAAATCTACTCTCGCTATTCAAATCATTATTGTGATTAAAATCATAACTGCTAAGATTGTTTAAAAGTGAAATCTTGTTGTAATTATTAAAATTACCAAAGTATTTGTTTGTGGTAAAAAAATTATTGATTTTCAAACTATTATTTTGAGATGGCGTATCAATTTGTGACTTATCTCTTTTTATAACTCTAAAGTCTATCTCATTTTGATTCGAAAAATTTTTACCTATTCTTTGGTTATTGTAATAACTTATGTGAGGAGAAAAGGGAATAAAAGAAACATTTGTTGAGTCAAAAGCCTCAACTGTTGAAAGTTCAGTTCTTAAGTAATCATTATTTAAAGCAAAATTATAATTATCTAACCTTATATAGATATCTTCAAATTTAATAGGGTTTTCATTTTGAGATCTAGTAGTCGAAACACTATTAGTCAAAACACCGTTTAAAGAAAGAATTTTTTTCTCATCTAAAACTTGCTTTAAATTAAGTCTAAAAGTACTGTTTATATCATCAATACTATCATCTTTAACGTTATCCATTTCAAACATAAGATTACCACCTGATAATTTATGATTTAAAGTCGTATTTAATTCATAATTACTGGTAAAATCAAAGTTTTCAGAGAATATAAATTTTGGTGTAAATTTTACATCTGTACTATCTTTTAATGGTAAATAATAAGGAGTAATGATCCCACTATTTCCTCCAATAGCAAATTCAATAGTGGGAGTCAAAAATCCCTTTTGTCTTGGTGCTTTTGCACCATAGTGAGAAAAATATGGTATATAAAAGATTTTATAATCTGCAATTTGTAAAAAGGAGTCGTAATGGACAAACTTGTCCTCATCAACTATATATTTTGTTTCATCTATTCTCAGAGACCAAGTGGGACAACCAAAATAGCCAATTAACTCACATGGCGTTAAAAAATTATTATAAAAATAAACATCATTTTCAGATCTTAAAGCTTTATCAGAGTCAATTTTTAAATCATTGTTGTATATAAAACTTACTTTATTTGCAGTAAAATTATTTAATTCTGTATCACCTTTTAAATTTATTCCACTGAGTATATTTGTTTCTTGGTATAGGTAAAAATTACCAAATACTTCTATTTCATTCTTGTTATAATCTATAATACCTCTATCTACTAAAATATTTGTTTCCCCAATATTAATTTTAGAATTTTCAGCTAATTCAACAACATTTTTTTCTTCATCATAAATAATATTAGTAGTGTTTATATATGTTTCATTATTAGCATTCAAAACAACTATTTGCCTAAGACATATAATAAATATAAAAAAAAATATAAGAAATCTATTCATACAAACTTTCCTTCAACACTAATATTCCAATTATACAACTTGCTAAGATTTCAAATTCATTTTTAAAAATACTTAGAGAATTATTAAAAATTAAAAAAGAATATATTATAAAAAATAAAGATATTAAAATTGGATTGGATAAACTTTCTTTGATATTTACATATTTTTTATTCGAAAATATAAAAAAGACATAACACAAAAAAAGAATAAAAAATACAAATTCATTTATTAATTTATTATTAATTTCATAATTATATTTACTTGATAAATTTAGAACAATAGAACTTTGCTTAAATAAATCGTTAAAATTAATATTAATAATTTTTTGGTTAGCATAATCTTTGATTATATTTTCTTTATATTGACTATAATTAGTCGCTATAAGATTGTTATTAAATATCTTTAAATTATTACTAAACTCAGCTACTTCAATTTTTTTATTAAAAATTTGATAGTATCTAAATTCTGCCTTTTCTAAATTTTTTTTATTAATATTTTTTAAAACAATTAAATCTTTATAACCATTTTGTTCATTTATAATTATTCTTGGTAAATTTTCATTTTTTTGTTGTACAAGATTATTTTTACTATTTTCAAAAAAAGTTACTAAATCATTTTTATTTAATTCTAAAATTGTAAAAAAAAAAGCTACAGGCAAAAAAAATATCATCATCATTTTAATGTTTATGTAACTTTTAATTATAATCATCTCATTTTTTGATCTTAAAAAAATAGTAAGTAAAATTACTGATATTAAAAAAATAAAACATGGTAAATACAATAATATTTGAAATGAATTCAATAAACTTAGATTTATTATTGTTTTAAAAAAATAATCCTCATTCAAATTACCTAATAATGAAAAAATAAAAAATATTACGTAACTTGAAATCAAACATATCGATAGGGACAAAATATATTTTAAATATAAAAGTCTAATTATTTTCATTAAAATTAATTATAAAGTAGCTATAAATTGAGAGAACAATAAAGTTTATTAAATAATAGTAATATAAATTAAAAGTATCATTATTTTTTAAAATAAATATTAAATAAGAGTTTATGAGTTGAGCTACTAACACCCCAAGAAATAAAAATAAGTAATATCCAAAAACACTTTTTTTACCTGAATAATTTAATAGAACTCTGAATGAAATGAGAATAATTGTTAACATAAGTAAATATTGATAAATTCTATTATGTCCATGATAATAAAATTCATTGTCTTCTTTTTTATCTAATAATTCGAATGTATTGAAGTGCTCCTTATCATATGTTAACTCTTCAATTTCTTTATTCTCTATACTATATATAAATTTATCAAACGATGTTTTGCTTTTTTCAAAATTATTTAATATTACTCTTTCACCTTTATAAAAGATAATATTGTAATTTTTGTTCTCTATCTCTATGTTCGCACTATTTGCTTTTATAAATTGACCATCCTCAAAAATTATAGCTTCAACATTATAAAATTTATTATCTATCTTTTTTTCGAAGAATATACTCACATCATTTTCTATATGAAACTCATTTATAGACGGCACTCCTAATTTTAAATTATTTCTAATGTCTAATTCTTTAACTTTATATTTATTATATAAATTTACTGAAACGATCTCGTTATTTATAAAGTAAATAATAAAAAGACCTAATAATAGAATTAAAAATATTAAAAAGTTATCTTTCAATGAAAAATATTGTTTTAATATAATTATCTCATTACTTACATTAAATTTATAATTTAAAAAAAAACTCCCTAATAATAGTAAGAAGGGCATTAATGGGCTTAAAAAGCTTGGTAAAACTAATATTGTCGTATCAATGACATCAAATAATTGAGTTGTAATAGACTGCTGAAGTTCTAGTATTCTGAGAATTTGTGAAAACCATATTAAACCTAAAAAAATTATAATGTTTATTAAAATATATTTTAAAAAATTATAAATTATGTATGATCTAGCATCTCCTAACATGAAAGCTCAATTTAACTTAATAAATAAACCTAATCAAAGTATAAAATTAACAGTAGATGTAAGTGATAAATCATCAAATAAAAAGGATTTAAAAAAATATAGTTACAACAAAATATGTATTTTCAAATATTTTTTAGAAATTACAAATTCCAAATACTTTTTAAAAATTTATTATCAAAAAACCTCCAAAAATCATTTTAATAAATCTGTATTAGGTTCATTCATTTATGACAATTCCATTAAGTATTCCATATCTCAGATATCAATAAATGTTAGTAAAGGAATAGATTTAGATGCTTTAGTATATGGATTTTTGCAGAAAGATTTTATCTATTCGAAATATAAAAAAAATTCATCTTCAGTAAAATTTAAGACTAATTTTAAACTTTCGAAAAATTATTTAAGTTTAATTAATTCCATTAATTTTCTTAAAGAATTAGTTTCTGAGCCGAGTAATGTTATCTATCCAATATCATTTGCTAAAAAAACTATAACCCAGATAAATAAACAGAATGTGAAAGTATCTTCCCTAAATAAAAATCAATTATCAAAAATTGGTTTAAGGTGCCTTCTAGCTGTTAGTCAAGGTAGTAAAAGAGAACCGATGGTTATGGAATTTATTAAAAGAAATAATAGAAAGAATGTCGATATTCTATTTGTTGGTAAAGGAGTATGTTTTGATAGCGGGGGTATATCTATAAAACCTAGTGGTGGTATGGAAGATATGAAGTGGGATATGGCTGGAGCTGCAGTTACAGTATCAATTATTAAATATTTAAGTGAAATTAAAACAAACTTTTCATACGCAGGTATTGTTGGGCTTGTAGAAAATATGCCTAGTGGCAGTGCTTATAAACCTGGAGATATCATTAAATCTTATAAAGGTATCAATGTAGAGGTATTGAATACAGATGCTGAGGGTAGATTAGTGCTTGCTGATATAATCACTTATGGTTGTGAAAAATATAAGCCAAAGATTGTTATTGATTTTGCAACATTAACTGGAGCAATTATGGTTGCCCTCGGGCAACATTATGCAGGCTTATTTTGTAATGATGATAAGTTGGCACATACACTTTATCAATCTGGTTTAGATACAAATGAAAAAGTTTGGAGAATGCCTCTTCATGACGATTTCGATAAAGAACTTAACTCACCATTTGTTGATTTGAAAAATATAGGTACTGGAAGATATGGTGGGTCAGTGACAGCTGCACAATTCTTACAAAGGTTTGTTCCAAAGGATACAAAATGGGCTCATCTTGATATTGCTGGAACCACATGGAAAAATGCTGGAGATATTATGAACAATAAAGGTTCTACAGGTTTCGGCTTGACATTGATTTCAGATTTTATAAGTAATTATTTCAAAAATTAGGAGCTAATATGCAAAAAACATTTTCGATAATCAAACCAGATGCTGTAAAAAGAAATTTAATTGGTCATATCAATCAAATGATTGAAAATGCTGATTTAAAAATTTTAGCTTCAAAAAAAATATATTTGACCAAAAATCAAGCACAAATTTTTTATGAAGTACACAAAGAAAGACCTTTTTTTAATAGTTTAGTTGAGTACATGACATCTGGCGCTGTACAAGTACAAGTTTTAGAGGGAGAAGACGCTGTATTAAAATATCGTAAAATTATGGGTGCTACTAACCCAGATGAAGCTGAAGAAGGAACTATAAGAAAACAATACGCCGAGTCTATTGAAGCAAACTCAGTTCATGGAAGCGACTCTGAGGAAAATGCAAAAATTGAAATCAGTTTCTTTTTTTCAGGATCTGAACTAGTTGAATAAATAATTAACTAGTTGTTTGTATACAAATTGATGCTCTAAACTTTTATGTTTTTTCATAAGTTCTGACTCATTTTTAGTGTTAATTTTTTTGGTTTTATTTGAGATTATTTGACCATCGTCTAATTCAGGAGAAACCTTATGAATGGTAAAACCATAGTATTTTTCATTATTTATTAACATTCTTTTTTGTGTCATAAGTCCTTTATAATTAGGAAGGATTGAGGGATGTAAATTTATAACATCAAAGTTATTTATAATTCTCTTTTCAATAACTTTCATATAACCAACTGAAAAAATAATATCTGTATTGTTGAAATTTTCTTTTTGTAATGTTTTTTGGTATTCTTTAACTAAAACATCTTTATAAAACTTACCCACATAAGATTTAATTTTTGTTGAGATATTATTATTACTGATAATAGTTATGACTTTAAAATCTTTATTTATATGATTTTTTTTTAATATTTTTAGAAGATTAGAACCACTCCCTGATATCAAAAAGGATACTTTTTTATGATTATTTAATTTCACCAATTAGACTAAACAAGTTTCTTTTAATAAATCTCTTATAATGCTTTTTATTAATTACAAATATCATACCTATTCCACAATTAAATATTTCCATTAATTCGACGTTAGAAATGTTTATGTTATCTTTAATAAAATCGTACTCTTTAGGTAGCTTAATTATATTCAAATCAAATTTTGTACCCTTAGGTATACTACGTTTGAAATTTGAATAAACGCCACCTCCAGTAATATGGGAAAGTGTTTTTATATACTTTAAATCATAATAATTAATATACCTATGGTAAAGTCGTGTAGGTCTCATAATAAGATTAGAGAGCTTTTGTTTATTAAATTTTGCCATTTTAATATTAATTTTATTTTTATTAATAATTTTTCTAATAAGAGAAAATCCATTTGAGTGAAATCCATTTGATTTTATTCCAAATATAAGATCCCCTCTTGTTACGTTTAAAGTTTTATATTTCTCTTTTATTCCTACTAAAAAACCAGCAATATCAAAATGATTACCCTTATATAAAGATGGCATTTCAGCAGTTTCACCACCAATAAGTGAGCAATTAATCTTTTTACAAGCACCTGTGATACTTCTCAATATTTCAGTATATTGTTTTGACTTGACCGAACTGCAGGCAAAGTAGTCTAAAAAAAAAAGTGGTTTTGCCTTGTTGCAAAGCAAATCATTTGAGCACATTGCAACCAAATCTTGTCCAATTCCTTTATAATCATTAAGCTCAGCAGCCAATATAGCCTTAGTTCCTACTCCATCTGTAGCGGCACAAAGCGTAACATCCTTATTAACTCTATATTCTGCACTAAAACCTAATTTATTTCCTAAAACTTTATCATTGTGAGAGCTTTTGATAAATTTTAGTGCCTGACTAATAAGTTTGTCAGTTTTTATTACATCAACACCCGATTTTTTGTATAGTTTGCTCAATGAAATATTTATATCTAATTAGTATATTCCTTGCATTTAATTTAAAAAATTTATCAGCTTATCAAGAAATTACTATTCAAAAAGACAGCAATCTTCAAAATTATCAAGAATTACTTTTCAGAATAAATAATTCAATTACCGAGGAAGACATTATAGCTTCAATAGAAAAAAATATTTATAATATTAATTTTAGTAATACTCAAATATCTCTTAAAGTTGATATAGATAATTTATCTAAAGAATTATATGCAAAAAATATCAATCATAATTTATTTTTTTTAAATTGTTCATTACTAGAAAATTTTTTTAAATTCAATAATAAATTTGAAAATTGTCCAAATTTTATAATTCAAAACTTTGAAAAAGACTCTTATATATACTTAAATTTTAATGAAAATTATTTTCGATTACACAAGTTTTCGAAAAATATAAATTTAAAATTATTATGGTTTAATCTCTTGGATAAAAATAAAAGCACTTATCAACTATCTATCGATCCATCAAATTATAAAAAATTAAAATACTTTACTGGCTTAGAGCCCAAGATATTATCTTATGAACAAAACAAATTACTATTAGATTTTGAAAATATCTTTGATAATAAACAGATTAATTTCTTGGTAAATTTTTTTTAGTGCAAACATTTTTAAATTTAGACAGCTCTGATGGGGAAATTATACTTTCTTCAGAAAATGACTCAGTAATTCAATCGCTTAAGAAAAGAGTACAATACCTAATTATTTATGGACCGAGAAAATCTGGTAAAACCTCGATTGCAAATAATTTTTCTAAGGTTTTTGAAACTAATTTGATTAATAAATTACCTAAAGATTTACATATAAAGAAAGAAACTTATTTAGACTTAAATAATTTACCTACAAAGGATGAAAATTTTTTTCATTTTTTACAGCACTTTATATCAAATAATATTCCATTGACTATATTTACCTCTGACAGTTCTATTGAAAATCTATCTGACAAAATTTATTTACCAGATATTGAGTCAAGGTTAAGACAATTTAATTTATGCAATATACAAAATCCTAATAAAGACCTTCTTTTAAAATTAATAAAAAAATATTTGTTTTTAAAATCTATTAGTGTTCCAGAACAGATTATTATTGAAGTAATGAATCATACTGAAAGAACATATCTAGCAGCATTTGAGGCAGCAAATACCATTAATCATTTGCTTTATGAGAATAACCATAATATTAATTTGTCACTAATTAGAAAGTATTATGAACAGTTATAGAGATTATTATTTAAAAGACATTGATAATAAACTAGTAGGTAAAAAAATTACGGTCTCCGGATGGGTTAATAGATCAAGAGACCACGGAAATTTATTATTTATAGATTTAAGAGACTCAACCTCACTTTTACAATGTGTAGTAGATAATACATCTGTTAATTTTTCTGAATTATCAAAAATAAAAAACGAGGATGTAATTAAAATTTCTGGTGTAATAACCAAAAGAAGCGAGGAAACTATTAATACAAATTTGGAGTCAGGTGAAGTTGAATTGAAAATAGAAAGTTTCGAAATATTAAGCCGATGCTCTAAAGCTCTCCCACTTGAGGTAAATTCAGATAGTGATTATGGTGAAGAGGTAAGATTAAAATATAGATATTTAGACCTTAGAAGATCCAAAATGCAACGTAACATCAAGCTAAGAAATCAAATTATAAATTATGTAAGAGATTATATGAAGAATGAGGGTTTCATGGAATTAGCAACTCCAATTCTAACAGCTCCTTCTCCAGAAGGTGCTAGAGATTACCTGGTACCCTCCAGATTACATAAAGGATCTTTTTACGCTTTGCCTCAAGCACCTCAGCAATTTAAGCAACTTTATATGGCCTCTGGTATTGATAAATATTTTCAAATAGCTCCATGTTTTAGAGATGAAGATAGTAGGGCTGATAGGTCCCCTGGTGAATTTTATCAAATTGATATGGAAATGAGTTTTGCCACACAAGAGGATGTTTTAGACGTCATCAGTCGTTTACTATTCAATACTTTTGATAAATTTAAACCTATAGACAAATCAGTAAATAAACTTCCATTCCCAACTTTTACTTACAAAGACAGTGTTGAGAATTTTGGATGCGATAAACCAGATTTAAGAAATCCTCTGAGATTAGCTGATGTAACAAATTATTTTGAGGGTTCAGGTCTTCAAATTTTTGAAAATTTAATAAAAAAGGGGGCTATTGTTAATTGTATTCAAGCCCTCAATTCTGAGGGTAAGCCAAGAAGTTTTTATGATAACCTTAATAAATGGGCTCAAGAACAAGGAAAAAAAGGTCTTGGATATATAAACTTTGAAAATTCACTACCTAAAGGCCCATTAGCTAAAAATTTTAATCAAGAAAAGTTAAACCAAATGATTAAAGATAATAATTTTAATCTAAATGATGGATTACTTTTCGTGTGTGATTTACCAGATGAGTCATATGAGTTTTCATCAAGGGTTATTTCAAAAGTAGGAGAGGATTTAAATTTAATTGATAAAAATAAATATGAATTTTGCTGGATTGTTGACTACCCTATGTATGAAAAAGATGTTTTAACTGGCAAGATTGACTTTAGTCACAATCCTTTTTCTATGCCACAAGGAGGAATGGATGCATTGACGAAAGATGAACCCTTGAATGTTTTAGCATATCAATATGACATCGTGTGTAATGGAATAGAATTGTCATCTGGAGCCATAAGAAACCATAGACCAGATATCATGAAAAAAGCTTTTGAAATTGCAGGATATGGCGAAAGTGAGATTAAATCAAAATTTAGTGCTTTGTTTGATGCTTTTCATTATGGAGTTCCCCCTCACGGAGGATGTGCACCGGGTCTAGACAGAATAATTATGTTACTCAGTGAAAATGAAAATATCAGAGAAGTAATAGCTTTCCCGTTTAACCAAAGAGCTCAAGACTTAATGATGAATGCACCAGTTAAAATAGAGGATAAACAATTAAAAGAGTTAAATTTAAAAAAAGTTAGCGATTAGCTTTAAGTATTTTTTCTACATCCTCAATTGTCAAATTTTCTCCATCATATTCTGGAGGAATTTTGTAATTCATTATCCCTATCTTAAAATAAAATTTTCCTGACTTCCCTTTATAAAGATTTGCTCTTTGCTTTCTTCTCTTTAGGACTCCTATTTCTCTTACTTTATTTGTAGGTTTATTTTTTTTAATAGTTATCAATTCCACTGCTTGATCTAAACTAATTTCCAAGACATCATATTTTCTTCCCAAAGAGGCAAAAATATCTTGGTATTTAACATATGGTCCATACGCGCCTATGTTTGCTATTACTGGATCTTCACTATTTGGAAAATTTCCAAGTGTAATTGGTAGCTTAATTAACTGACTAGCAATATTCATACCAATTGTATTTTGATCATAACTTTTAGGAAGAGTTACTCTTTTAGGCTTATCTTCTTCCGTTTCTTTTCCTAATTGTAGATAATAGCCATAAGGACCTAAGTGAACTGCTATTTCTTTTTTAGAGTCAGCATCTATTCCTAGGGTTCTTGGAAAAGTGATGATCTCATCTCCTTCACGATTTTTTGGATTTACCTCTTTAATGAATGCACCTATAGAAATTGTAAATTTACATTCAGGGTAATTTGAACAGCCAATAAATCCTCCCATTTTTCCAACTTTTACACCCAAATTGCCCTCACAATTTTCTGTGTTGGCCCAAGAGGAACATTTGATATCTATGTCTCCTCCAATTTTTTTAAAAATAACTGGTGATAATTCTTCATTTATCACATCAATAACTTCTCTATTAGGCTTACCCATAACTTCATTTATGAAAAACTCAAAATCCTTCCAAAAATTTAAAACAATATTTTTCCATTCTGCTTTATCAGCAGCTACATCATCAAGCTGATTTTCTAAATCAGCTGTAAATTTATATTCAAGAAATTTTTTAAAATAATTACATAAAAATACATTTACTACTCTACCACGATCATTAAGTATGAATGATTTTCCACTTTTTAAAACATAACCTCTATTAACAATTGTTTGAATTATAGAGGCATATGTTGAAGGTCTTCCAATTTCTAACTCTTCTAATTTTTTTACTAAACTAGCATCAGTATATCTAGATGGAGGAGAAGTATATGACTCTAATTTTTCAACTTCACTTACTATGTACTTATCATTTTCTTTTATATTTTCTAATAGTGAAATAATCTGTTCTTCATCATCTTCTTGTAAATTATAAACTTTTTTATATCCATCAAAAATTAATTTACCAAGCGTTGCTTTTAAAGTTATATTGTTTTCTTCACAATCTATTTGAAGTGTATTTTGGTTCGTTTGAGCACTTGTCATTTGAGAGGCTAATGTTCTTTTCCAAATTAAATCATAAAGTTTAAATTGTTCTTCACTTAAATAATCTTTTATATTTTCAGGTTTTATTGAAACATCTGTTGGTCTAATTGCCTCGTGTGCTTCCTGTGCATTCTTTTTTCTAGACTTATACTCAATAGGCTTATCTGGTAAATATTTATCACCATATTCCTCACTTATATTTTTTCTAATTGTATCAATTGAGTCTTTAGAAAGCGTTATGCTATCTGTTCTCATATAAGTGATTAAAGCTATAGTTTCTTTATTTATATCTATGCCCATATATAAACCTTGAGCGATAGTCATAGTTTGACTGGCACTAAAATTTAGTTGACTATTTGCTGTTTGTTGCAAAGTTGAAGTGTTAAAGGGTGCCTTTGGTTTTCGAGATATTATCCTTTCATCAATTTTTCTAATGAAAAATCTGTTAGTATTTAGGTAATTTTTAGCCTTTTCAGCTAAGGCCTCGTTTTTAAAGAAGAGCTTGTCTACTTTTTGCCTATCTAGACTTGTAATGGATGTATCAAGTTTTGCACCGTTAATTTCTCCATGTACATTTATTTTATAGAATTTCTCTGGCTCAAATTGTTCTATCTCAATCTCTTTTTCATAAATGAGTCTTACTGCTACAGATTGCACTCTTCCTGCAGATCTACTGCCAGGCATTTTCCTCCAGAGAACAGGAGATAAACTATATCCTGCTAAATAATCTAAACTTCTTCGGGCTAAATATGCAGAAACTAGATTATCATCAACTTTCCTAGACTCTTTAAAACTATTTATAACTGCATTTTTAGTAATTTCATTAAATGTAATTCTCTCAAATTTATTTTTATCTATTTTTTTTTCTAAAGATTTCACTAAATGCCATGTAATCGCTTCACCTTCTCTGTCTGGATCAGTTGCAAGGTAAATTTTTTCATAACCATCTGCTTTTTTTTCTATACTGTCCAACATCTTCATTCCTGCAGTTGTAGTTTCCCAATTCAACTCAACATCACTGTAGTCTTCAGTCACTTTTACACCATCTTTTTTTGCTAAATCTCTAAAATGACCAACCGTAGCAATGACTTCAAAATCATTTCCAAGATATTTATTAATCGTCTTAGCTTTTGCGGGTGACTCTACAACAAGTAAGTTCATAACTATAAATTTATTTTATTTTCTTCACTTTTAATTAATCTTTTAATATTTGAACTGTGTTTAAAAAATATTAAAAGAAAAATAATAATTACTATTCCCTTTTCTAAGTTGCCATAAATAAAAATTAATTGATAAATTGTCAAAAGAAATATTGATAAAAGGGCTCCTAAAGAAGAAAGTTTAGTAATTTTGACTGTAAAAAACCACAGGATCATTGCTAAAATCGTTGGAATAGGAGTTAAAAATAAATTTGCACCAAAAAAGCATGCTACACCTTTTCCACCTTTAAAATAAAGCCAAATTGGAAAAATATGTCCAATTATAGAAAAAAGAAAAATTAAATATTTATATTTCAGGTAGTGTTCTGGAAAAAAATAATAAATTATTAAAAATGCACAAATTGGTTTTATTCCATCTAATAACAGTACAGCAATACCAGCTTTTTTTGATACACTTCTGTATACATTGGTTGCACCTATATTTCCTGATCCTGTCTTGGTTATGTCTTTGTTTGTTAAAAATTTGGTTATTAGTTTCCCAAAAGGTATAGATCCCATCAAATAGGCAAACGTTAATATTAGAAACATCACTTTAGCATATAATGTAAACAAGCCATCCTGAGGTAAACACCCATCTCAACTTGTTTTAAGATCAGTGATTTAGGATAATTATCTAATACTTCATCACTAATCTCTATGTTTCTATTAACTGGGCCAGGGTGCATCAAATAGGGCTTATTTAATAGATGGTTATTTTGTAAACAAAATTCTTTTTTAAAAGATTTCATCATATTCTTTGCACCTTTTGGAATTCTCTCTTTTTGAACTCTCAACATCATCAAGACATCTATTTTTTCGAGATAATTCAGATTTTTATGAAATTTAATTTTATCATTTATTTTAATCAATTCATTTCTGTTTAAAAAATATGTAGGTGCAATTATGTGAATTTGATAGCCCATTTTTGAAAGAAGTTTGATATTTGAGTGAGCTACTCTGCTATGTTTAATATCTCCACAAATACCAATTTTTATTTTTTTCTTTTTAAAAATTTCTTTAATAACGCAATAATCAAGTAGCGCCTGTGTGGGATGTTCGTTAGTTCCATCTCCTGCATTTATTACAGGAACATTACTTTTCTTTGCTATGTTCATTGGTGAAAAATTATTTTTATCTCTGATGACTAAAGCATCTGGTTTCATACTCATCAAAGTATCCATGGTGTCATTAAAAGTTTCACCTTTAGACAAAGAACTTTTTTCAAAATTTATATTAACTGAATTGTATCCTAAATTTTTTGCTGCTAGCTCAAAACTTATAGTAGTTCTTGTAGAGGGCTCTAAAAATAAGTTAAAAATATTTTTTGATTTTTTCCCTAAAATTCTTTTTTTTGATTTTTTAAATTTTATTGCTAACTCAGCAATAGAGTGAATATCCTTAGCTGATAGATCGTCTATAGAAGTGATCTTTCTATTTTTCACTAGTGGAGTTTCTATACAAACTTAGAAAATCATCAAGTATTAAACATGCGCTCTTTTCATGAATATTTGTGTTTTCTGAATTTTTCCTTGATTTATAGGGCTTACTAGACAATCTCTCATCGATCAACAAAATTGGACAAGAGATAATTTTCTCTAATTTTTTGGCAAATATTTTAACTTTATTTACCATTTCAGATAAAGAACCATCAAGATGGTAAGGTTTACCAATCACGACCCCATGAACATTTTCAGTTGTTAAAATTTCTATAATTTTTTCGAATAATAATGTTTCGTTAAAAGTTCCATAAGGAACAGAAATGATATTTGATTGATCGCTGATAGCCATTCCAATGTGTTTTAGACCATAATCTATAGCAATAAATTTCTTGGTATAATTATTGCTTACAAGAAAATCTGATATAGTATCGACGACCATTATGAGTGACATTGATATTAAAAGAATTTCTTATTTAGCAAAGCTAAAATTACCCTCAGAAAAAGAGGAATTTTACTCTAATTCCTTAAAAGATATAATTAAATGGGTAGATAATCTTAAAAAGGTTGACACAAGTAAAATAGAACCATTGCATAATGTAACTGAAAAAACCGTATCTATTAGAAATGATGAGGTAAGTAAAAGTAATTCTGTTGATGATGTATTAAGTAATGCTCCAGAGAGAGCACAAAATTTTTTCAAAGTACCTAAAGTGGTTGAGTAAGTGAAGAATTCAATTAGCCAAATTAAAAAAGATCTTATTGAAAAAAAAATAAGTGTAAGTGAACTATATGATGAATATTTAGCAAAAGCTAAATCTGGTAATAACAACAGCTTTAACTTAGTGATTGACAGGGAAAACAATATTTCATCAATAAATGAATCTCAAAACAGATATGACAGTGGCAATCCATTACTTTTAGATGGTATTCCTTTAGGTATTAAAGATTTATTCTGCACTAAAGGAATAAGAACAACAGCATCATCTAAAATTCTCAGTAATTTCATTCCTAATTATGAGTCTTTTGTTACTCAGCAACTTTTAAATGATGGTTCAATTTTTATTGGCAAAAATAATTGTGATGAATTTGCGATGGGCTCATCAAATGAAACTAGTTATTTTGGTCCTGTAATTAATCCTTGGAAGAATAAAAATTCTCAAAAAGATAATCTTGTTCCAGGCGGCTCCTCAGGGGGATCAGCAGCAGCTGTGGCAGAGGGCTCATGTGTAGCGTCAATGGGTACAGATACTGGAGGCTCAATTAGACAACCAGCTAGTTTATGTGGAATAGTTGGTTTAAAACCTACATTTGGCTCATGTTCAAGATGGGGAATTGTAGCTTTTGCCTCCAGTTTAGATCAAGCAGGACCTTTAACAAACTGTGTAGAGGATGCGGCTTATATTTTAAATTCAATAAACAAACATGATTTTAATGACTCTACTAGCTCAAATCATCAAAGAGAAGATTATTTAATTGATATCAACAACAGTCTTCAAAAGAAAATTAAAATTGGAATTCCCTCTGATTATCTTGAAGATGTCAGTGACGAAATTTTAAACCAAATTGATAATACAAAAAAAGCACTCTCCAAACATGGCATAGAATTTGTTGATGTAGAATTTAAGACAACTGAATACGCACTTTCAACTTATTATATTCTAGCACCTGCTGAAGCTTCTTCAAATTTAGCAAGATATGATGGAGTGCGCTACGGAGTTAGAGAAGATGGCGAAAGTCTTGATGATATTTATCTAAATTCCAGAACAAAGGGATTTGGTGATGAAGTTACTAGAAGAATCCTTATAGGCGCTTATGTATTATCAGCTGGTTATTACGATGCTTACTACAGACAAGCTCAAAAAGTTAGAAGATTGATTAAAAATGATTTTCAAAGAATCTTAAACGAAGTTGACTTTATACTAACACCCACAACACCAAATGAGGCTTTTAAAATTGGAGATAAACTTGATCCTATATCTATGTATAAAAATGATATTTATACAGTTCCCACAAGTCTTGCTGGCCTTCCTGGGATATCTATTCCATCTGGTCTAAGTAAAAATGGTCTACCTTTGGGAGTTCAATTTATTGGAAATTATTTTGAAGAAAAAACACTTTTACAGTTAGCAGCACTTGCAGAAAAGGAATTAAGTTTTAATGAGTAATAATTGGGAAATGGTAATAGGTCTTGAAGTACACGCACAACTTAAAACTTCATCTAAATTATTTTCCTCCTCACCAAATAAATTTGGATCTGAGCCAA
Source organism: uncultured Alphaproteobacteria bacterium (assembly GCA_902521485.1). Classification (GTDB taxonomy): domain Bacteria; phylum Pseudomonadota; class Alphaproteobacteria; order HIMB59; family HIMB59; genus HIMB59. The sequence goes on along the minus strand of CABYRQ010000006.1, from coordinate 2,388 downwards.
ATGAGAATGTAAATTTTATTGACTCAGGAATGCCTGGAATGCTTCCAGTTATGAACTTTGGTTGTATTGAAATGGCAATAAAAACAGGATACGCATTAAATTTTAAGATTAATAAGCATTCTGTGTTCGAAAGAAAAAATTACTTCTATCCTGATTTACCTCAAGGTTACCAAATTAGTCAATTTGAATTCCCCATTCTTAGCGAGGGTTATATAAATATTGAAAGTGGTGATAATCAAAAAAAAATTAGAATTGAGAGAGCCCATTTAGAACAAGATGCTGGCAAGAGTATTCATGATATTGATCCGAAATATAGCTTTATTGATCTCAATAGAGTAGGTACACCGTTATTAGAAATAGTTTCGTATCCTGATTTATCATCTGCAGATGAGGTAATAAACTACATGTCTTCTTTAAGACAATTGCTTATGTACATAGATGTATGTGATGGAAATATGCAGGAAGGTTCTTTGAGAGCTGATGTAAATTTATCTGTTCGCAAAAAGGGCCAAGAACTTGGCACTAGATGTGAAATTAAAAATTTAAATTCATTTAAATTCATAAAACAAGCTATTGAGTATGAATTTCAAAGACAAATTAATATAATTGATGGTGGTGGAGAAATAGAACAGAATACCATGCTGTTTGATACAAGCACCGGAGAAACAAGAGCAATGAGAAGTAAGGAATTCTCACATGATTATCGTTATTTCCCTGATCCCGATTTATTACCTGTAAATTTAACCCAAGAGCAAATTGATAAAATAAAACCCTTAGTAGGAGAGCTTCCCCAAGATAAGTTAAATAAATATTTAGATAATTATAATTTAGATAAAGACATAGCTAAAATCATAATTGCTGAAAAACAAAACGCAAATTTATTTGAAAAAATGATTTCTGAGTCAACTGTAAAACCAAAATTTATAGCTGCTTGGCTAGTTGGAGATATATTTGCATTTATCAAAGAAAATAATTTAGAAGTAAATAGTCTAAATGATAAAACAAAAGATATTACAGATCTTTTAATATTAATTTCTGATGATGTAATTTCAAATAAAGCTGGTAAAGAAATCTTACCGAAAGTTTTAAATGGTGAAGGTAAGCCATCTGAACTTGTTAAGGAATTAGGACTTGAACAAGTGTCTGACTTTGGAGAATTGGAAAAAATAATTGATGGAGCTTTATTAGGAGAAGAGGAGAATATTTTAAAATTTCAAGGTGGTTCTGATAGAGTTTTAGGATATTTTGTCGGTAAATGTCTAAAAGCTACAAAAGGTAAAGGTAATCCAAAATTAATAAATAAAATCCTTCTCGAAAGACTTAAAAAGTAACTGCATAGACGTTTTTATGAATTATAAGAATGACAATTCTTTTTATTCGATTATATTTCGGCTATAAATAAGCCTATGGAGAGGTGGGTGAGTGGCTGAAACCAGCGGTTTGCTAAACCGCCGTACGACGCAAGTTGTACCGAGGGTTCGAATCCCTCTCTCTCCGCCATAAAAAAAACATATATATTTGATATAAAAATAGTAAAAAATAATAATGCTTAAAGGATCTATACCAGCAATAATAACTCCCTTTTCAAATGGTGATGTTGACTATGATAGTTTCGAAAAAATATTAAATTGGCAAATCAAAAGTGGAATATCTGGAGTAACAGTTTGCGGAACCACAGGGGAGTCCCCAACTTTATCACATGATGAGCATATGAAATTAGTTGAGTTCGCAATAAAAGTTGCTTCAAAAAAAATACCTGTTATTGCCGGCACAGGATCTAATTCCACTAAAGAGGCAATTGAATTTACTAAACACGCCTATAAAGCAGGAGCAAACTACGGATTAGTTGTTACACCATATTATAATAAACCTAATCAATTAGGTTTGATTAACCATTTCAAAAAAATTGCAAAAGTTTCACCTTTAAAACAACTTATTTACAATATACCAGGAAGATCAATTGTAGATTTATCTTTTGATAGCTTTAAGGAACTAAATAAAGTACCAAACATTGTCGGTATTAAAGACGCCTCCAATGATATGTCAAGACCTTTGATTATGAGAACTTTTATGAAAAAAGATTTTAATTATTTGTCAGGTGAAGATGGAACTATTGCTGGTTTTTTAGCTCAGGGCGGGCATGGCTGTATATCAGTTACAGCTAATGTAGCTCCTAAACTTACATCTATGCTCCACTATCATTGGAAAAAAAAGAATTATAAGGAATTTGATAAAGTAAATTTAAAATTAGCCCCATTGTCAAAAATATTGTTTGCTGAACCCAACCCTACACCAGCTAAGTATGCCCTCTCTTTAATGGGAAAATGTAAAGCTAATGTAAGAGATCCTTTGTATCAATTAAGCTCTGATACAAAAAAACAAATTAGA